>DATNFM010000169.1:0-19080 GCA_035606435.1 Streptosporangiaceae bacterium | reverse complement strand
GTTTCTGGGGTGAGGCCGGCGTGGGTGAGCTGGCGGGCGATGTGGGTGGAGTGGCGGGCGAGCTGGGCGTAGGTGATGTCGGGTCCGTGGCCGGCCAGGGCGGTGGCGTGCGGGGTCCGCTCGGCCTCCGCCAGGAACAACTCGTGAAACAGTTCGCCCACGGCGCTACCCGCCGGCGTTGCTGCCGTGCAGCCGGTCAAGCGCGTCGCTGAAATCGCAGAGCAGGTCAGCGGCGTCTTCCGCGCCCACGGCCACCCGGATCAGGCCCGGGCCGATGCCGCGATCGAGCCGCTGCCGTTCGGTCAGGAACTTGTGGCTCGTGGTAGCGGGGTGGCGTACCTCGGTGCGCACGCCGCCGAAGCCCGAGCCCACCCGCGCCAGCCGCAGAGCCCGGCAGAACCCGACCGCGTCGTCGTAGCCTTCGGCCAGCGAGAAGGAAAGCATGGCACCGAAGCCGGCCCCGCCGAACAGGCGGACCGCACGCTCATGATCGCGATGGCCGGGCAGTCCGGCGTAGCCGACGCCGCTGACCTCGGCGCGGTCGTTGAGTAACCGGGCCAGGGCCAGGGCGGTGGTGCACTGGCGCGCCATGCGCAGGGCCAGGGTCTGCATGCCGCGCAGGGTGAGCCAGGCCTCGAACACCCCGCCGATCGACCCGAGTTGCCGGGAGAGTTCCCCGATCCTGCGCACCAGTTCCGTCGACCCGGCGACGCAGCCACCTATCAGGTCCGAATGTCCGCCCATGTACTTCGACGTGGAATTCACGACGAGCTGGACACCGGGAAAATCCAGCGGGCGCAGCAGATAGGCAGTGGCGATCGTATTGTCGACCACCAGCGGTATCCCACGAGCCGCGCACACCTGGGCGACGCCGGCCACATCCGCCACGCGGAACGACGGCGTGGTAATCGAGTCGATAAGGACCAGGCGCGTCTCCGGCTCAATGGCCTCGGCAATCGAAGTCGCCTCAGGCTCGGTAAAGGTGGCCCGGATTCCGTGCCGGGGCAGGAACGATTCGATCAGCGAGTACGTCGTGTTATAGACGCCGTAATCGGCAACGATATGATCGCCAGACTTTGTCATTGCCGCGAGGCTGGTATGTATCGCCGCCATGCCGCTGGAGAACGAAAACGCGGATTCGGCCTCTTCGAGCGAAGCCACGACTTGATGTAACGAAGTATGCGTGGGCGAGCCGAAGCGAGCGTAGGCATAGCCTTGCTGGTGGCCGCTCAGAACCTCGGCATAATGTTCTACGCCGTCGAAAAGATAGTCGGCCGAAAGGTGGATAGGAGGGGACACGGGAACGTTGCCCTGAGCATCGTCCGGTTGCCCGGCATGAATGGCGCGAGTAGAGAATCCCAGCGATTTCTCATTGTCCATACTGCTATCCAGCCTAGTCCAACGTCTTCGGTCAGGGAAGGCTCCAGCTGCACAGGCGCAGCCGATTGCGGTGACGTACGCACCGTGGTAGACAGAGGTCAGGCCGTCGAAAGACGTAGACAACTCACCATGGAACGCTTACCGACGACAGAACCGCCGGTACGGCACCTGCCGCTGGCCGCGCTTCTCGCCGCTGAGGTGATCTCGGTCACCGGGTCTGCGATGACCAAGCTGGCGCTTCCCTGGTTCGTCTTGGTCACTACCGGGTCCCCGGCCCGCATGAGCATCGTCTTGGCAACCCAGATGGCGGCCATGGCACTGGCCGGCCTTCCGGGTGGCGGCATCGCGACCAGGATCGGCGCGCGGCGGATGATGCTGCTCGGCAACCTGACCGGTGCGGCGCTCATCGCGCTGATCCCGTTGCTTCACGCGAGCGGAGCACTGTCCTTCCCGGTCCTGCTGGTGATCGTCTTCGCCGTCGGCGCTCCGTATATCCCCTACCAGGCATCTCAGGTCGTCATCCTGCCCGACCTCGTCGGCGACGATGATCAGCTTCTCACCAAGGCGAACGCGCTCCTGCTAGGAGCCAACCGCACCACGGTCCTGCTCGGCGCGCCGATCGCGGGCGTTCTCATCGGGCTGATCGGCGCCACCGCCGTCTTGTGGGTGGACTCTGGCACCTTCCTGATCGCATTCCTGCTGATCGCCCTTCTCGTCCCTCGCGGAAAGGCGATCCCCGAGACGACCAGCGCGCAGGGACTGTTCGTCGGCCTGCGCACGCTCTGGACCGACCGCCTGCTGCGCACCTGGACGGTGACCGTCTCGGCGTTCGAGATGGGCTGGCAGCTCATCTTCGCCGCCATCCCGGTGCTCGTCTTCTTCAGCTACGCCCACCATCCGCAGGTCGCCGGCATCTTGTTCGGCACCTTCGGCGGCGGTGCGCTGGCGGGCAACCTGCTCGTGCTCCCGCTGCTGCGTCACCGAGCCCCGCTCCGGCTGGCCGTGATCGGGAAGGTGATCCAGGCGCTCACGCTGTGGGTGCTGGTAGGGACGTCGCAGGTCGTCGTCGTCGGCGCGGTCCTGGCTATCGCCGGAGCGTGCACCGGCCTGATCGGCGGGCCCACGACGGCGGTGCAGACGAAGCGAGTACCCGCCGAGCTGCGAGCCAGGACGCTGTCGGCGTACCTGACGATCACGCTGGTGGCGGGCGCCATCGGGCTGTTCATCGGCGCTCCGGTGATGCAAGCGGCCGGCGTGAGAACGGTCTTCCTCCTGGTGGCGCTTGCCCACACCATCGGCGGCTTCTTCTTCGTCAGGGTCACGCTGCGCGCCTCGAAGCTGCCGGCCGCGGTCAAGAGCGAGGAACTGGTGTGACCTCGGCCTACGGCAGTGCCACAAACGGCAGTACCACAACCAGCAGTGCCACAACCAGCAGTGCCACAACCAGCAGGTGGTTCCTCGGCGACGTCACCAGCGCCACGCAAGCGATCCGGCTGATCTGCCTGCCGCACGCTGGAGGATGCGCGTCCAGCTACCGACGCTGGCTGGGCGGGTCCGACCCGGAGATCGGCGTGGTTGCCGTTCAGTTGCCCGGCCGGGAGACGCGGATCGACGAACCACCGATCACGCGCATCACCGAACTGGTCGCCCAGCTCTCCGACGCCGTCCAGACCGTGGTCGTCCAGGCCGTGGCCTTCCCCAGGATCGTGCTCTTCGGGCACAGCATGGGCGCGCTGATCGCCACCGAGTTGTGCCGGTCGCTGGAAGGCGCCGGATGCCCGGTCGAGGCACTGGTCGTTTCCGGCCACGCCGGCCCGGAGCACCGGTCGTCCGCCGCGGCCGCCTACCTCGATGACGACGCGCTGGTCGACCAGATGGCATCGCTGGATGCCAGCGTCGGCGAGCGCGTGGCCGACCCTGCGCTCAGGGAACTGTTCCTGCCGCTGGTCCGGGCCGACATAGCGCTGTCCGCGAGCGATCTCGGCCGTGAGCCCGTCGCCGCGCCGATCACGGTCATCGCCGGCGACGGGGACTATTCCCTCGCCGGCCGGGATCTGTCGAGCTGGGCCGGCCTGACCAGAAGTTCCTGCCGCGTCCACCGGCTGCCTGGCGACCATTTCTACCTCGCCCATTCAGGAGCCGCCGTGCTGAGAATCGTGCGTGCCGCGATCACGCCCGGCGGCCAGACGGGGGTCAGATGAGGCAGGTCGAGCCGTCCTTCGCGCAGCTTCGCTTACTGCACACCGAACAGCTCTATCAGGCCGGCCCGGCGCACAACGTCACCACCGGACTGCGGATCATCGGCCCGGTCGATGTCACCAGCCTCCGCCGCGCACTGACCGCGCTGGCGCAGCGCCACGAGTCCCTGCGGACGGCGTTCTCGCTGAACATCGAGCGCCCGCTCCAGCTCATCGGCGACGCGGCCGAGATCGACTTTCGCTACACCGACCTCCGGCCAGATCCGCCTGGCCAGCGCGAGGCGATCGCGCTGCACCTGGCCACCAACGTGCTGAGCAAGCCGTTCGACCTGACCCGTCCCCCGCTGTGGCGGGTACTGCTGGTCGCCATTGACGATGCCGAGAGCTGGCTGGTCGTCACGTTCCATCACATCGTCATCGACGGCTGGGGGCTTGAGGTGTTCTGGCGGGAGCTTGGCTGCCTCTACGGCGCGCCGCACCCGCAGGCCCTCGATGCGCTGGAGCCGGTGTCCATGCAGCCGTCGCAGTACCCGGCCTGGGAGCGGCAACTGCTCCAGGGCGAGCGGCTCGAACGGCACCTTCGCTACTGGCGAGCCCAGCTGGCCGATGCCCCGCCCTCGCTCGCGCTGCCTGCCGACGGCCTGCGCTCGGGCGCGGATGACCTGCGGGGCACCCGGGACATGTTCCCGCTCGGCGATGAATTCGCAGAGCAGGCGAGCGCGCTGGCCGCCGACCACAAGACGACGCTGTTCGTGGCGCTGCTCAGCACCTTCGTGACCCTGCTGTACCGCTACAGCGGGCAGGAGGACTTCGTGATCGGCACGCCCGCCGCGAACCGGGCCCGGCCCGAGGTCGGCGGCCTGATCGGCTTCGTCACCAACGCGCTGCCGCTGCGGTTCGACCTGAGCGGCAACCCGAGGGTGTCGGATCTGATCCGCCAGGTGCGCCAGGTCACCCTGGGCGCGCTGGCCCATCAGGAACTGCCATTCGAGCTGCTTGCCAGAGAGCTGTCGGTCCAGCGGGACCTGGGCCGCCAGCCGCTGTTCCAGGTGATGTTCTCCCTTGAGCCCGGATCGGCCCGGCAGCTGCGGCTTGCCGAGCTTGAGGTGCTGCCGCTTGACCTGCCGCATACCGGGACCTCGCTGTTCGACCTCACGCTGACCACGGGCCAGGTGGCGGGCGGCCTGGCCGCGATGCTCGAGTACCGCAACGACCTGTTCGACGCTTCGACCGTCGAGCGGATGGCCGGGCACTTCCGCGAGCTCATGGCCAGCTCGGCGGCCGACCCTGACCAGCGGATACGTCGGTTGCCGATGATCACCGCGGGCGAGCGGAGCCTGCTCACCGGGCGGTGGGCGCGCGGCGCTCCCGGGCAGGCGCCCGATTGTCTCCAGCTCAAGCTGGAACGACAAGCCGATCGCACCCCCACGGCGACAGCGGTCCGCGCGGGTACGACCGCCGTGACCTACGCCGAGCTTGACGCGGCCGCGAACCGGCTCGCGCGGGCGCTGCGGGCCCGGGGCCTGCGGGCCGAGACCTTGCTGGCCGTGTGCCTGCCCCGCAGCGTCGAACTGGTCACGGTGCTGCTCGCCGCGCTCAAGGCCGGCGGGGCTTACGCCGCGCTCGACCCGACGTTTCCCGCGTACCGGCTGGGCCAGATGGTGCAGACCGCCAGGCCCGCGATCCTGGTGTCAGCCGACGATCTCCGCGACGAGTTCTGCGACGAGCTCCGGCGCTCCGGCCAGCTGCCGGCCGGCTGCGAGCTGCTGTCGCTGGAAGAACTACTGGCCGACGCCGCCGGCTATCCAGACTCGCGGCCGCACTACCCGGTCTCGCCGGGCAACATCGCCTACGTCGTCCATACCTCGGGCTCGACGGGACGGCCGATGGGCATCATGATCACTCACCGCTCGGTCTGCAACGTGCTCGACGCACGGCATCGATTCGTCCCGCTGCGATCAGACGTCGCCGTGCTCCACTCTCCCGCCGGCGGTGACCTGCTCCCCCTTGAGCTATGGGGTGCACTCGCCGCTGGGGGTCAGGTCCGCATCGCGCCCGCGGGCCGGCTCGCGATCCAGGACTACCAGGAACTGGCCGGACAGGCCTCGTACCTGTGCCTGACCGCCGGGCTGTTCAACCTGCTGGCGGAGCAGGACGTCGCCGAGCTGGCGGCGCTGCGGTTGATCGACCTCGGCAGCGAGCCGGTCAGCGCCGCTCACGTCGCGCGGATACGCGGTGGCGCGGGGACCGTCACGCTGAATAGCTACGGGCCAGCGGAGTGTACGACCGTCACCACCTCAGGAACGGCGACGCGGGTGACGCCGCTGGGGCGGGTGCCGATCGGCCGTCCGGTGACCGGCGCCGAGGTCTACGTCCTTGATCAGGAGATGGAGCCGGTCCCGGTCGGGATCCCGGGCGAGCTCTACATCGGCGGCCTCGGGGTGGCCCGCGGCTACCTGAACCAGCCCGGGCGCACCGCCGGACGGTTCCGGCCGAACCCGTTCGCGGCCGAGTCATCGGCCCGGCTGTACCGGACCGGCGACATCGTCCGCTGGCTTCCCGACGGCGCGCTTGACTTCGTCGGCCGCCGCGATGACCAGGTGAAGCTGCGCGGTTTCCGGGTCGAGCTCGGCGACATCGAGGTCACGTTGCGCGCGCACAAGAGCGTGCGGGACGCGGTAGCAGCCGTCTACCAGGAGGCGCTCCAGGGCGCGCCCGCCCAGCGCCGGCTGGTCGGATACGTCGTGCCGGCCAGCGACGCCGAACCCTGCGACTTCGACCAGTTGCGGGAATTCCTGCGCTCCCGGCTGCCCGATCACATGGTGCCGAACACGCTGGTGCCGATCACCGAGGTGCCGCTGGCGGTGAGCGGCAAGGTCGACCGGAGCGCACTGCCAGCCCCGGCCCAGGCCCGCGCCCCGGCGCCGGCCGCCGAGAACAACTGGAACGCCACCGAATTGCTTCTCGCTGACCTCTGGCGCGAGGTCCTCGGGGTCGCCGCCGTGGGGCTGGACGACAACTTCTTCGAACTCGGCGGTGATTCGCTCGGGGTCATGCGGCTGGCGGCCGAGCTTAAGAAACGCGGATTGGTGATGCCGGTCCAGGCCGCCTACCGGGCGCAGACCATCCGGGCCGCCGCCAGGTACCTGAATCAGGATCCCGTGAGGTGATCAGATGTTACGCGTTCTGCTGGTCAACATGCCCTTCGCCGACTGGAACCGGCCGTCGTTCGCGCTAAGCCAGCTCGCGGCCCTCACCCGCCGCGAGTTCGCCGGTGACGTCGAGGTCGACGTCTTGTATCTCAACCAGGACTTCGCCAAGCTCGTCGGCCTACGCGCCTACGAGGCCATCACCTCGGACACCGAACACCTGGTCAGCGGGGTCGGCGAATGGCTTTTCACCAAGGTGGCGTTCCCGGAGACCCCGGATAACGCGCAGGACTACTTCGCCCGGTATTACATAAGCTCGCAGTGGAAAGAGTTTCGCGATCACCTGCTCGCCATCCGCGCGCAGCTCGGCTCGGCCTGCTCAGAACTGATCGCCCGTTACGGCCTGGCGTCGGCCGACGTCGTCGGCTTCACGTCCATGTTCGCCCAGACCGTCCCCAGCGTCGCGATGGCCCGCCTGATCAAAGACGCGAACCCGGACGTGATCACGATCATGGGCGGGGCAAACTGCGAGGCTCCGATGGGAGCCGCCATCGCCGGGAACTTCCGGGCGCTCGACTATGTATTCGCCGGGCCCGCTCTGCGAACCTTCCCCGAGTTCCTGCACCGGCTGGTGGCCGGCCGGCGCGACCTGATCGGCTCGATCCGGGGAATAGTGTCCAGGGACAACGCCGGCGATCCGGGGGCCAGGGACTCGATCGGACCGGACCGTGATATCGATGACTACATAGAGCCGGACTACGATGCTTTCCGAACGGCGATTTCGGCCGATGACGGGCCTCGCGCCCAGAACGGCACTCCCGTTCTGCTGCCCTTTGAAACCTCGAGGGGGTGCTGGTGGGGCGAACACTCCCACTGCACCTTCTGCGGTCTTAACGGCCTGGGCATGGGCTACCGCGCGATGGCGCCTGACCTGGCGTTACGGCAGTTCCGCTGGCTCTTCCGCTTCCACCCGTGGTGCTCGAGCTTCAACTGCACCGACAACATCTTGCCCAGGAACTACCTGACCAAGGTGCTGCCTTACCTCGAACCTCCGTCCGGGGTCACCATTTTCTACGAGGTCAAGATCCCAGTCAGCGAAGCCGACATGAAAACAATGGCCAGGGCCGGGGTCACCAAGGTGCAGCCGGGCATCGAGGCTCTCAATACCGGTACGCTCAAGCTGATGGGCAAGGGAACGACCGCGTTCGCGAACATTCAGTTCCTGAAGAATTGCCTCCGGTATGGCATCGAGCCGCAGTGGAACCTGCTCATCGGCTTCCCCGGCGAAGACGAGAGCGTCTACCGTCAGTACGCACAAGACGTTCCCCACCTCTACCATCTCCCGCCACCGACAGGTGTCTACATCGTGCGCTATGACCGATACAGTCCCTATTACATGCGGCAGAAGGACTATCAGCTTGAGCTGCGGCCCATGGATTTCTATGAGCTCGTCTACCCGCTCGACGGCGGTGCCCGCGAGCAGCTCGCCTACTACTTCACCGACGAGAGCCTGTCCCCGCACCTGCTGACCGCCGCGGCCTGGCTCAAGCCGCTGCGGCAGCTCATCGATGACTGGCGCCGGACGTGGGAACGAACCAGCGCCGGCGGGCCGCCCCGGCTGATGCTCACCCGGTCGCAGAGTGGGGTCGGCCTGGTCCGCGACACCAGATACGGCCCCCCGCAGGAGCTTCCGGTCGACCGGACCACCGAGCTGCTGCTCGAGCGGCTGACCTCGCCGCAGCGAGTTGCCCACCTGGGCCAGCTCGCCGACGTCGACGCGAGCCTGGGCCTGCTAAGAGAACATCACCTGGTGTTCGAGGAGGGCGACCGCCTGATAAGCCTGGTCGCGCTGCCGGATACGGCGGACACGGCAGACACGGCGGACACGGCGGACACGGCATGAGCCAGATCGCTCCCTTCGGCGCCTGGCGGTCGCCGATCACCTCGGAACTGGTCGCCCAGGGAAAACTGCGGCTCCACGACCTGGCCGTCTGCGACGGTGACCTCTACTGGGCCGAGGACCGGCCAGAAGAAGGCGGTCGCTGCGTCATCAGCAAGCTCGACCGCGCCGGCTGCATCAGGGAGGTCACGCCGGACTCATTCGACGCGCGCAGTCGAGTCCACGAGTACGGCGGCGGCGCGTGGGTCGTCCACGATGGCGTCGTGTTCGCGTCAGACTTCGCCGATCAGCGGCTCTACCGCATCGCCAAGGACCAGCCGCCGGTGCCGATCACCGCGGCGCCGCAGCTGCCGGGCGGCTTGCGTTACGCGGACGCGACCGTCAGCCCGGACGGCTCCTGGCTGGTGTGCGTACTCGAATCGCACGAGGACACCGAAGTCCGTAACGAACTGATCGCCATCGACCTCAAGTCGCCGGTTCCCGTACGCGCGCTTGACTGGCAAACACTGGGCTCCGGACGCGACTTCTACGCCTCGCCGAGGTTCAGCCCGGACGGCCGGCAGCTGGCCTGGCTCGAATGGGACCATCCGCTGATGCCGTGGGACGGCACCGAGCTGAAGGTCGCCGGCTTCCGCGACGGAACGCTCGCCGACGGGCCAGAAGACGGGCCTCAGGCCGTGGCCGGCGGACGCGAGGAGTCGATCTTCCAGCCCGAATGGAGCCCGGACGGCGAACTCCACTTCGTCAGCGACCGGACCGGCTGGTGGAACCTTTACGTCCAGCGCGGATCCGAGGCGATCCCGCTGGCTCCAGCCCAGGCCGAGTTCGGGACCACGGCCTGGGCGTTCGGCCTGCGCACCTACACCTTCCTCGCCCACGGCCGCATCGCCTGCTTGTACGCATCAGGGCCGGCCGAGTCGCTGGGCATCATCGAGCCGGGAGCGGGCGAGGTCACAGCGCTTGACCTGCCGTTCACGGCGTTCTCGCCCCGGCTGCAGACGCTTGGCGGGCAGATCGTGTGCATCGCGGGCTGTCCAGCCCAGCCGCCGACGCTGACCCTGGTCAACCCCGCCGACGCCAGCACGCGCCCGATTCGGTCCAGCTATTCGCCCGGCGTCGATCCGGGCTTCTTCTCCGTTCCCGGTCAGATCGAGTTTCCTACCAGTGACGGCGAGCGGGCCTACGCCCTGTACTACCCGCCAGCCAATCCTGGGTTCACCGGCCCGGACGGCGAGCTGCCGCCGCTCATCGTGTTCAGCCACGGAGGTCCGACGGCGAGCGTGATAAACCAGCTCGATCTCGGCATCCAGTTCTTCACCAGCCGGGGTTTCGGCGTCGCCGACGTCGATTTCCGGGGATCAAGCGGACGAGGACGGGCGTTCCGGCAGCGCCTTAACGGCTCGTGGGGCCTGATGGACGCCGAAGACTGCGCCGCTGCGGCCAATCAGCTAGCCGCCCAGGGTCTGGTCGACCGTACCCGGATGGCGATCCGAGGCGGCAGTTCCGGTGGATACACGGCGCTGCGCGCGCTCATTCTGAGCGAGGAATTCGCCGCCGGGACCAGCATCTACGGCATCACCGACCTTGAGGAGCTCGGGAAGCACACCCACAAATTCGAGTCTCACTATCTATTCACGCTCGTCGGCACAGAAGAATCAGGAACTCATCGCGAGCGCTCACCTATCCATCAGCCGGAACGCATTTGTCGCCCCGTCCTGATCCTGCAGGGTCTCCTGGACAAGGTCGTGCCGCCGGAGCAGGCGAAAGCCATGATCGCGGTGTTCGAGGCTCGCTGCTCCCCCTACGCCTACCTGGCCTTCGAAAGGGAGGCGCACGGATTCCGGGAAGCCGGCAGCATCACGCGGGCGATCGAGGCGGAACTCTATTTCTACAGCCGGGTCTTCGGCATCACGCTTGCCGATCCGGTCGAGCCGATAACGATTCATCACCTGGACGGGAGTTAGCCTGGCGCACCGGCCAAGAACTCCCGCAAATTTTTCTCCCTAAAAAGATTTTATTTTTGAAATATTGCTCGTGGTTTTTAGCGCCCGGGATTAACGATGCCTTGCTTGGCCAGCACCGTGACCACGTCCGGATTGGCCTCGCGAGCGGGTAATCCCATCTGGGCGGTTCGCGCGTTGTATAGGCATGCCGATGTCAGCACAGGGCTTCGCTGAGTTCTACCGCCGATCAAGGGACGACTGCCTGCGCACCGTCCTGATCAGCGTCGGGGACGGCGACCGGGCTCAGGATCTGGTCGCCGAGGCATTCGCCCGGGCGTGCGCGTCGTGGGGAACGGTCAGCCGGCATCCGGCGCCGGAAGCGTGGGTGATCCGCACCGCGCTGAACGCGAACGTGTCGCGCTGGCGCCGCCGTCGGCGCGAGGTGCCGGTCCCGGACCCAGGCGTCGTCGCGGACCTGCCCTCGCCGGGTGAGCAACCTGGTCACAGCGTGGACCCCGTGATCATGGCCGCCCTGATGCGGTTGCCCGCCCGGCAACGGCAGGTGATCGCGCTGCGCCTGATCCTCGACCAGGACACCGCGAGTACCGCGCAGGTACTCGGCATCGCGCCCAACACCGTCATGGCCCACATGACCAGGGCATTGGCCGCGCTGCGCGCTGATCTCGCTTCCGATCAACAGCAGGAGGTTTCGCGATGAACGACGACGACGTGATCACGGCCGTGCGGCAGTGTGCCGCTGGGGTGCGCATGAGCATTCCTGCCGAACGCATCATCAGCCGAGGGCAAGGCCTTCGCTTTCGGCGCCGGATCCGGGTGGCGGCGGTCGGTGCGCTGGCCGTGGCGACCGGGGCGGTCCTGGCGGTCACCTCGCTGGCCGCGTCGGCGCCGAGCCGGCCGTCCGCCGTCCGGTTCACGGCCTGGACCGTGGTGAGCAAGCCGGGCGGTGCCGTGGCGATCAGCATTCACGAGCTGCGCGACCCGGCTGGCCTGGAACGCCGGATACGCGCCGATGGGGTTCCGGCCAGCGTCACCTATTACGGCCACACGAATCCGCACTGCCACCCTTTCCCTGCCGACATACATCGATATGAGCACGTGTTCCCGCTGCCGCAGCCCATACCTGGCAAGTCAATACCGGCAAAGGGGCTCTTCGGGGTGGTGACTCCCGGCGGCAAAGTGCGGCAATCGCACCTCCTGCTTGAGATTTGGACCCCGGCTCTCCCGCGCGGCGCCGGTGTGCAGATCGCGGCCACCGTCCGGCGCGGCCAGATGATCCTGGCAGAGCCCAAGCTCGTGTATGCCCAGCCCAAGTGCACCGGCAGCTAGGCCCTCCTCGCCTCTCCTCTCCTCTCCTCTCCTCTCACCTCACCGCGGCTCGGCCGTAACCGATGGGAGCATTCATGTTGTTTTGGATCGTCCGGCGTCTCGCGGCCGGGCGGCTCGTCCGTTCGCGTCTTGCCCTGGCTGGTGGCGTTGTAGTCGGGGCCGTGGTGCTGGCCGCGGTGACTGCGGTGCCGGCCGGCGCGTCGCCTGCCCGCGGGGCGCCTGCCCGCGGGGCGCCTGCCCGTGGGGCGCCTGCCCGGGTGGCGTCCGGCGGGTTCCGGGCCGCGTGCCCGCTGGCCCCGGCGGGGGAGATGCGCTGCTATGCGGTCTACCGGCCTCAGTTCGCGGTGAACGCGGCGCTGGCCGCCGGCCAGTCCGCCGGACCGGCAGGCCTGACGCCGCAGCAGATCGAGGCGGCCTACCGGCTGCCGGTCAGCAGGCGGAGCCGGATGACGGTGGCGGTGTCGATCGCCTTCAACGCCCCGGACCTGGACAGTGACCTGGCGTTCTACCGATCCTTCTTCCACCTGCCCGCCTGCACCACGGCCAGCGGCTGCCTTCGGATCGTCAACCAGGACGGCCGGGCCAGCCCGCTGCCGGCCTCCGGGGTGCCAAATGGGTGGGCGCTGGAAGAGACCCTGGACGTGTCGATGATCTCGGTGGCCTGCCCGCGCTGCCGCATCCTGGTCGTCGAGGGGAAGAACGCATCGCCGTTCAACCTGGGCGCGACCGAGAACACCGCCGTCCGACTCGGAGCCAAGGTGATCTCCAACAGCTACGGGCAGCGGGAGAACGGCGCCGCGCTCGCCGTGGCCAAGGACTACCTTCATCCAGGACACACGATCGTGGCGTCCTCGGGAGATCTCGGGTTCACCGCGGCGAACTTTCCTGCCGACCTAGCGAACGTCACTGCGGTTGGCGGCACAGAACTCACCGCTGCCCCCAAGACGGGACGCGGCTGGAACGAGCAGGTCGCGAACCAGCGGGGAAGGTTTTTCGCGGGCGGCAGTGGCTGCTCAGCGTACATGGCCAAGCCGTCCTGGCAGCATGATGCGCGCTGCCCTGGCCGCACCGTCGCCGACGTCGCGGCGGTGGCCTGGAACGTGCCTATTTACAGCAAGGACTTCGGCGGCTGGGTCACGATCGGGGGCACCAGCGTCTCCGCTCCGCTGATCGCCGGGATCTACGGTCTGGCCGGCAACGCCGCCAAGATCAGGCCCGGTTATGCCTACGCGCACGCGGGCCACCTGTTCGACGTGAACCGCGGGAACAACTCGATGTTTGTCACGGCCGCCCAGGCCTGCGGTGACGACTACCTGTGCGTCGCCAGGCACGGCTACGACGCGCCCACCGGCTTGGGCACGCCCGACGGCATCGGCGCTTTCTAACCTTCCAGGGAGAACCCAGTGCGAAATCCACTGCAGTCGGCGTGGTCAGCGTGGTCGGCTTGGTCGCGGCGGGCCGGGCTCGCCCTGGCTGGCGCCAGCGTGGCGGCCTTGGGGATGGGGCTGGCCGGCGGTGCTGCCTCGCCGTCGGTCGCCTTGGCGGCTGCGGCTGCCCCGGGGCTCCGGGTCACGGCGGCTCCGGCTCTCGGCCCGGTTCTCGGCCCGGTTCTCGGCCCGGCCACTGCCGCGAGTGCGAGGGCCACGCCGGTGGTGTTGCTGAACGGCGACCGGGCGGTGACCATGCCTGGTCTGGGCGGTCGGCCGGTGACCACCATGCTGCCCGCACGGCACGGCGGCATCGTGTTCAACCTTCGGGCGGGCCGGGAGAACCTGTTCATCCCGGCGACCGCGCTTCCCTACCTTGGCCGGGGGCTGAGCCCGAGCCTGTTCGACCTGGCCAGCCTGCGCCGGGCCGAGTCCGGCGGGCGGCTGCCGATCGTCGTGTCCTATGCCGGGCTCCGGCGGCCGGACCTGCCGGGCGTGACGGTGACCGGGTCAGCTGACGGACACGCCTCGGGTTACCTGACCGCCTCGTCGGCCCCGGTGTTCTACGCCGCGCTGGTCCGGCAGTTCCGCGCCGACCACGGGCGGGCCAGCTACGGCAGCGACGGCCTCTTCGCCGGCAACGTGACCATCGCGCTGCCCGGTGCCATGGACTCACGGGCCAGGCCCAGCCGCCCGCGCCCGGACTTCCCCAT
This sequence comes from Streptosporangiaceae bacterium, assembly GCA_035606435.1. Taxonomy (GTDB): domain Bacteria; phylum Actinomycetota; class Actinomycetes; order Streptosporangiales; family Streptosporangiaceae; genus Chersky-822. The sequence continues at coordinate 5,023 of DATNFM010000169.1, read as the reverse complement.
GCACCCGGTGACCGTCACCGGGACCAACCTCGCCGGGAAGCCCGACACCGGCGATGAGGCTCTGGTCGTCGACGCCGCCGATCCCCTGAACTTCAGCGACCCGGTAGAGGCAGGCAACGTCTTCTACCACGGGCAGGCCAAGTTCAGCGTGCCCGCCGGGACCTACTGGGCGATCGGGGACTTCGAGAAGGTGACTTCTAAGTCCACCGGCACGAGCCGGCTGGTAGTGCTCCCCCAGTTCCGCGTGCAAGGTAATCACACCCACATCCACCTGGACGAGCGGGCCGCCAGCAGTGAGCTCGGCGCGGCCACGCCGAGGCCCTCGAAGGTGCAGGCGTGGATCTTCGGAGCGGTCAGGGGCGGCCTGCACGGCCGCTCGCTCGGCATCGTCCTCTTCGGGTGGCAAGGGGTGCACCTGTGGCTCAGCCCCACCACCCGCAAGCCGTCGGTGGGCTCACTCCACACCTACGAAACCCAGACGCTGGCGTCCCCACGCGGTGCCCGAGGGACGCCTTACGTCTACAACCTGGCGATCGCCGGGCCCAACGGGGTCATCCCCGATCAGCACGTGAAGATCGCGCCGAGCAGTCTGGCGACCGTCCACGAGCGCTTCTACCAGGACATCGCTTCGACCGGCGCCACCGAAACCACTCTCGAGTACCACAAATTGCCCGAGGCCGTCGCCGTTCCGCTGCCGCTGCGGCTGCCCGGACTGCAGACCGAGTACGTGACCGGCACTGACCCCCACGCGGTCGCCTACCGGGTCAGCTACGCCGAGTTCGGCCACTCCTTGTCGGGCGGGCAGTACAGCAGTTTCCTAACCGTGCGCGCGGGCGAGAAGCGGACCGAGATCTGGAATGACTATCCACTCCATCCTCAGCCGGGCGTGCAGCTGATTCACGGTTTTCCGGTCGGCCGGTTCCCGATGTTCCCGTCGGCGTACCGGGTGGGGGACAAGCTGGAGTTGTCGTTCAATAACACGGCGTTCAGCGACAACGTTCCCGGGCACTCAGGGGTTGGAATGTACGGCCCGTTCAGCGGTCCGCACGTGAAGCTCACCGGCAGCTACGCCGTCTACCAGAACGGAGTCGAAATAGCGCATGGCAACCCCACTACGCTGAATACGACGGCCTCCTTCCCTGGTCTGCCGCCTGTGAAGCTGAGCCATACGCCGTCACAGATCCGGTTCGTGCTCAGCGGCGCCCGGCGCGGAAAGTCCTATCGGCTCTCCCCGGCGTTCCAGACCGCCTGGACCTGGCGATCGGCCCCTCATCTTGGAGTCAAGCTGCCGCAGGCCTGGCTCTGCACGCTGAGCAGTCGCTTCTGCGTGGTGCAGCCGCTGATTACGCTGAACTACCAGGTTCACGGGATGTCGCTGCGAGGCAGCACCACCGGGGGCCGGCAGGTGATCGGGCTGACGGTCGGCCACCTGCAACTCGGCGGGCATGCCGCGATCACCGGCGCGACCGTCCAGTTCTCCGTCGACGGCGGCCAGACGTGGCAGTCGGCTGCCGTGACGCGCTCCGGTGCTGGGCGGTTCAAGGCCTCGTTCACCGCCCCGGCCGGGGCTGACGTGAGTTTGCGCACCAGCGCCACCGACGCCGCCGGCGGCTCGATCACCGAGACCATCGAGGACGCCTACCGAACCTGACCGTCCGCCCGCCGGTGCGGGAGCCTCCAGGACCCACGGCGAGCTGAACATCATCAGAGAATCCATCGACGGCGCCGCCGGCCTGCGCGAGGGCGTCAGCAACATGCCCGACGAGGCCGACGCCGCCACCTGGAAACAGCACTACGACAAACTCCACCAAATTGCCCGATCCACTCAGTAGGGGTCGGTCCTATGCGCCCCGCTCGTTCGGCATCAGCCCGTCGGCCTTCCTCGTTCTCCTCCGGCAACCCACCTCTCTCCTCCGGCGGCCATGATGTCGTCGACGGTCCTGGGTGCGGTGGGGCGGATGGCGGTCACGTAGCGGAGGAGCGGCAGCGTTCCGGTGGACTCGATCTGGAAGCCGGCCTGGGCGGCCAGCTCTTCCAGGGAGCCGATCGAGGCGGCGGCGCGTCGTGTCCGTTTCGCGCCGGGATGGAGCGGAAGCGGCGGCCGGGCCGGGTCGAAATCGGCAAGCAGCAGGCGCCCGCCGGGCTTGGTCACCCGGTACATCTCGGCAAGCGCGTCCTGGCGGCGCCGGGCAGGAACGTGGTGGATCGCCAGGGTGGAGGTCACGACGTCGATGGACTCGTCCGGCAGTGGCAGGGCCTGTGCGGTGCCGACGGTGAAGGTCAGGCCAGGGCCAGCGTGCCGTTGTGCGTAACCGATCGCGGCCTCCGAGGGGTCGACGCCGGTGACCCGGCCGCCCGGCCCAGTCGCGGATGCCAGTTTCCGGACGAGATAGCCGGCGCTGCATCCGACGTCCAAGACCGCGTCTCCAGGACGCACGGCGGCCAGGGCCGTGATCCGCCGGTACACGTTGCTCCGGCGTCCGCCGAATGCGGCCTGGCTGAGGAGTTCGTTGAGCCGGAACCGGTCGATAGTCGGGCCAGGCCGACGCTGCCCGCCGTGTTGACGCCGCCTCCGGTCGTGACGCCGCCCCCCGTCTGCGCCTCGCCCACGGTCTGTGCCCTGCTCGTCGTTTGCGCCCTGCCCGCCGTGCAGTCTCCTGAGCGTGCCGTGCATGACGTCTCCTCGTCTCTCTAGGTAACTTAGTTGCGACTAAGTTTAGTCATGACTAAGTTAACGGCAAGATGACGACGAGGCAAACGGGCGCCGCCGAGCGCACCCCACGGACCCGGCTGCCGGCGGCCGAGCGGCGGGAGACGATCCTGCGTGCGGCGGCAGAGGTATTCGCCGAATCCGGCTACCGGGCCGCGAAGGTCTCTGACGTGGCTGTCCGGGTCGGGGTTACCGAGCCGGTGATCTTCCAGAACTTCGGCTCGAAGGCCGCGCTATTCGCCGCTGTCGTCGGGCGCGCCGCCGCCGAAGCCAAGGACTCGCTCGACGAACTCGCGGCCGCCGGCCCCGGCCCCGGCCCAGCACCCGGGTTGCTCGCTCACGTCCTCATCGACCCGGGCGGCCCGGAGCCAGGGCATGCCCTGCCTCACGGCCCGAGGTCAAACGATCGGGGACCCGGCGGAACCGCCTACGCGGTCCTGTTCACCGAGGCGGCGGCGCTAGCCGCCGAGCCAGAACTCGCCGGCCCTGCCCGCGACGCGGTCCGCGCGGTCGCCGCCCATCTGGCTGATCTGGTCCGGCACGCCCAGGCGTGCGGCGACGCCCGGCCGGATGCCGACCCCGAGGCTGCCGCCTGGCTCCTGCTCTCGGTGCTCGCAGCCCGCCGGCTCCGCGCCGCCGCGATGCCGGATGGCATCGAATCCGCCGTCACCGCCCTCGCCCTCCGGGCAATAGCGCCGTAGGCAGCGGACCCCAACTGCTTAACGGCCGCCCGACCTTCGACTAGCCCAACCGCTCCTCGCCGCGCGCCTTGGCCGGAGTCTGGCGGCCGCAACGGGTGTTGGCCCGCTGACCGGGGCATGCCGTATCGGTGGTCCGGAGCTGAAATTTCACTAAAACGCAGCTGCATAGCGATAAGCGGCATAGTCTTTTTGTCCGGTAGGCAATTCGATTCATCCGACTACACTGGCTAGGCGGCTAGGAAGCGCTCAGCCGGCTCTGCTCAAGCCGCACCGTGGCGGCTCCCCGAGGGTCAGCCTCGTGCTCCGCAGACCCAGCTCGCAGGGGCAGCAGGGCAAAGCATGCGCGGCACGGAAAGCTTTAAGGGCAGCAATAGCGATGGGCAGTAGAATCTGGCGCAAGATTTTGACGCCGAAGCTCGGAATGGTTGCGGCGGTCGTCATCGCCTTTGCCGTGGGGGCATACCTGACCGGTACGCTCCTGAATTCATCAGCTCGGGCATCTCATATCGCTCCTGATGCCGCGCCGGTCGGACGGCATGCGGTGAAGTCGAATCACGAATCCAGCTCCAAGTCGAAGCACGGGCTTCATCAAAAGCAAACGCACAAGCACAAGTCGAAGGCAAAGCCGACGCCGAAGCGACCGAAGCCGACGCCGAAGACCGAGCCGACGCCGACCCCTTCATCGCCTGGACATTCTTCGCCGACCAGTCCTGCGCCTTCGAGCCCGCCCAACAGCCCGTCGCCAAAGCCGGTTACCTCGGTCATAGCGGGAAGCGTGTCGTGTAATTTCGGTCCGGATACGTGGTCTGGTGACGCGAGCAAAGTCGGCTACTCTGTGCAGGAAACGCAGTCCTCAAACGGGCACCTCTCATCGTTCGCCGTCGTGCTGAACGCAAACAAGGGAAATACCGAAGTCGTCGGTTACCCTTCCGACCAGTGCCTGACGTACTCCGGCCTCCCGAAGACGCTGACGTCCAACTTTGACGTGGCGCCACCAGCCAATAGCAGCGGCCTGGATTACGAGTACGCCTACGACATCTGGCTCACCACCGCAGCCGCCGCTAGCAGCAACAACTGGAGCAACGACCTGGAGCTCATGATCTGGACCTACGTCCACGGTCAGGTGCCGGCCGGGTCAGTGGTCGGCTCACTTAGCGATGGCTCGAAGGTCTGGGTGGCCGGGGACAGCACGACCGGGACCGTCTCGGTGGTGCTGCCCAGCAATAAGACCGCCGGAAGCGTCGATATCGCCAGCATCATCAGCCAGCTCAAGTCCATGGGTCACATAACCTCGGCTGACACCGGCATTCTCGATGTCGAGTACGGCATCGAAGCGCCGTACGGTGGCGGTCAGACGTTCAAGGTCAATGGTTTCAGCGTCACGGCCGGCTAACGCGACCGGCTAGTACTCCAGCCGTAGATCGTGATCTTGTTGTCGAGGGGCCACGGACCGCCGATCGGGCGGGCGAGATCGACCTTCGCTGGTTTGGGCGTCCGTTCCTTCTCCGTCCGCCTCCCTCCGCCAGCGGAGGGAGTCCTTGATCTCGCTGAGCCTGGCCGCGGCGGCCGGGGTCCACTCCTCCCTTTGCTCGCTGGCACGCAGGGCGTCGTC
>DATNFM010000168.1:0-2831 GCA_035606435.1 Streptosporangiaceae bacterium | reverse complement strand
CGTCGGCGAGGCAAGATTCACGCTCAGCGCCTTGACGTCTGATGGCGCGGCATCAGCCGCGTTCACGGCCGGTCCCAGCAGCGGCGCTGTCGCGGCCAGGATCAGTCCCGCCGCCAGGGCCACGCGACCGGATCTCGATCGCCTACTCATCAGTTGCCTGCCTTTCTGTCTAGCTCAGGCCACCTGCTTCGGGCATCAGATGGCCAGGTCACGATCGCGTGCCCGACGCCAGCGCGACGGGACGGGTCAGCGGCCGACGCGATCTCGCGCTGCCTCCTGGCTCCGAGGTGTCCGGTTACGGTGCAGAGCGCCGTCTTGCCGTGATCGCGACGTACGGAGTACCGGCCCGCAGCGAGCGGGTCCAGGACGCACCGACCGTGTGAGGGAATCTCGGTCAGGCCAGGCCGTGATGATCGAGTCGGTATCGAATCGATTCGACAATTACGGTCATGACGCTAGCTCCGAGATCCGGCACGCACAAGACCAAGTGTCCCAGTTTCTCAAGCGCTGGCCGGGTTCTCAGCGATTGACTCCAGGCCCAGGTCGCCCTCCGGACACGCGGGAGCGTACAAGGCCGGGCACTTGGCGGTAGTGCAAGTCGAACGTAGTCGAATCGATTCGCGAGCGGCGGCGGCAAGCTCGTGATCACCGGCGCACCGGGTGGGCCCGGCTTGCGTCCCTGGCCGGCGGCCGCGGCTGTCAGCTGGCAGGCATCCCCTGGCGCGGCCCCGCGGTACTGCCGCGGTCAGTGAACGGCGTCGACAGCAGGACGCGAGCCAGCGGAGCCGAGGGGCTGGCCAGCAGTCGCAGCAGCATCTCGACCGCCTGCCGGCCCATTTCCTCGGCGGGCACATCGGCTGCGCTGACCGGCGGGTGCGCCGTCGATGCCACGCGCGAAGATGCGATGGCCAGGACTGACATGTCGGCCGGCACGGACATGGCGTGCTCGCGCAGGGCGGCCAGGATGCCCCCGAGAGCTTGCTCGTTGATCGTGACGATGGCGGTGACGCCGGGATCGGCGCTGAGAACCTGGGTGACGCAGAGATGCGCCGCGGCCGGAACGTCATCGCAGCACAAGCTCGGGCCGCTCATCCCGAGCTCCGCGGCTGCCGTCATGAACCCCTCGTGGGCCCGGATCGCGGGGCCGTACCTGCGGTCGAACAGCTCCTTCGAGCGGTTGATGAGCGCCACCTGGCGGTGGCCGAGGGCATACAGCTGGCGCGCGCCCTCCGCGATCAGGCCAGCGAAGTCTAGATCGACCCAGGCGTGCTCGTCCGAGCCGGTCCGGCCGATAGTGACGAACGGGAACCTGCCCGCGGCGAGCTTGCGGGCGCGGTTGTCGTGCTCACCGGTTTCCATGAGCACGATGCCGTCAACCCGCCGTTCGCCCACCAGCTTGTCGAAGGCGGCCTCGCGATCCCCGCCGCTGGGCGAGAGCAGGATGTCATAGTCATGGTCCGCCGCGGCGTCGGCGACGGCGCCGATGAACTCAAGCTGCTCGGCGCTGAGATGGTGGCGCAGCGGTGGTATGACCAGGCCGAGCGTTCGCGTCTCGCCATGGCGCAGCGACCGTGCCACCGCGCTGGGGCGATAGTCGACCTCGTCGATCACCCGCAGGACCCGCTGGCGGGTCGCCTCGGTGACTTGGCGCTTGCCGCTGAGTACGTAGGAGACGGTGCTCCGTGAAACGCCGGCCAGGCGGGCTACTTCTCCGATGTTCACCCGTCCTCCAGGGCCGCCGGTGTTCGCGAACCGATCCCCGATCATAGCGCGAGCAATCCGTGGTTCTGGGCGGTGCCCAGCCCGGTCGAGGTCGCTGCCGCCAAGATGGGCAACCGCTGCTACGGCTCGCCGTGGTCGCCGCTCGACTGCCTGACCTGCGGGAGATACTGGGCGAATCGTCAGATTTTAACATTCTGGCAACGGCCCATTGACCCGAGATCGGCTGCAGCGTACGGTCAAACCCACTTGCGAATCGATTCGCTATTTGCCCGCTATCACTGGCGTGGCACGCGGGTCACGGACGTCGGGAGAGTGCCGCGGCATGGGTTCGTTCGTTCAGCACGGCGAAGCGATCGAGTGGCAGGGCGGCGGCGAGACGGTGCGGATCGAGCCGTGGGGCCCTGACGCTCTCCGGGTGCGCGGCACGATCGGACGAGAGATCATCGATGACCAGCCAGGTGCGCTGCTTCCGGACCCGCCGTCCGGCCCGGTGGGGATCGAGATCACACCGGAGCTGGCCCGGATCGCCAGCGGTCGGCTGACGGCCGAAATCACGCTGGGCGGCCGGCTCCGGTTCGTCCGCACCGACCACGGTGCCGAGCTGCTGGCCGAGACGATGCCGCACTTCTCTGGTCCTCCGCAACGGCGGTACTCGCCGGCCGGCCGGGACGGCGGCCTGCACCGCATCGAGATGCTGTTCGACGTGCGGGACAACGAGCGCTTCTACGGGCTCGGCCAGCAGCAGCACGGCAAGCTGGACCAGAAGGGCGCGGTGATCGAGCTCGTCCAGCGCAATACGCAGGTGCCGATCCCGTTCGTACTGTCCAGCCTGGGTTACGGGTTCTTGTGGAACCACCCCGGCATTGGGCGGGTCGAGCTTGGCACCACCGGTACCCGGTGGGTATCGGAGGCGTCCCGGCAGTGGGATTACTGGATCACCGCAGCCGATGAGCCGGCCGAGATCCTCCGCCAGTACACGGGCGTGACCGGGCGGGCGCCGATGCTGCCCGGGTGGGCTTCGGGGTTCTGGCAGTCCAAGCTCCGGTACCGGACCCAGGACGAGCTGCTGGGCGTGGCCCGCGAGTACAGGCGCCGCGGCCTGCCGCTGT
>DATNFM010000167.1:0-5367 GCA_035606435.1 Streptosporangiaceae bacterium | reverse complement strand
TGGACTCTTCCAGCTGACGGCGATCTCCTGTCCCGGGAGGAACCCGCCCGCCCGCCGTGCCTGCTGAAGAGCCCGGATCGCCCGCCGGGCCAGACCCTCGAGGCGGAGTTCTGCCGTCACCGACACCTCCAGCGCCACCTGGCACCCAGACCCCGCGAGCACCCACCCGGGCTCGCCGGAACCCAGATCCCGATCGACCCCCGCCGGCTCGATCGACTTCACGTTCAGCTCACCAGCTACCAGCGCCAGCAGTTCGTCGTCAAGGGCCGAGAACTCAGCCGCACCAACGCGAACCCGGGGGAGCGGCTGCCGCAGGCCGATTCCCGCCTCCGCCCGGGCGGCCCGGCCCGCGCGCACAATCCTGCGTGCCAGGATCATCCGCTGCCGGATCCGATCGTCGGCCAGCGCTTGGCGAACCTGCGGCCATCGGGTCAGATGCACGGAATCAGGAGCGTCGCGGCGCCGGATCAGGTTCCATACGTAGTCGCTGAGGAACGGCGCGAACGGGGCCGTCAGCCTGCTCGCCACGTCGAGAGCGGTCCGCAGCACCGCGAGCGCAGTTCCCTGCGCCGCGCTGCCCTCGTGGCCCGCGATGCGATCCCTTGACCGGCGCACGTACCAAGTCGACAGGTCGTCGATGAAACGTTCGATCCGGTGCGTCCCGGTATCTGGACGACAGTCGTCGAGCGCCGCGGTGACCTCGGCGATCGTCGACTGCAATTCGCTGAGCAGCCAGCGATCAAGGGCCGACCGGACAGCTGGAGCCGCACCGGCCGCGTCCGCATGGCCGGCGTAGAGCATCGCGCAATTGCCGAACCTGCGCAGCACCCGGCGCGCGACGGCGCGGATCCCCGCCTCCGTCACCCGGACCGCGGCGTCGGGCCGGGCCGCCGAGGCAAAGAACCACCGGACGGCGTCGGCACCGTGATGGTCGATCAGAGGGAACGGCTCGGTGAGGTTTCCCAGCCGCCCGCTCGTCGGCCGCCCGCTGACATCGAGGACGTCGCCGCAGCGCAGGCCGGCCAGAAACGGAGGCCGGCCGAGCACGAGCGATCCGATCGCCAGCAGCGCGTAGTACCAGCTGCGCAACTGCGCGCCGCCCGCGATCAGCAGGTCGGCCGGTCCGCTGGAATCGAAGCTGGCACGCTGGCGCATGGGCGCGCCGAGTCGAGCGAACGGCATCGCGCCGACGTCATAGGCGGCGTCGAGGGTATCGGGCACCCGCTTTGCTTGCCCGCCGCAAGCCCGGCAGGCGATCTCGATGCGATCGATCACCGGTCGGTGCGGGTCGATGCCGAGCAGATCCCGGCCGGCGAGTTCAGAGAGCTCGGTGAGCGAGCTGACGCAGGTGAGGTGGCCTTGCCCGCACTTCCAGATCGGCAGTGGAACGCCCCAGTACCTCGTTCTCGACACCGCCCAGTCCGCGATTCTCCCGGCCTCGCCGCCTGGTGGCCGCGCGCCTGCCGGTCGCCAGGAAACCCGCTCGCCGCAGGTTCGGAGCCGGGCAGCGACGCCGGACAACCCCAATTGCCACGACGAAATGCGGCGATCGAAGAGCCGCGACCCGCAGCGCCAGCAGTGCGGACGGAGGAGTTCATGGGGCGAAGCGGCAAACAACAGACCGCGGTCCGACAGATCGGTCACGATGACGGCATCGGAATCGGTCACGAGCAGACCGTTCAGCGCGGGGACGCATCGGTCGAAGCGCCCGTCCGCACCGATCGGATCGATAACCGGCAACTCACTGCTTAGCTCCGGTTTGGCATCGAACGCCGGCGCGAGCGGCAGCAAGCCGGTGCCCGCACTGACATCGACCGACCGGTCGGCCAGCACCTGGTGCGGACCGCTGGCGAACTGCCTGAACACGGCCTTGTAGGTGGCACCGGCCAGTTCGGCTCCGGTGACTCGTCCAGCGATGTGCCAGCCGTCTCCCAGCGCCCGCGCGAACGCATCCTCGGCCACGATCGCGCGTTCGTCGTGTCCGGCGCGGCGGCCGATCACGTAGCTCTCATCAGGGTGCACCGCCACGGCGACATTGCCCGCCAGCCTCCAGGGTTCCGGTGTCCAGATCAGCAGGTCGGCACCGGTCAGATGCGATCGGACGGGCGGCCGGTCAAGTCCCAGCCGTACGATCACCGCCGTGCCGCTCGCCTGCCGCCACACCCCGGAACCACGGAGTTCGTGATCGGCCAACGTCGTCTCGCACCGCGGGCAATACTTAGCGGTCCGCCGATCCAGGAAAAGCATTTTGGCGTCGAAAAATTGCCGGAGTGACCACCAGACAGACTCGATGTAGCCGCAGTCCATCGTGCGGTAGGCCCGGCCCGGGTCGGCGAGGCTGCCAAGCCGCTCGCCCAGCGAGCCGAACACTCCGGCGTGCCTCAGCGCGGATTCCCGGCAGCGGGCCGCGAAGGCCTCGATGCCGTAAGCCTCGACCTCGGCCCGACCGGCCAGGCCGAGTTCTCTGGCCACGGCGATCTCCACGCCAAGGCCATGGCAGGCCCAGCCGTGGCTGACGGTCACGTCGAACCCCTGCATCGCCTTGAACCGGGGGTACAGGTCGGCGAGCGCCAGTACCCGCAGGTGCGTGGCTCCTGGCAACCCGGCCGTGATTTGCGGTTCGACGTAGCACGTCCAGCCGGGGCCGGCCGCTTGGCGCGCGAGCAGCCGTGTAGCCAGGCCCGACCTGGCCCACCGATCGGCTACCTCGCGTTCGACGACAGGCAGGTCGGTCATGGCAGCCTGGCCACCGAGCGCGCGCGGGTCATTCCGCGGCACTTCTCACCCCCAAAACAGGCCCGCTGGCGCCGTGCAGCGTTCACCATAGCTCACAGTGAATGAGTGATGACTCAAGGTGAATGGATGGTTGGGGTGAGGTGCCGGATGGGTCGCTGCCCGGACATGTTTGCGAATCTCCTGGTCACCACTTATCCTCCGTTGACACCTGTCAACCATGATCATCGTCTGCTCGGTGCGGCATGCGGACTGGCGTCCGCACACCGCAGCGAAGGGTGTTTGCTACACAGTGCCGAGGGAGGCGGGGGATGACAGCAGCCGCGCGACCAGACGCCGCAGGCTTTCCGATCCGGCAAGGTGAGCAGCGTTGGACTGATGCCGAGATTTCAGAGCTGGCCAGCCAGCTGGAGAAGGAGGCGGCCGAGGTCCGGTTGGAGATCACGCGCGCCGAATCCGATATCGCCGACCGGCTAGGTGACGCGATTAGCGACGCTGGCGATGATCAGGCCGACATCGGGGCGAAGGCCTACGAGCGTGAGCACGAGCTCGTGCTGACTTACAACGCGCGCGAACTGCTCGCGCAGACCGAGCGGGCGATTGCCCGGATAGAGTCTGGTACCTATGGATCGTGCGAGTCGTGCGGCGAGCCGATTGGCAAGGCGCGCCTGCAGGCGTTCCCCAGGGCGACGCTGTGCGTGAGATGCAAGCAGCGGGAGGAACGTCGCTGACTGACGCCCAGGCCGCTCCCATCAGCGACCCACTAGGTTCAGCCCCCGAGCCCGGCCGACGCCGGATCAACATCCTGCTAGCCGTCGCGCTGGCCGTGCTTGCCGCGGACCTCATCAGCAAGACGATCGTCGTGGCGACGCTGTCTGACCGGGCGCCAGTGCGGCTGCTCGGAGGCTTCGTCAAGCTCACCGTGTCGCGCAATCCCGGCGCCGCCTTCAGCATCGGCCCGTCGATGACCGTGGTGTTCAGCGCGATCGCGGTCGGCGTCATCGTGTTCATCCTGCGCACCTCGCGCCGGATCCGCAGCCTGGCCTGGGCGATCTGTCTTGGCCTGCTGCTGGGCGGCGCCACCGGCAACCTGATCGACCGGCTATTCCGCCATCCAGGGCCGTTCCGTGGCTATGTCGTCGACTGGATCTGGCTCCCGCACTGGCCGGTGTTCAACCTGGCCGATTCGTCGATCGTGTGCGGCGGAGTGCTGGCCGTGCTGCTCGCCTTGCGCGGCGTGCATATTGACGGCTCCAGAACCCGCCAGTCCGATGGAGAGCGGACATGACGATTCCCGCCCAGCGGCGCGTACCGGTGCCGGACGGGCTCGATGGTGAGCGCCTGGACGCTGCCATAGCCCGGATGTTCGGCTTGTCCAGGACCAGGGCAGCCGAGTTGATCGCCGAGGGTGCGGTGCTGGTTGCCGGCCGGCCGGCCGGAAAGTCCGACCGGGTGCCGGCCGGGGAGTGGCTGGACGTCACGCTGCCCGCTCCCGCTCCGGCGCAGCCCGTGCCGGCCGCGGTTCCCGGCCTGGTCGTTGTGTACGAGGACGCCGACATCCTGATCGTGAACAAGCCGGTCGGGGTGGCCGCTCATCCGACTCCCGGCTGGACCGGTCCCACCGTATTGCAGGGGCTGCTCGCCGCCGGGCACCAGATCGCGACCAGCGGTGCGGCCGAACGTCAGGGCATCGTGCATCGTCTCGACGCGAACACCACCGGCCTGATGGCCGTCGCGAAGAGCGAGCACGCCTACAGCGTGCTGAAGCAGGCGTTCAGGGATCGCGAGGTCGACAAGCGCTATCACTCGCTGGTCCAGGGGCATCCCGACCCGCTGCGCGGCACCATCGATGCTCCGATCGGCCGGCATCCGTCCGGGGACGGCCGGTTCGCCGTCGTCACCGACGGCAGGGAATCGGTGACCCACTACGACACGCTAGAGGCGTTCCGCGCCGCCAGCCTGGTCGAAGTCAAGCTGGAGACCGGGCGCACGCACCAGATCCGGGTGCACATGGCCGCGGTGCGGCACCCGTGCGTGGGCGACCGGCTGTACGGCGCCGACCCGGTGCTCGCGGCCAGGCTGGGCCTGGACAGGCAGTGGCTGCACGCCATCAGCCTGGCGTTCGCCCACCCGGACGACGGGCGCTGGGTCGAGTTCTCCAGCGACTACCCGTCCGACCTGAGTGCCTCACTGGAATTGCTACAGGCTGAGTCTTAAGCGTCCAGCGAGTTGACGGCGTCTGGTACGGCTTCTGTGCGTTATGGTCCTTGGGTGGCTGGCGGTGACAGGGGATTCGCGCATCTGCACGTGCACACCGAGTACTCGATGCTGGACGGTGCGGCCCGGCTCAATGACGTATTCAAGCAATGCAACGAGACGGGCATGTCCGCGATCGCGATGACCGATCACGGCAACGTCTACGGTGCCTACGACTTCTACAAGAAGGCCAAGTCGGCCGGAGTCAAGCCGATCATCGGCATCGAGGCCTATGTTGCGCCTGAGCATCGCGCGCATAAGCAGCCGGTGCGCTGGGGCACTCCGGCCCAGCGCGACGACGATGTGTCCGGCGCGGGTGCCTATACCCACCTGACGATCCTGGCCGAGACCACCGAGGGCATGTACAACCTGTTCAGG
>DATNFM010000166.1:0-10643 GCA_035606435.1 Streptosporangiaceae bacterium | reverse complement strand
CGGCTTACCGTGCTTGTTATCGATAGGGGAGGTGGGGCTGCTGACCGGGCGGACTATTGGGCCAGGCGGCTTGGCCTTTTGCCTTCGCATGATTCGGCGGAGCCAGAACACGGCGGCAATGCTGGCGCCTACGTAGGGGACGGCCCAGGCTGGGGCGAGCAGGGCTGAGCTGGCGGTGAGCGCGGCGGCGAGCACGCCGAGGGCCTGCAGGCCAGTGCGGCCGATGCGGTCGACGACAACCGTCGGGCGCATCTCGTGATAGCCACGGGCGGCGCCGAGCAGTGTGTCCGTCAGCGCGGCGAACGGCAGCGCGCCGGCCAGCGCCCGCAACGCCGAGGCGACCGCCGCCGGACTGACGCCGTGGGCGCTCCGGTCGTCGATCAGCAGGCCGGCGAGCGGCCGGGCGAAGATGATCACCGCGATCGCGGCCACGATCGAGGAGATCACCACCGGCACGATGGTCGCGCGCATGATCGCTGGGATCCGGCGTTCGGCGTGCAGCACCCTGAGCCTGGCGATGAAGTAGATCGTGCCGTTGTACGCGCCGAGGTTGGCTACGGCCTCGACGATCAGGAACGCCGACATCGCGACGAAGAACGCACCGGCGATGGACCGGGAGAAGTTCTGCGTGACGAGGACCGTCAGGCCGAGCGTGGCGATCGCGGAGATCAGCGCGCCGCCGAGATTGAGCGCCCCGCCCCGGGCGACGCGAGCCAGGCCCACCGGCCCGGTCGACGCCTCGCTGGCAACTGTCGGCGTCGACGGCGGGGGTGGGTGGACCGGGAGCTGGAAGTCAGCCAGGTCGATCGCTGGCAGCGGCAGCGTCTCGGCGAGTTCGGCCCAGCTCTCTGGCGGTCGGCCCTGGCCGTCGTGGACGTGATGGTCCTGGCCGCTGCGCCGGTGGGTTGCCCAGCCGGTCATGCCGAAGAAGAAGTCAGCTGGTCCTGGGCTCGCTGGTACATGCTGCCTTTCCACATCAGCGCGTAGGCCAGCATCGTGAAGCCGAGCGGAGCAGCGACGGCGTCGTAGGTGAACATATAGATAAAGGACAACAAGATCACCAGCACGCCGAGCAGAGCTTCCGGGCTCTTATCCCGGCGGTAGTACCACACCCCGTAGCAGAAGAAGCCAAGGAACAGCGCGGTTCCACCGATGCCGTCGCAGACCAGCAATAGCCAGAGCTGCCCGGTGCTGCCGACCTCGAGCTGACCGCAGATCGGGCACTTGGGTGAGGGACCGATGGCGATGGATCGGGGGCTGCCCTGTTCTTGCCGGGTGTCCCCGTAGCCTATGAGCGGCGAGGTCAGCCCGTCCTTGATCGCGAGCGAGTTCAAGTTGGCGCGCAGGTTGTTGCTCTTGCCGTTGTGCAGGCGGCCGGTGATCACGCCCTTCAGCGGGGTCGCCACGACGAGCAGGGCCGCGATCGCGATCACCGCGCACAGACCGCCGAGCAGCGCCCGGCGGCCCCTCAGCGCGAACCTGATCGCCAGGTAACCGACCGACAGGGCGACGCCGATCCAGGCGCCCCGGTTCAGCGAGTAGAGCAGCGGCGCGATCGCGGCCAGGACGACTCCGAGCACGATCAGTTGCTTGCGCCGGTCACGGTTGTCCCACCAGCCGATAAATAGGTACGGCAGCAAGATCGTGAGGCAGTCACCCCAGATGTTCGTGTAGTCGAACGGTGCCTTGGGGCGGCCGCCCGGGCTGCCGAGAACGTTCTGCACCTGGGAAAGGCCGGGCTGCATGGATGCCTGGATGAACGGGTTGGACCGGACGCTCTTAGGCAGGAAATGCATCAGCGGCGAGCTAAAGGTCAGGTGCGGGTAGATCATTCCCGCCAGCCCGCCCGCGACCGTGTAGACGCCGACCAGGCCGAGCATCCAGGCCAGCCGGCGCCGGCCGAGCTCGGCCTCGGTGAGATTGCCGGCGTAGAGCAGCAGCACGGTGATGCCGCCGTAGTCGGCGGTGCGGTTGGCGAAGGCGAGCACGCGATGCGAGACCGGGCTTGCGATCGTGCCCGGTGCGGAAAGGCCGATCGTGGCGATCCCGGCGACCACGATGATCAGGAACAACAGCCAGAAGCCGAAGCCCGGCGGCACCTTTATCCGCCGGCCGGACAGATGCCAGGAGATCATCTGCAGGACCATCGGCGGGATCAGCAGCACCCAGATGAAGTCGGCGAGGCCAAGTCCCCACCAGATCGGGTAGCCGACCAGCAGCGCGGTGATCGGCCAGGCCGGATGCCGGGCGGTGAAGCCGAGCTTCCGGGTGGCGATCCTCGCCCGCCTGGATTCCGCTCGCTCCCGTCGCCGCTCTTCGGCGATCTCGGTAAAGGAGTGGCTCTCCGGGGTGTATCGGTCAAGATCAGTAGTGCCCGCCATATAAATCTCCGCTCGGCGGGTCGGACAGGCCAGACTCCTCGTCTTCATCGGGGAGGCCGGTCGCGGGCAGCGGCCAGGTCTCGCTGACGTTTCCTGGTCGCCAGGCGCCTCTGAAGCCGGGGCTTTCCTGTTGCTCGCTCTCTTCGGCCTGGTGGGGCGTGGCGTGCCTGCTGCTGCTGCCGCCGTTGGTGCCTCCCGGCGCCGGGGCCCGGCGGCCGGCCACCGGCCGCAGCACCGGCTGGCTCACTGCCGTCTTGCTCGGGGCACTCGCGTCGTCTCTAGTCACCGGCTTGACCTGCGGCGTGCGGGGATGCGGCTTGAAGGACGGCTGCGGCCGGGCGTCGGCGGGCCGGCTCTCGGATTGCCGCGTCTCAGGACGCCGAGTCTCAGTCGGTCGTGCTGCCGGAGGACGTGGCTGAGGCGGCGGCTGGAGAGCGGCTTCAGTCGGCCGCGCCTCTAGTGGCCGGCTCTCTGATGGTCGGCTTTCTGGCGGTCGGATTTCTGGCGGCCGGTTCTCTGATGGTCGGCTTTCTGGCGGCCGGCTCTCCGGATGCCGCGTCTCGGAAGGCCGCGGCTCGGAAGGCCGCGTCTCGGAAGGCCGCGTCTCGGAAGGCCGAGGGTCGGAAGGCCGAGGGTCGGAAGGCCGAGGCTCGGGGTGACGCGGGTCGGACGGGCGCGGGTCACCGTAGATCGGGTCGTTGTAAAGAGGCTCGGCATAGCGCACGTCCGGGTGCCGGGTCTCTGGCTGACGTGTCTGGGCTTGCGGCGGGGGCGCCTGCCCGGAAGCGGAATAGGCGTACGGCGTCTGGGCGGGCGGCTCGGCAGCGTCGGCATAAGACACCCGCGCCGGCCGCTCGCGGAAGTGTGGCTCGCGGACCTGCGGTTCACGGACCCCCGGCTCACGGACCGGGGGCACGTGCACGTAAGGTTCGGCGGCGGGTTCGGCTGACCGGCGCCCGGATCGGCCGGCCTTGCCCGACGGGAGCAGGACCGCCGCGAGGACCGCGGTCCTGAGCCGCTCAAGCCGCAGGAGGCAGTCGTTGATGTCGGTCGCCCGGGCGGATCCGGTGTACAGGGTCAAGATCGCGGCGTCCGCGAACTCGGCCACGCTGAACGTGTCGGCGTCGACCCCCGCCGAAGGGACGTCGATGACGACGTAGCGGACCTCGCGGCGCAGGTCGCGCATGATCCGCTGCACGTTGTCGTATTGCATGTCATACACGGCACCGGCGGCGTCGAGGCCAGGCGTGATCACCTCAAGATGGGGCACGTCGGCCGTCTCCCGGCAGACATCGGCCAGCGAGGCGGTGCCGGCTAGCAGCTCGGCGAACCCGCGCCCGTCCGAGGCTCCGACCAGCCTCGGGATCATCACGCCGCGCGGATCGGCGCAGATCAGCACCGTGTCGCCGCGCGTTCTGGCCAGAGCGGCCGCGAGGTTCGCGGCGACGGTGCCGCCGGAATCGGCCGCCGAGGCCGTAACCATCACGACGTGGTGCCCGTCGCCGAGGGCCGCACCCACGTACTGCGCCAACTCGGTGAACACCTGCCCGGTGCGCGACCTCGGCGGCGCGAAGGCCGACAGGGTGCCGGTCTTAGCGTCGGTAAGGCTGAACACGGTCGGGAGGTCGACCTTGCGCTGGATGTCCTTCGCGGTGTACAGCCGAGGACGGCGCCAGTCGAGAAGGAACGCGGCGGCCAGGCCGATGACCAGCCCGGCGGCCAGGCCGCTCGGCAGGTAGAGCTTCTTCTTCGGGCTGATCGGCGCGAACGGCACGATCGCCGGGGTCACGATCTGCCCGACCAGCGGGCTGTTGGCCACGGCCAGGCTGGTGGCGAACGGCGTCACCGCGGTGATCTTGTTCTCGATGCTCCCGAGCTTGGCGACCTCGGCGGTGAGGTTGAGCTTGGCCACGCCCCAGGCGTGCGAGCTCTGAGGCAGGCCGCCCTTCCCGGTCTGCGCCTTCAGTTTGCCGATGCTGTTCTCGAGCTGCTTAACCTCGGCGGCCAGCCCGTTGATCTCGGAGCTGATCAAGGCCAGGCTCGAAGCGCGGCGGTTGTATAGGTACGCCTTCCCGAATGCGTTGGCGCATTTGGCGGCTAGGTCGGCGGAGCCAGTGGTGCAGGTGATCTGCAGGTAGGTCGTGTTCGGCGGCACCGCGACGTGCAGCTGCTTAGCCAGGCCGGTCACGCCGAGCGGGCTCTTCAGCTTTGCCCTCACGATCGAGACCACCTTGGCCGAGACCACGATCTGGGCCTCGTTGTCCATGTTCACCGGACCGCCGGTCCGGCCGCCGAGCTGGTTCGCGTTCGACGGCAGCGCGTTGACCTGGACTAGCACCGTCGCCGCGTATTTCTTAGGCGTGATGTAGTAATAGGCCCCGCCCAGCACGAGTCCGATCAGGGTGAACGCGAGAATCAGGGTCCAGCGACGCCGCAGCACGCCAACGTAATCGGAGAGGTCGAAATATTCCGATCCTGGCTGCAAGGCCATCCGCGGCCCTCCTCACGCTCGGCACGCGGCCCTTGAGAACACTCCCAAGAGCATAGGTGCTGAAACGCGCCAACGACGTTGATCGGAACGATTAGTTGCGTCCGGTGACAAAGTAGTTACGTCTGGTAATAGGGTTACCAGCCAGGCAGGCGCCAGGCCTGGTTGGTGCCGCCGTTGCAGGTCCAGATCTGCATGGCGGTGCCGTTGGTGGCGGTGCCGCCGTTGATGTCCAGGCACATGCCGGTGGACTGCTGGACGAGAGAATCCTTCGACCCGTGCGTCCAGATCTGACTGGAGGTACCGTCGCACGGTTCGAGCACGACCTTGGTGCCGTTGCTGCTGCCGCCGGTGGTGTCCAGGCAGGATGACGCGCCGAGTTGGATCGTGCCGCCGGGCTCGACCAGCCACTTCTGGGCGGCGTCACCGCGACAGGTCCACACCTGGATCTTGTTGCCGGCGGCGGTCGAGTCGCTCGCGTCATCCAGGCACGGCTGCTCGCTCGTGGTCGAAAGCAGTTGCGGGAAGACCGGACCGGACGGGGCGCCGGCCGCGGGGCCAGGAGCGGCTGGCAGCGGCCAGATCTGGTTCGCGCCGCCCGAGCAGATCGCGAGGTCGAGCGCTGTGCCGCTGGTGGTGGCCGACCCGGGATCATCGAGGCACATCGGATTGCCCTGAGCAGTGCTCGCGCCCTGGTTGATCAAGGTCCGGCCGGCTCCCTGCGACCACTGCTGGGTCGCGGCGCTCGACGAGCAGGCGCTCAGCACGACGCCGGTACCACCGGAGGTGCCGCCGGCGGCGGTGTCCAGGCACAGGCCGTTGACCTGGATCTGCCCGGCCTTGCCGACGGCGGGCACGGTCCAGTTCTGCTGATGAAGGTTCAGGCAGGTAGCCAGGTCAACCGCGGTTCCGGCGGCCGAGCTGTTGCCCGGGTCATCCAGGCACATCGGTGCGCTGGTGCTGGCGCCGTCTTCGTTGGCGAACAAGCCGGACGGGATCGGGCCGAACGGAGTCTTGGTGGTGACAGGACCGCCGGGCAGCAGCGCGTCCTCGGCGTGGTAGGCACCGGCGATCACGTCGTCGTCCATGCCAATGGCCAGGCCCGAGTGCGTGGTGTCGTAGGTGCCGGCACCGAAGGTCTCGAGGTACATCGTGCCGGCGCCGCGCAGCGTGATCGGGTGCCACCAGTCCAGGCCGACTCCGGTGCCGGCGTCGAGTGCGGACAGGCCGCCGACATACTCGGCGTTCTCCTCGCACAGGTTGTCCTGGCCGCAGTAGTTGTTGACCCACCGGTTGTGGCCGCCCGCGTACACCACGCCGCCCGTGACGACGACCGAGTAGAAGGAGTCACCACCGGAGAAGTTGATCCAGGACGGGCTGACGCTGACCGGCGTCCCGGTCGTGGTCGATCCGGCCGCGCCCACGTTGAACCGCAGGACGGAGTCGCAGGGGCTGAACGGCATCGAGCCGTCGTTCTCGAATCCGGTGTCGGCGATGACGAGATAGGAGCCGTCAGCGGCGAAGCTCAGCGCCCGGACGTAGTCGTGCTGGACCGAGCAGGCGTTGGTCAGGATCGGCGCGGTGAAGTCGGTGAGCGACGCGGTCGCGCCGAGCGTGCCGCCGGTCGCGACGATCGCCAGCCTCGGCCGGGACTGGCCGTTCACAGCCAGGGCCGAGCCAGAGAACGCGAGCAGGCTGCCGTTCGCGGTCAGGTCCATCGCCTCGACCTTGAGCGGGTCACCGCTGACCGGGTTGCTGAGCGTGATGTGGAAGGACGGGTCGACCGCACCGGTCTTGGCGTTGACCCGGGCCAGCGCGGTCTCGGCGACGCTGTTCACGGTCGTGAACTGGCCGCCCGCGTACAGCGCGGTGCCGTCCGGGCTCAGGGCCAGGTCGCGGACCATGTTGCTGACGTTCGCCTTGAAGCCGGTCACGATCGCGCCGTCGGCGTCCGAGCCGGTGGTAACGCCGGGATTGACGTGCAGCTGGACGATGCCCTTCCTGGTGGTCCCGTTGACCGAGGTGAACGATCCGCCGACGTAGACGGTGTTGCTGCCAGCCGGTCCCGTAACCACGGTCCAGGCCGGGCCCTTGTCGAACTGCGGGGTGAAGTTAGGGTCGATCAGCCCGGTGCCGGCCTGGTAGGCGAAGATGTCGTCCCTGGTCACCTGGGTGCCCGGCTTGCACAGTCCCTGGGCGAGCGTTCCTGGCTGGCACGCCTGCGTAAAAGCTCCGACCACCACCACGTCGCCGTTGACGTACGCGGTGTCATACACCTCGGACTGGCAGCTGTTACCCCCGCTGCCGAACCAGTTGCTGTTACATGCCGACTGGCCCACCGTCGTCCCGGCCGAGACGTTGGGCGTGAACGCGACCGGTCCCTGCCCGACCAGATTGGTCAGCTGCGGCGAAGAGGCATCGGCGGCGGTCATGCCGATAGTCGTGGCCACCGAGGCGAGGAAGGCAATGGCGATGCGGCGAAGGCGCATGGATGAGGTCCCATCCCCGATCAAGTTCTGTGAGCGATCCAGGCGTCCTGGCTGAGCCTGGTCCGGACCTGCGCCTGCGGATCGGTGGCCGGGAACCCGCCGTGAGGTCAGGACAAGCGATTCTGCCATGATGGCTGTCGAGCAGCTTGCCATATCGGGTCACGCTTCGGACTCATTGTGACCGATGTGTGATCATGCGTTATGGGTGCGACGAAGCGCCGGACCATGAGGAGTAGCAGTGACAGAGTCGGTGGGGTCGTCAGCGGTCAACCTCGGTGAGCTCAGCGAGTTCATGGCGATTCCCAGGGTCGAATCGATCCGCCTCTCTCCCGACGGCCGCTGGATAGCGGCCACTGTCGCAAATCTTTCTCCCGATAAAAAGAAGTACGTCAGCAGCATCTGGCGGATCGATCCCGGCGGTGCGGCACCGGTCAGGCTCACCCGTTCGGCCGAGGGAGAATCGGCCCAGGCGTTCCTGCCCGACGGGTCGCTGCTGTTCGTCTCGGCGCGGCCAGATCCCGCGCAGGCCAAGCAGGACAGTCAGCCGGACGGCGCCGCAGATAAGCCCGCGCTGTGGGTGCTGCCGCCCGGTGGCGGCGAGGCGTACCGGCTGGCCGCCCCGCCCGGCGGAGTGGCTCAGGTGGCCGCGGCCAGGAACGCGCCGCGTTACGCGCTGTCCGCGAAGGCCTTTCCGGGAACCACCGACTCGGCCCAAGACACCGGCAGGAGAAAGGCCAGAGCCGACGCGGGCGTGAACGCCATCTTGCACATGGGCGATGGCGACCGGATCAGGTACTGGGACTCCGACATTGGCCCGGAGGCGTTCCGGCTTCTGACCGGGACCGCCGACGGTGCCGGTGCGGACACCAAGGACCTGACGCCTGCGATCGGACGGGCCCTGGATGAGCAGGCGTTCAGCCTGTCGCCGGATGGGTCGACGGTCGTGTCCGGCTGGCTGGTGCCGATCGGGCTCGGCGCGAGCCGGACCGACGTCGTGGCCATCGACGTGGCTACCGGGGACCGGCGGGTCCTGATGACTGCTGGGGAAGAGGACTTCGGCGACCCCGTAGTCTCGCCTGATGGTCAGCTCGTCGTCGCGTATAAGGCGGAACACGACACCTATGAACGGGTTGGCGATGACACGCTGGTGGTTGCCGCTCTCGCCGGCGACGACAAGCCGCGTGACCTGCTTGGCGGGTTCGACCGCATACCGAAGGGCGCGGTCTGGAGCGCTGATTCGGCCGCTGTCTACTTCGCCGCCGATGAGCAGGGCCGGTGCCAGGTCTTCTCGGTGAGCGTTGAGTCCGGCGAGATCTCGCAGCTGACTCACGATGACGCCGCCTACGGCAACCTCTGCGTGGCGCCGGACGGCACCGCGCTTTATGCGATGAGATCGGCGATCGGCGAGCCGCCGACGCCAGTGCGGATCGATCTCGCCGACAGTGCGGCCGGGCCGGTCCGCCTGGATGCTCCGGGTTGCCCGCTGTCGGTGCCCGGGCAGGTGCGCGACGTGTCGACCGTGGTGGCCGACGGCACCACGATCCGGGGCTGGCTGGTGCTACCCGAAGGTGCGTCGGATCAGGCGAAGGCGCCGTTGGTGCTCTGGGTGCACGGCGGCCCGGTCAGCAGCTGGAACACCTGGTCCTGGCGGTGGAATCCGTGGCTGATGGCAGCCAGGGGTTACGCCGTGCTGCTGCCCGACCCGGCCTTGTCGACCGGCTACGGTCATGGCCTGATCCAGCGCGGCCACGGCCACTGGGGCGACGTGACGTTCGCCGATGTCATGGCGATCACCGATGTGGTGACCGCGCTGCCGGAGATCGACGAGACCAAGACCGCGATGATGGGCGGCTCGTTCGGCGGTTACATGGCCAACTGGATCGCCGGGCACACCGACCGGTTCGCGGCCATCGTCAGTCACGCCGGGCTGTGGGCACTTGACCAGACCTTCGGTACCACCGACGGACCGTACTACTGGCGGCGCGAGTTCGGCCACCCGGAGACTCAGCCGGAGCGCTACGAGCAGAACTCACCGCACCTGCACGCGTCGGCGATCACCACGCCGGTGCTGATCATTCACGGTGACAAGGACTACCGGGTCCCGGTCGGTGAGGCGCTGCGCATGTACTCGGATCTGGTCGGCCGGGGCAAGGACGTCCGGTTCCTCTACTTCCCCGATGAGAACCACTGGATACTCAAGCCAGGCGACGGCGTGGTTTGGTACGAAACGGTGCTCGCATTCCTGGCCGAGAAGGTGCTCGGCCAGGAATGGCAGCGTCCGCGCCTGCTTTGAACGACGGGTTACTTCTTCGGTGCCGCCGCAGCCCTGATCGCCTTGATCGTGGCCGTGTCGGTGTCGAAGTTCCAGCTACCGACATCGAAGAAGACGAGTGCGGCCAGCGGCACCTTGTGCGCCGACGCGAAGAGAGCCCTGATCTGCTTTGGCCGGCTGGTGCTCGCCTTGACACCCACCTCGCTGAGCATGACCGGCACGGTAGTGAACTTGCGGATCTGGCCGTAGGTGGCGCCGAAGACGCTGTTAAAGCTGGCAGTCTTCGCGCCGAGTTGACCGTCCAGGCCGATGACGTTCACGAAAGAGCGTCCCGGCCAGATCGCGCTCAGCGCCTCGGTGGCCTTAGACGACCGGTCGACCTGCCACATCCAGGTGATGTGCTTGGCGCCGTCCTTGATCAGGACGTTGTGCACGTGCTGGAAGAGCTTCTTGTACAGGGCGGCGCTGACGTGGCCCTTGCCCCAGGGATACCAGTCGCCATTCGCCTCGGGCGAGAACGACAAGATGATCGGCAGCCCGAGCGATTTCTCGGCCGTGGCCCACTTCTTCAGGTAAGAGTCGTACTTGCCGGAGGCCAGCTTCCTCATATTCTGAGTCCGGGGTTCGAGCACGATGAGCGTCTCGGTGCCCGAGGCGTGGTTCGCGAGGACCTGGGCGGTCGGGAACGGAGTTCCCCAGCCGAAGTACTTGGCCGTGATCGAAGGGAAGATCTTGGTCTTCTGCTCGAAGATCGGCAGGTTGTAGCTGATGATGCCCAGGCTCACCTTCGTGGCGGCATTCGGCCCGGTCGGCTGATGGAGTTGCAAGGCCACTGACGTCGTGCGCGGCAACGGCACTACGAGCGAATGGGCTTGCGGGGCGCCTGACCCGACCGACCTGATCAGGACTACGGCCGCGAAGCTGGCCGCGGCCGCTATCAAAGCGGTCAGGATCGCCAGGAATCTCATGTTGCTCGAACCTCCACAGTTGTACGTGTTCCCCATGAGTTGTCG
>DATNFM010000165.1:0-11400 GCA_035606435.1 Streptosporangiaceae bacterium | reverse complement strand
CCGTCAAGCCGGGGCCGGAAGTGATTTTGCCAGTGCCAGTCGAGCTGGTCGGCTAGCTCGGTGTTCCAGTCGATGTTCATGCTTTTTACGCTAGAACATATTGCGGACAGTTTTTGTCCTCGTTAGCAGCCATACTCGATTTCGTGCTTGAAACTTCGGCGCGTCTGCTGCGGCTGCTCGCGCTGCTGCAAACGCGGCCGCGGTGGCCCGGCTCCGAACTGGCCGCCAGGCTCGAAGTCACGCCGCGCACGCTGCGCCGGGACATCCAGCGGCTGCGCGACCTGGACTACCCGGTTCACTCGCTGCCCGGAGTGGCAGGCGGCTACCGACTCGGCTCGGGTGCGGCCCTGCCGCCGCTGCAACTCGACGACGAGGAAGCGGTCGCAGTGGTCCTCAGCCTGCGCAGCTCGGCCGCTCACATGCTCACCGGGCTCGCCGAAGCCTCGCTCAGCGCGCTGACCAAGCTGGACCAGGTGCTGCCGGCCAGGCTGAACCAGCGGCTGTCGGCCCTCCAGCACGCCACCGTGGCCCTGGACAGCCCTGAGCCCGTCATCGACCCTGCCCTGCTGACCTTGCTGGCGGCCGCGTGCCGGGCGCATCAGCGGGTTCGGCTCAATTACACCGATCGCGGCGGGACCGCCACCCAGCGCCAGATCGAGCCGTACCGGCTGGTCAGCGGCGGATACCGGTGGTACCTGATGGCGTTTGACGTCGACCGGGCGGACTGGCGGACGTTCCGGGTCGACCGGATCAGCGAGCCTGACGTCACCGGCGGGCGGTTCGTCCCGCGCGAGGCGCCCGACGCGGCCACCTTCGTCGGCGCGGCCGTGACCGTCGCGCCGTACCAGTACCAGGCCGAAGTCCTGGTGCACGCGCCCGCCGCCGCGCTGAGCGGCCGGATCTCGCCTACCTCAGGGCTGCTCACCCCGGTCGGCGAGGACCGCAGCCTGTTGCGAATAGGCGCTCATTCGCTGGACGCGATGGCCTTTCACCTGCTCGCGATGGGCGTGGAGTTCACGGTGGTCAAGCCGCCCGAGCTGATCGAGCACCTGCGCCACCTAGCCGACCGGCTGCTCCGTGCGGCCGACCCTAGGCCTGGTGGTCGGGAACCAGATCAGAATCCAGGCGAGCCACCGCCGCCGTGATCGACAGCGCGAGGTTCTGCGGGGACAGCCCGGCCTCGTGCAGGATCTCGGTCCGCTCGCCGTGGGCCAGGAACGTCTGCGGCAAGCCGAACGTGCGCACCGGCACGTCCAGGTCCGCCTCGCGCAGCAGCCGCGCGACCGCCTCGCCGAAGCCGCCGACCATGCCGTTGTCCTCGACGGTGGCGACCAGCCGGTGCTTGGCCGCCGCTCCCAGCAGCGCCTCATCGACCGGCTTGACCCAGCGCGGGTCGACCACGGTCACCCCGATGCCCTGGCCGGCCAGCCGGACGGCGACATCGACGGCCACCGCGACCATCGGTCCGGCCGCGACCAGCAGCACGTCGGCGTTCAGGCCGTCGGCCGGCTCGGCGAGCACGTCCATGGTGCCGAGGTTGCCGACGGCCGGGATGTCCGGCTGGGTCGACTTGCCGGGGAACCTGAGCGTGGTCGGGCCGTCGCCGACCGCCACGCACTCGCGCAGCAACTCGACGAGCCTCGTGCCGTCGCGCGGGACCGCGACCTTCATGCCGGGCACGATCTGCGTGATCGAGCCGTCCCACATGCCGTGGTGACTGGCACCGTCCGGGCCGGTGACCCCGGCTCGGTCCAGCACGAAGGTGACCGGCAGCTTGTGCATGGCCACGTCCATCAGCACCTGGTCGAAGGCCCGGTTGAGGAACGTCGAGTAGACCGCGACGACGGGATGCATGCCGCCCATGGCCAGGCCCGCGGCGCTGGTCACGGCGTGCTGCTCGGCGATGCCCACGTCGAAGGTGCGTTCGGGATAGGAATCGGCGAAGACGTTGAGGCCGGTCGGGTGCAGCATCGCGGCGGTGATCGCCACCACGTCGGGCCGCCGGGCCCCGATCGCGGCCATCTCGTCGGCGAAGATCTTGGTGTACGGCCTCTTCCCCGTGGTCGACAACACCGCAGCACCGCCGTTGGACGAGGCTTTCTTGACCGGGGTGCCATTCAGGTGGACCGCCGCGCCGGGCGAGACCTGGTGCAGGCAGTCCTCGTCGTTCTCCTCGGCCAGCGCGTAGCCGCGGCCCTTCTGGGTGATCACGTGCACGAGCACCGGCCCGCCGAATTCGCGCGCCCGGTGCAGCGCGTTTTCCGTCGCCTGCTCGTCGTGTCCGTCGATCGGGCCGAGGTACTTAAGGCCCAGGTCTTCGAACAGCACCTGCGGGGTGATGAAGTCCTTCAGGCCCTTCTTGATCCCGTGCAGGGTCTCGAACAGCGGCGGGCCGACCAGCGGGGTATTCGACAGGGTGGTCTTGACCAGGTCGAGCACCTGCTCGTAGCGCTGGCTGACCCGGACCGCGGCCAGGTGATCGGCCAGGCCGCCGATCGTCCGCTGATAGGACCGGCCATTGTCGTTGACGATGATGACCACGGGGCGGTCCTTTGCCGCCGCGATGTTGTTCAGCGCTTCCCAGGCCATGCCCCCGGTCAGGGCGCCGTCGCCGATGATGGCGACCACCCGGTGCTGCTTGTCGCCGCGCAGCCATTGCGCCTTGGCCAGGCCATCGGCATAGGACAGGCTGGTCGAGGCGTGCGAGTTCTCGACGAAGTCGTGCTCGGACTCCGACCGGTTCGGGTAACCGGACACGCCGCCGCGCTGGCGCAGCTTGCCGAACCCGTCCATCCGGCCGGTCAGCAGCTTGTGCACGTAGGACTGGTGGCCGGTGTCCCAGACGATCTGGTCGGCCGGGGAATCGAACACGCGGTGCAGCGCGATCGTCAGCTCCACTACGCCCAGGTTCGGGCCGAGATGACCGCCATTCCTCGATACCGCTTCGATGAGGAACGCGCGGATCTCGGCGGCGAGCTGAACCAGCTCATCGGAGCTGAGCGCCTTGACATCACGCGGGCTGGTGACCGATTCGAGCAATGTCATCTGGTGCGCTCCCTCACAGCGATGCTGTCCCGGGCCGTCGAAGGCGGCCGGGGGCGAACCCAACCGAGTCTATTTCGGCGCTCCGCGTAACGCGTGCGTCACCGTGACGTGTGTGTCACATCACCTTGTTCGCCGCAGCAACCGGCATCTGGCTAGTCTTGCCACAGAAAGGCCTGCCCACACCGCCAATCCCCGGAGGCGCCAGATTTTCCCCCGCCTGATAGCGGCCGCGGCGCTGGCGGCGACCTCGGTGGTCGCACCGGTGCCGTCGGCCGCGCCGACCTGGACGCTGCGGCTGGCCACCAGGTACGTGCCGCCGGATAACAGCCGCAGCCAGTACACGGACGTGCTGGTCACGGGCCGTACCGCCTGGTTCTTCGGCGGCTCGAACTTCGCCGGCCCCGGCCGTCCGGTGGCCGAGGTGCGCAGCAAGGGCCGGTTCCATACCTCGCAGTTGCCGCGAGGCCTGCACAACTGGATCACCGGGGCGAGCGCGGTGTCCCAGAACGACATCTGGGCGGTCACCTTCCTCGACGGCAAGGTGCTGCACTGGAACGGTTCGGCCTGGAAGGTGGTGCGCAAGGGCGGCTGGGGAACGCGTGGCCAGTTCACCGACATCGTGGCGCTCGGGTCGACCAACGTCTGGCTGTTCGGCGGCCACGGCCGGGCGCATCCGGGGGCCGGGACCTGGCATCTGATCGGCTCTACGTGGACGAGGGTGCGCGGGATGGCGGCCGACATCGCGCAGGCGAGCGCGGTATCGGCGACCGACCTGTGGGGAATTGGCAGCATCAGGGGCACGAGGAACGCGCTGCTGCGGTCCGATGGCTATGCCTGGCGGCAGGTAACCCCGGCCAACCTGGTCGGGTTCACCTATTCGTTCGTGCTGGCGATCGGGCCCAGGGACGTCTGGGTCGCCGGGTCAGTGTCCGGCATTCCCGAGCTCGGCCACTTCAACGGCAAGGGCTGGACCACGGTGACGATGCCGTCCGCGGTCCCGGCCACCAGCATGTGCCGGGACGGCCGCGACGGCCTGTGGGTGATCGCGAACTTCGGCCGCGGGCAGTCGGTCGTGCTGCACCGGGCCAGGCACGGGGCCTGGACGTCGGTGCCGGTGCACGCCACCTCCTCCAATGAGGTACTGGCCTGCGCGCTGGTGCCCGGCACGAGCGCGGTTTTCGGCGCGGGCAAGGCCGCCGCTCCGGCGGGTTCGGCCGCGGCGGTCTACGGGTTCGGCAGAACACCCTGACCTGCTGCGCGAGCGGCTCCGACGGCGGGCGTCCCGATCGTCTTGGGCCGGCTCGCCAGCGTGCCGGTGATCAGGATTCCGACCACGACGCCGACCAGGCCCAGCATCGGGACCGTCCACGAGCCGGTCACGGCGTGCAAGATGCCGACCAGCAGCGGTCCTGCCGCCGCGATCAGGTAGCCGCCGCCTTGAGCGAAGCCGGACAGCGCCGCCGCGGTCTGGCTGTCGGCCGCCCTGGCCGTGAACAGGAACACGCTGAGCCCGAACGTGGCCCCCTGCCCAAGGCCCAGCAAGCTGACGAAGCCCACCACCGTGGTGTTGGGGCCGAACGCCGAGCCGACCAGCCCGACGGCGCTCAGCGCGACCGCCACGAGCACCAGCTTGCGCTGGTCGCGGGCTCGCTGCGCGAGCACCGGCACGATCAGGCCGCTGACCGCGTTGCCGAGGTTCATCAGCGCGAGCAGGTTCCCGGCCGCGGTCGCGCTGATCCCGTGGTCCCTGAACATCGTGGGGAACCAGGACAAGGTGGCGTAGTAGGCCAGGCTCTGCAGCCCCATGAAGCTCATGACCTGCCAGGCCAGCTTGTGCCTGGTCATGTCGAGCACGCCTCGGCGCTCCTGGCCCGGATCCGGTGGCGTATGGAACCGCATCTGGGGCAGCCACACGGCCACGGCGATCAGCGCCGGGAGCGCCCACAGGCCGAGCGTGAGCCGAACGGCCGCACCTCCGGCCGCGTTGAACACCGGTACCGCGATCACGGCGGCGAGTACCGCTCCGGCCGTCAGCGACATCAGGTACAGGCCGATCAGCAATCCGGCCAGCTCCGGTTTGCGGCGTTTGACCAGGCTGGGCAAGAGCACGTTGACCAGCGAGATCGCTCCGGCGGCCAGGATCGTGCCGGGAAACAGCAGCACGCCGGGCGCGGCCGCGCGGAGCCCGAGCCCGAGAGCGAGCACCAGCAGGGCCAAGACGATGACCCGCTCCTCGCCCAGCCGCCGCGCCAGCACCGGAGCCAGGCCGGAGAAGACGGCGAAGCTGAGCACCGGGACGGCGGCAAGCGCGGCCAGCGTCGCGTTCGAGAGCCCGGCGGCGTGCCTGAGCTCTGGGAAGACCGGCGGCAGGCTCGTGATCGCGGCGCGCATATTGAACGAGACGACGAGAATGCCGCCGATCAGCAGCGCGCCGCTGCTTGCCAGCACAGTGCCGGTCGCGAGCCTGGCGTCGGCCTTACCCACTGCGGAACATGGCTCAGGCCCGCAAGGACCGCAGGACGAACTGCATGATTCCGCCGTGCCGGTAGTACTCGGCCTCACCTGGAGTGTCGATCCTGACGATGGCCTTGAACTCCTTGCCGTCCGCGCGGACCGTCACTTCCCGCGGCGTCTTGCCCGAGTTCAGGTCCTCGATTCCGGCGATGTCGAATACCTCGTGGCCGGTCAGACCAAGCGAGGCAATGCTTTCTCCCGGAAGGAATTGAAGAGGGAGCACGCCCATGCCGATGAGGTTCGACCGGTGGATCCGCTCGAACGACTCGACGAGGACAGCCCGGACGCCAAGCAGCGCCGTGCCCTTCGCCGCCCAGTCCCTCGAGGACCCTGAGCCGTACTCCTTGCCGGCGAGCACGATCAGCGGCGTGCCCTGCTCGATGTAGGCCCGGGAGGCCTCGTAGATCGAGGTCTGGGTGCCCTCGGGCAGCTTGAGCGTCACGCTGCCCTCGGTGCCGGGCGCGAGCTGGTTGCGCAGCCGGATGTTCGCGAACGTGCCGCGGATCATCACCTCGTGGTTACCGCGCCGCGAGCCGTAGGTGTTGAAGTCCTTGCGCTCGATCCCGTGGCTGGTCAGGTACTGTCCGGCCGGGCTGTCGGTCTTGATCGCCCCGGCCGGAGAGATGTGGTCGGTGGTCACCGAGTCGCCGAGCACGGCCAGCACTCGCGCGCCGTGGACATCGGTCACCGGGGCTGGTTCGGCCGGCATGCCGTCGAAGTACGGCGGCTTGCGCACGTAGGTGGAATCCTCGTCCCAGGCGAACAGCTCGCCCGCCGGCACGTCCAGGCCCTGCCAGCGTTCGTCCCCGGCGAAGACATCGGCGTAGTCGCGGGAGAACATCTCCGGCGCCACCGAGGACGCCACGACCTGCTCGACCTCGGCGGGCGACGGCCAGATGTCGGCCAGGAAGACCGGCTTGCCGTCGGCGCCGGTCCCCAGCGGCTCGGTGACCAGGTCCAGGTCCATGGTGCCGGCCAGCGCGTAGGCGACCACGAGCGGCGGCGAGGCCAGGTAGTTCATCTTCACGTCCGGGTTGATCCGGCCCTCGAAGTTTCGGTTCCCCGACAGCACGGAAACGACGGCCAGGTCGTTCTCCGCGACCGCGGCGCTGATCGCCTCGGGCAGCGGACCCGAGTTGCCGATGCAGGTGGTGCAGCCGTAGCCGACCAGGTTGAAGCCCAGCTTCTCCAGGTAGGGGGTGAGCCCGGCCTTCTCGTAGTAGTCCATGACGACCTTGGACCCGGGCGCCAGCGTGGTCTTCATCCAGGGCTTGCGGGCCAGCCCGGCGTTGACCGCGTTGCGGGCCAGCAGCGCCGCGCCGACCATGACGAACGGGTTCGAGGTGTTCGTGCACGAGGTGATCGCCGCGATCACGACCGAGCCGTGGTCGACGCTGGTCTGGGTGCCGTCTTCCAGGGTGACCTGGGCGGGGTTTGATGGCCTCTCATTGAGGCCGCCGGAGACTGGATCCGAGGCCGGGAACGTCGCCGCGACGCCGTTGTCCAGGCTCGGCGCGTGCACGAAGGCGCCGAGCGCCTCGCGGAATCCGTTCTTCGCATCGGCCAGGGCCACCCGGTCCTGCGGGCGCTTCGGGCCGGCCAGCGACGGCACGACCGTGCCGAGGTTCAGCTCGAGCCGCTGGGAGTACCTGGTGTTCTCGCCCGGCTCGTGCCACAGGCCCTGCGCCTTGGCGTAGGCCTGCACCAGGCCGACCTGGTCAGCGGACCGGCCGGTCAGCCGCAGGTAGGTCAACGTCTCGTCATCGATCGGGAAGATCGCGCAGGTCGAGCCGAACTCCGGGCTCATGTTGCCGATCGTGGCCCGGTTCGCGACCGGCACGGCGGCGACGCCGTCACCATAGAACTCGACGAACTTGCCGACCACGCCGTGCCGGCGCAGCAACTCGGTGATCGTGAGCACCAGGTCGGTCGCGGTCGCGCCGGACGGGAGCTCGCCGGTGAGCTTGAATCCGACCACCTTCGGTATGAGCATCGAGATCGGCTGGCCGAGCATGGCGGCCTCGGCCTCGATCCCGCCGACGCCCCAGCCGAGCACGCCCAGGCCGTTCTCCATTGTGGTGTGCGAGTCGGTGCCGACGCAGGTGTCCGGATACGCCGTCTTGGTCCCGTCGGAGGCTTCGGCGGCCATGATTACTCGGGCCAGGTGCTCGATGTTGACCTGGTGGACGATGCCGGTGCCGGGCGGAACCACCCGGAACTGGTGCAGCGCCTGCTGACCCCAGCGCAGGAACGCGAACCGCTCGGAGTTGCGCTCGTACTCGAACGCCACGTTGCGTTCGAAGGCGTCGGGCCGGCCGAACACGTCGGCGATCACCGAGTGGTCGATCACCAATTCGGCGGGCACCAGCGGGTTGATCTTCTCCGGGTCGCCGCCGAGCGCCCGCATCGCCTCGCGCATGGTGGCCAGGTCCACGACGGCCGGGACGCCGGTCAGGTCCTGCAGGATCACCCGGGCCGGGCTGAACTGGATCTCGGTGTCTGGTTCGGCGGTCGGGTCCCAGTTCGCCAGCGCGCGCACGTGGTCGGCGGTCACGTTCACGCCGTCCTCGGTACGCAGCAGGTTCTCAAGCAAGATCTTCAAGCTGAACGGCAGGTCGGCCGCGCCGGGTACCGCGTCGAGCCGGTAGATCTGGTAGTCGGCGCCGCCCGCCGTGAGCGTTCCGCGAGCCCCAAAGCTGTTCGCTGTCATCTGAAGTTGCCTCCTGCGGCAATCCTGCCGTACCCGGTTCGCCCTACCCTGCGCGGCCTCGCCAAACTCGGGTACCGGCCTGCGTGACCTAGAGCTCCGTTACCTCAAGTTCAGTATCTTGATATCAAGTTACTTTAGCGTAATGAACCCGATCTCTTGATGTCAAGCTATCGGGTCCCGGGAACCGGAGGCAGACCCTGTTAGCATGCGGCGATGGCCACCGCGGAGCCGCCACTAGACCCAGTCGCCGACCGGATCGCCGACCGGATCGGCGACCTGGGCGGATTCGGCCGCCTCGAGCCGCTCAGGCGGCATCTGACCGAGGTGCTGCGCCAGGCCGGGACGGTCGACCGGGCCGTCTACGACACGATCGCCAAGGTTCCCACCCCCGCGCTGGACGTGACTATGCGCCGCTTGTCGAACGCGGCCAATCGCTCGGTGATCTGGCTCGGCGTGGCCGCGGGCCTTAGCCTGACCGGCCGGCCGGGGCGCCGGGCCGCCGCGCGGGGCCTGCTCGCGATCGGCGTGACCTCGGCCGTGGTCAATCTCGCCCTCAAGCCGCTGTCCTCCCGGCGCCGGCCGGACCGGGCGCAGGTCCCCGACCAGCGGCATGTCTGGATGCCCAGGTCTACCTCGTTTCCTTCCGGCCACTCGGCCAGCGCCTTCGCCTTCGCCACCGCGGTGAGCCGGGACAACCCGTGGCTCGCGATCGCGATCCAGTTCCTGGCCGGCGGGGTGGCCTACTCGCGCGTGCACACCGGGGTGCACTACCCGGGTGACACGGTGGTCGGCGCGCTGATCGGTGCCGGAGCGGGCCAGGCGGTCAGCACGATCTTCGACCGGGCCTACGCCAGCAAGTCGTCGGCGGCCGAGTAAGGGTCGAGCTTGCCGCTGGCGACCTGCGCCGCCAGGTCATCCAGCCGCCGCTCCGGCGCGCCACCGATCCGGCGCCGGATCTCCGCGACGGCGATCGCCGCCACCTCGCCGCGCGCCCGGGCCACCCGCCGCTCGGTCCGCACCCCCGAACTCCCGAGCCACTCCCAGTGCGCGTCGAGCTTGCCGGTCAGCTCCTCGATGCCGTCGCCGGTCGCGGCGGACGCGGACACGATCGGCGGCTTCCAGGCTCCCTCGTAGTTCGCCAGCGCGAGCATCGCGCGCAGGTCCCTGACCACCTCGTGGGCGCCCGGCCGGTCGCTCTTGTTCACCACGAAAATGTCCGCGATCTCCAGGATGCCTGCCTTCGCCGTCTGCACCGAGTCGCCGAGCCCGGGCGCCATCACCACCAGCGTCGAATCGGCCAGCCCCGCGATCTCGACCTCAGCCTGGCCAACCCCCACGGTCTCGACGCAGACCACGCCGAACCCGGCCGCGTCCAGCACCCGCAGCGCCGCCGGCGCGGCCTGGGACAGCCCGCCGAGGTGGCCCCGGCTGGCCATCGACCTGATGAACACGCCAGGGTCGGTCGCGTGGGCGCTCATCCTGACCCGGTCGCCGAGCAGCGCGCCGCCGGTGAACGGCGAGGTGGGGTCGACCGCGAGCACCGCTACTCGGTGTCCCTGATCCCGGAACGCGCGTACCAGCCGGTCGGTGACGGTCGACTTGCCCACGCCGGGCGAGCCGGTCAGCCCGATCACGCGGGCGCCGCCGGCGTGGGGCGCCGCCGCCCGCATCACGGCTCGGATATCTGTCTCGCCTCGCTCGACGATCGAGATGAGCCGGGCCAGCGACCGTGCGTCGCCGTCCTGGGCCGCGGCGACCAGCCGGTCGGCTTCGCGGTCTTGCACCAGCGTCAGGCGGTCGTGGTCAGCACGGGCGGCACGGTCAGCAGCAGCGCATCGCCCTGCCCGCCGCCGCCGCACAGGGCCGCCGCGCCGAGGCCGCCGCCGCGCCGCCTGAGCTCGTAGATCAAGGTCAGCGCGAGCCGGGCCCCTGACATCCCGATCGGGTGCCCGAGCGCGATCGCGCCGCCGTTGACGTTGACGATCTCCGGTCCGACCGCCAGGTCGCGCATCGACTGAATGGCGACGGCCGCGAACGCCTCGTTGATCTCGATCAGCTCCAGATCGGAAACCGAACGGCCGGCCTTGCGGAGGGCGCGACCGATCGCGTTCGACGGCTGACTGTGCAGGGAGTTGTCCGGGCCGGCCACCACGCCGTGCTCACCGACCACGGCGAGCACAGGTACTCCGGCGGCCTGCGCCGCCTCCGCCGACATCACGACGACCGCGCAGGCGCCGTCCGAGATCTGCGACGCCGTGCCGGCCGTGATCGTGCCGTCGGCGGCGAACGATGGCTTGAGCTTGCTCAGCGTCTCCACGCTGGTGTCGGCGCGCACGCCTTCGTCGGTGTCGAACAGCACCGGGTCACCGCGCCGCTGCGGTACCGGCACCGGCACGATCTCGTCAGCGAACAGGCCGTTCTTGATCGCCGCGGCGGCCCGCTCGTGCGACCGGGCGGCGAACTCGTCCTGCTCGGCCCGGCTGATCGACAGGCTGGCGCAATGCCGCTCGGTCGACTCACCCATCGACAGGTGGTCGAAAGCGTCGGTGAGCCCGTCGAAGGCCATCGCGTCGATCAGGGCGGCCGAACCGTACTTGAACCCCTTGCGCGAGCCCCTGAGAAGGTGCGGTGCCTGCGTCATGGATTCCATGCCGCCGGCCACCACCACGTGGAACTCCCCGGCCCTGATCAGCTGGGCCGCCAGCGCGATCGCGTCGAGTCCGGACAGGCAGACCTTGTTAATGGTCAGCGAAGGGACGGACATCGGGATTCCGGCCGCGACCGCCGCCTGCCTGGACGGGATCTGGCCCGCGCCGGCCTGCAGAACCTGGCCCATGATCACGTAGTCGACCTGATCG
Source organism: Streptosporangiaceae bacterium (assembly GCA_035606435.1). Lineage (GTDB taxonomy): Bacteria > Actinomycetota > Actinomycetes > Streptosporangiales > Streptosporangiaceae > Chersky-822. The sequence goes on along the minus strand of DATNFM010000165.1, from coordinate 273 downwards.
GGCGACACCCGAGCCCGGTCCAGAGCGGCCTTGATCGCGATACCACCGAGTTCGGCCGCGCTGAAGTCGCTCAGCGACCCGAGCAGCCGGCCGATCGGCGTCCTGGCGCCGCCGGCGATTACTACGTCACCCATGCCTGCAACGATACAGAGATGCTCACCCGGATAGACCATGTCGGCATCGCGTGCCGTGACCTGGCCGCCAAGATCGAGTTCTATACCTCGACGTTCGGGCTGGCCGTAGTCAGCGAGGAAACCAATGCCGAACAAGGGG
>DATNFM010000164.1:0-43495 GCA_035606435.1 Streptosporangiaceae bacterium | reverse complement strand
CTGGCGTTCATTGGGCTGACGGGTTCCGCGTGCGGCGGGTGCGCGGGCTCGGGGGTTGGCGGGTGCGCGGGCTCGGGGGTCGCCGGGCTGGATGGGCTGGCGTCTAGGATCTCGAAGGCTCGGGTGGCTGCTGCCGTTCCGTCCGCGCTGGCGTGGAACGCGGTCGCCGCGTTGCGTACTGGCAGGAAGGCCTCGGGGGTGAGCAGCAGCAGAAACAAGGCGGTTGAGTACTCCAGGTGCCCGTACAGCAGCCGGAGCCCGACCTCGACCGCGACCAGCGCAGTCGCCACCGCGGCCGCCAGTTCAAGCACAAGCGCGGACAAGAACGCCACCCGCAAGCTGGCCATGACGCTCGCCCGGTACTCCTCGGTGACCCGCGCGACGATCTGCTCCTGCGCCTTTGCTCGGCCGAACACCTTAAGCGTGGCCAAGCCCTGCACGACATCCAGGAAGTGACCACTCAGCCGGGCCAGCAACGTCCAGTTTCGCCTGGTTTGCGCCTTCGTGCGCCAGCCGATCAGTGCGGCGAACACCGGGATTACCGGCAGCGTCAGCGCAACGATCAGCCCAGACACCCAGTCCACCGACAGCATCGAGACGATCACCGCGACCGGTACCACGACCGCGAGCAGTACCTGCGGCAGGTACCGCGAGTAGTACGCGTCGAGCGAGTCCAGCCCGCTGGTAGCCAGCGTCGCGATCTCACCGGATTGCTGCCGGCCGAGCCAGATCGGTCCTGCATCCAGCGCCCGGGTGAGCAGCCGAGAACGCAGCCCGTCCTTGACCGCGACCGCTGCCCGCAGCGCGGTCACCTCACCGCCGAAGGAAGCCGCCGCCCGGCCGAACACCACCACGAGCAAACCGACCAGCGTTACCGCCAGCGCGCCCTGCCCCAATCCTGAGGCGGCCGTCGCCAGCACCCGAGCCAGCAGGCCAGCCTGCGCCACGATCAGCCCGGTCGCCGCGAGCCCGCAGCTCACGGCCGCGACTAGATACCAGCGCGCAGCTCCGCGCAACGACTCGCCCACCAGCCGCCCGGCCAAGCGGTAACGCCGCTGGGTCGGGCGGCCGGCTCCAGGCATAGCGCTTACCGGCCCGAGCCGGAACCCGACCCGGAGCCGGAACCCGACCCCGACCCCGAACCCGAGTCCGGGCCCGAACCCTGACCCGGGCTCTGCCTCCTGAAGTCCGGGTTGTCTTCCAGCGGCGCATAAATCGCCTGCAACAACCCGACCGGCTTGTCGGTGAACGCTCGCTCCCGCCTGATGTCGCGCGTGAAGGCGACCCACCAGGTCAGCAGCGCGCCGACCCGATTGCGGAAGCCGGTGAGGAACGCGATGTGGATGAACAGCCAGCTGAACCACCCGATCAGCCCGTGCAGCTTCAGCGGGCCGCCCGAGACCACCGCATCTCCCCGCGCGATGTACGCGGCCGATCCAAGATCGGTGTACTTGAAAGGCTTAACGTCCGACCCGGGCCCGCCGCCGTTCAGCTCGTGCTTGATCCGCCGCCCCGCATACAGCCCCGACTGCATCGCCACCTCGGCAACGCCGGGCAGCTTGTGCAGGCTCATCATGTCGCCGGTCACGAAGATCTCCGGGTGCCCGGGTATGGTCAGCTCATCGGTGACGACGACCCGGCCCGCACGATCCTGTTCGGCCCCGGTCGCCTTCGCCAGAGCCGTAGCCAGCTCCGGCGCCGCGACGCCGGCCGTCCACAGCACGGTCGCCGCGTCGTAGTGCTCGGTGGCCCCGTCTGGACGGCGCACGTCGAGGCCGGTCTCGTCCACCTTGGTGACCCGCGTCCCCAGATGCATCTCGACCCCGAGCTTGGTCAGCGACGCTGCCGCCCGCTTCGACAGCTCAGGGCCAAACGAGGCGAGCGGCGCGTCCCCGCCGTCGAATAGCAGCACCCTGGCGTCCTCCGGCCGCACCCGGCGGAACTCGTCGCGCAGGGTCTTGGTGGCGACCTCCCTGATCTGCCCGGCCAGCTCCACGCCGGTGGGCCCGCCACCGACCAGCGCGAACGTCAGCCTCCGGGCTCGCTCGGTCGGATCGGTGGCGGTCTCGGCCATCTCGAAGGCGCCGAACACCCGGCGCCGAATCGTCAGCGCGTCCGAGATCGTCTTCATGCCGGGCGCCCAGGTGGCGAACTCGTCGTGCCCGAAGTAGGTCTGCTCGACCCCGGCCGCCATGATCAAGTAGTCATAGTGCAGGTCGAACTCCTCGCCGAGCGGCCGCAGGCAGCAGGCCCTGCGTTCGGTCGGGTCGATGTCGATGACCTTGGCCATCTCGCACTCGACGTTGCGGAACTTCCGCAGCACGCGCCGCAGCGGCGCGGTGATCTGCCCTTCGGACAAGATCCCGGTCGCGCACTGGTACAGCAGTGGCTGGAACAGATGATGCTCGCTCTGGTCGACCAGGGTGACCTGGCAAGGCGCCCGGCGCAGGGCCCGGGCCGCGAACAGGCCAGCGAACCCGCCGCCCACGATCACGACCCGGGGCACTCCGCCTCTGACCGCCCTCATGGCTGCGGATCGGCCCAGATGTCGCCGTCGTGCAGGAGCGCGTCGGCCTCCTTGGGACCCCAACTGCCCTTGGCGTAACTGTGTACCGGCACGACATCGCCCAGCACCGGATCGACGACGCGCCAGGCCTGCTCGACATTGTCCTGGCGCGCGAACATCCCGCGGTCACTCGACAGCGCCGCCCCGATCAGCCGGTCGTACGGCAGCATGTCACCGGTCGGCTGCTCGGCGAACGTCAGCGTCTCGGACTGTGGCACCCAGCCCGCGCCGGGCTTCTTCCCGGCCACCGTCAGGCTGACCCGCGCCGCCGGGTTGATGCGGAAGCGCAAGGCGTTGACGTGAGAGCTTTCAAGCTGGATTCCGAAAACATTGTGCGGTGGCTGCTTGAACCTGATGCTGACGTCGGTGGCCGTGATCGGCAGGCACTTACCCGCCCTGATCAGGATCGGCACCCCGGACCACCGCCAGGATTCCAGCCCGAGCCGCACGGCGACGAAGGTCTCCACGCTCGAATGCGGGTCGACGCCCTTGACGTCCTGGTAGCCCTCGTACTGGCCGCGGACCGTGGTTTCCGGGGTGAGTTCTGACAGCGCTCCGATCACCTCCGCCTTCGAGGACCGCCAGGCGTCCATGCCCCGGTTGTCCGGCGGTTCGGCGAGCACGGACGCGAGCACCTGGAGCAGGTGGTTCTGCAGCACGTCCCTGATCGCGCCGGCCTTGTCGTAGAACGCGCCCCGATCCGAGACGTCGAACGCCTCGGCCATTGTGATCTGGATGCTCTGCACGTTGTTGCGGTTGAGCAGGGGCTCGATAATCGAGTTGGCGAACCGGACGAACAGCATGTTCTCGACCGGGTCAAGGCCCAGCCAGTGGTCCACTCGATAGATGTCGTCCTCGGCGAAGTGCTGGTGCATGGTGTTGTTCAGCGCCTGCGCGCTGGCCAGGTCGTGACCGAACGGCTTTTCCACCATCACCCGGGATCCTGGGGATCGGCCGGCCTGGGCGATGCCGTCGGTGATCCGACCGAACAGCGGGGGCGGCACCTCAAGGTAATACAGCACCTTCTTTCCGGGGCCGATCTCCTTGGACATCTGGTCGTAGGTGGCGCTCGAATCCAGGTCGCCGTCGATGTAGCGGAGCAGGCCGAGCAGCTTGACCGCGGCCGGCGACTTCGGGTCGATGCCGTTGTGGGTCAGCGACTGCGTCGCGTAGTCGCGGAACTGGTCGATTCCCCAGCCGCTCTTGGCGATGCCGATCACGGGCACGTCGAGCACGCCGCGCTCGATGAGCCCGACCAGGGCGGGAAAGGTTTCGAGTTTGGCCAGGTCGCCGGTGGCGCCAAAGATCACCAGCGCATCGGCCTTTTCAGTGGACGTGGTCATGAATGTGCTCCTCCTTCTGACTCGTGATGTCCTTGTCGCTGATCCGGCGCCTAAACACGTAGTAAGTCCAGGCCGTGTAGGCGATCACGACCGGCAGCAAGACCAACGCGACGACGGTCATCACCTTGAGCGGATAACTGGGCGAAGCGCTGTTGCTGATGGTGAGGTCGAACGCGGAACTGGTGCTCGAGATCATCAGCCTCGGGTACAGCTCGCTGAAGATCGACAGCACCGTCACCGCGACCGCGATCGTGGTCGCGGCGAAGCTCCAGCCATCTCGCCCGTAGCCGATCAGCCAGTCCACCGCGAACATCGCGAGCACGCCGGCGATCTCGACCGGGTTGGGCAGCAGGCCCTTGCCCGCGATCGAGTGGGTCCAGATCACGAAGCCGAGCAAGATCAGAGTGGCGATCGGGCTGAGCTGGCGGGCTAGCCTGACCGCCCGCGCGCGCAGGTCGCCGGTGGATTTCAGCGCGATGAACGTGGCGCCGTGGACCGCGCACAGGGCCACCAGCGTGACGCCGGCGTACAGGCCGTAAGGCTGGAACAGCGTCCAGAAACCCCCGGTGTACTCGTGGTGGGCGTTGACGGGCAGGCCGTGCAGCAGGTCGCCGAGCGCGAGCCCGATGAGGAACGGGGCCAGGATGCTGCCCGCCGTCAGCAGGCCGCTCCAGGAGTCCCTCCAGGCCGGGCCGTCCCGCTTGCCCCGGTACTCGAACGACGTGCCGCGCACCATCAGCGCGCCGAGCAGCAGCACGAGCGCCAGGTAGAAGCCGGAGAACATGGTCGCGTACCACCCGGGGAAGGCGGCGAACATGGCCGCCCCGGCGACCACCAGCCAGACCTCGTTGCCATCCCAGAGCGGGCCGATCGTGTTGATCGCGGCCCGCCGCCCGGCCTCGTTCCCGCCCAGTGCCCCGTGCAGCATGCCGACCCCGAAGTCGAAGCCTTCGAGCACAAAGAACCCGGTCCACACGACCGCGATGATCAAGAACCAGAGCGAGACGAGAGTCATCGAACTTCGCCGCCTAGTACAACATCGAAGGGACGCGCGGCTGCGCGTCCGATTCGGTCTCGGCGGGAGCGGCCGCGAGTTCGCGGCGCGAGTAGCGGATCATCAGCACCGCGTCGATCACTCCGAGCGCGGTGTACAGCAATCCGAACGCGATCAGGCTGATCAGCAGGTCGGTGAAGCTGACCGACGGGGACACCCCATGCCTGGTGAGCAGGATCCCCTGCACGACCCAGGGCTGGCGGCCGCTCTCGGTGAGCAGCCAGCCAGCCGTGTTCATACCGAACGGGGTGACCACGGCCCAGGTCGCCGCGAACAGGAACCAGCGGTTGGTCGGAACTCTCTTCTTGCGCATCAGCAGCAGGCCGGCCAGGCCGAGCAGCAGGAGCAGGCCCGCCAGGTACGCCATCACCCGCATCGACCAGTACTGGATGAACACGTTCGGCACGTAGTTACCCGGCCCGTACCTGGCCGCGTACTGGGACTGGAGCGGGCTGAGCCCGATCACCTTGCCGTTCCAGGAGTTGGTGGCCAGCAGCGAGAGCAAGTGCGGAATCGAGAAGATCTGGGTCGGCGTGTGGTCGTTGTTGCCGCCGCCGATCTGGAACAGCGAGAACGAGCACGGCTGGCAGGTCGTCCACTGGGCCTCGGCCGCGGCGATCTTCATCGGCTGGTACCTGGCCTCGATCACGCCGAGTTCGCTGCCCACGAACATGTCGAGCAGCAGCACCGGCACCAAGATCGCGAGCGACAGCCGCAGCGTGTGCCTGAACGCACTCATGGCCTGCCGGCGGAGTTGCCAGGCCGAGACGGCCAGCATCACGGCTGCGCCGGTGACGATCGAGTCGAGGACGACGTGGGTGAAGCCCCACAGGAACACCGGGTTGGTCAGTACCGCCCAGATGTCGGTGAGCTGCGGCTGGCCGTGGACCATCTTGTAGCCGACCGGATGCTGCATCCACGAGTTCGCCGACAGGATGAACGCGGCCGACAAGATCGTCCCGGCGAACACCAGCCAGATGGTCAGCAGGTGGACCCGCCGCGACAGCTTGTCCCAGCCGAAGACCCACAGCCCGAGGAACGTGGATTCAAGGAAGAACGCGGCCAGGCCCTCCATCGCCAGCGGAGCGCCGAACACATTGCCGACCATGCGCGAGTAGGCCGACCAGTTCATTCCGAACTCGAATTCCTGCACGAGGCCGGTCACCACGCCAATCGCGACGTTGATCACCAGCAATGTCCCGAAGAACCGGGTCAGCCGCAGCAACTCCGGACCGCGGGGGGATTCGGGGGGTCGTCCCCCCGGGCCAGCACTGTTGGTCCTGTGGAAAGACGTCTGGAGCATCGCCACGAGAAACGCCAGGCCGATCGTCACCGGGACGAAGAAGAAATGGTTAATCGACGTCAGCGCGAACTGCCAGCGCGCTAGATCGAGCGTCACGCCTGTAACCGTTCACCGCCGGCGGCAGCTTCGCACCACCCGCCCGGGGTGATGTGTAGACCCACCTCGCGGGGGAGGTTACGCCCTATGACCGATCGGTTTGACGTCATCATCATCGGAACCGGAGCCGGCGGCGGCACCCTCGCGCACACGCTCGCGCCCACCGGCAAGAAGATCCTGCTGCTCGAACGCGGTGATTACCTGTCGCGCGAGATGGCCAACTGGGACCCGGGTGCGGTCTTTGTCGACGGCCGCTACATCTCAGCTGACATCTGGCATGACAAGAACGGCAAGGCGTTCCAGCCGCAGGTGCATTACTTCGTCGGCGGCGCGACCAAGATGTACGGTGCGGCGCTGTACCGCCTCCGGCCGGGCGACTTCGGCGAGATCAAGTACTCCGACGGAGTGTCGCCGGCCTGGCCGCTGAGCTACGACGAGCTCGAGCCGTATTACACCAGGGCCGAGTGGCTCTACCAGGTGCACGGTGACCACAGCGAGGACCCCACCGAGGGACCGGCCTCGAAGCAGTACCCGTGGCCCGCGGTGTCGCACGAGCCCCGGGTGCAGCAGATCTCCGACGATCTGGCTGCGGCCGGATATCACCCGTTCCACTCCCCGTGCGGAATCATGCTGAACGAGGCCCGCCGGCCCGCCAGCACGTGCATCAGGTGCGCCTGGTGCGACGGCTATCCGTGCCTCGTGCACGCCAAGGCCGACGCCGAGACCATCGCGATCCGGCCCTTGCTCGGCCAGCCCAACATCACCCTGCTCACCGGCGCCGAGGTAACCAAGCTAGCCACCGACCCGTCCGGCCAGGTCGTGACCGAGGTCGTCGTCCGGCGGGGCGGGTCGGGCGGGCGGGGCGGGCAAGAAGAGAGGTACTCCGCGGACATCGTGGTACTCGCGGCCGGCGCCGCGAACTCGGCCAGGATCTTGCTGAACTCCGCTTCCGACCGGCATCCAAGAGGCCTGGCCAATGGTTCGGATCAGGTCGGCCGGAACTTCATGTTCCACAACAGCAAGGCGGTCGCCGCGCTCGCCAAGGAGCCGAACGACACCGTCTACCAGAAGACGCTAGCGATCAACGACTTCTATCTCGCCGACGGCGACCGGGCACCGCTCGGCAACATTCAGATGCTCGGCAAGTCCAACGCCGGTGCGATGAAGGGCGAGGAGCCCAAGCTCACCAAGCTAGCGCCGAAGTGGGGCCTGGACCTGGTCGCCAAGCACAGCGTGGACTTCTGGCTGACCACCGAGGACCTGCCAATGCCGGAGAACCGGGTCACCGTCGACGGCGCCGGCGGGATCAACCTGTCGTATGCCTTCACCAACGAATCCGAGACCGCCGGGCTCTACGAAGAGTTCAAGAAAATCCTGAACAAGACCGGCCTCGCCGCTCACCACGTGCTGAGCAAGAACTTCTACATGGATATGGACGTGCCGATCGCTGGCGTGGCGCATCAAGCCGGCACAATGCGTTTCGGCAAAGAAAAGACTTTGTCTGTTTCCGACATCCACTGCAAAGCCCATGAGCTCGACAATCTCTACTTCGCCGACGCGAGCATCTTTCCGAGCATCGGCGCGGTCAACCCTGCGCTGACCGTGATGGCCAACGCCATCCGAGTCGGCGATCACCTGGCAACCAGACTCCGTTAAACCGGCCAAAGAAGGAGATCTGATCTTGGACCGCTATCCGAACATCGCTGACCATGGCCTGATCGGCGACCTGCAGACCGCGGCGCTGGTGACCGACACCGGCAACATCGACTGGTTCTGCTGCACGCGATTCGACTCGCCGTCCATCTTCGCTTCGCTGCTCGACGCCGGCAAGGGCGGGCATTTCCAGATCGCGCCCGAGGGTAGTGACTACGTGACCAAGCAGCTGTACTTCCCGGACAGCGCCATCCTGGTCACCAGGTTCATGACCCCGGACGGGGTCGGCGAGCTGCTCGACTTCATGCCGCCGCTGACCGGCAAGGCCACCGACCGGCACCGGCTGGTCCGGATCGTGCGGGTGCCGCGCGGGACCATGCGGTTCACGATGGACCTGCAGCCGAGGTTCGACTACGCGCGGGCCAAGCACAAGACGGAGCTGTCCGAGCACGGCGCCGTGATGCGCACCGGCGACATGCGGCTGACCGTGCATGTGGCCGCGGGAACTGCGGGGGGTTCTGGGGGGTCCCACCCGCTGCACCCCCCGCCCACCACCCGGGCCAGGACTGCTGCCGGAAAGAAGAATGGCAGCGCGGTGCAGCGGAACGGCAATGGAGTCCGGGCGTCCTGGACGCTGCGCGAGGGCGACTCGGCCGGCGTCATGATCGAGTCGATGGGCGGCGCGCCTCGGCGGCTGACCACCGCTGAGCTGCACCGGATGCTGGACGAGACCTCGCAGTTCTGGCGGGAGTGGGTGCAGCGCAGCACGTACAAGGGCCGGTGGCGAGAGATGGTGTCGCGTTCGGCGATCACCCTGAAGCTGCTCACCTACGCGCCGACCGGTGCGCCGATCGCGGCCGCCACCGCCGGCCTGCCCGAGGATCCGGGCGGCGAGCGTAACTGGGACTACCGGTACACCTGGATCAGGGACGGCTCGTTCTCGATCTACGCGCTGCTCGGGCTCGGCTACACCGAGGAGGCTGCGACCTTCGGCGGCTGGCTCCGGGACCGGGTCTACGAGCGAGCGGGCAACAAGTCGGGTCCGCTGAAGATCATGTACCGGGTCGACGGATCGTCGGACCTGAACGAGACGAACCTGAAGCACTTCGAGGGCTGGCGCGGGGCCAAGCCGGTGCGGATCGGCAACGGCGCCGCCGACCAGCTCCAGCTCGACGTTTACGGTGAGGCGCTGGACGCCATGTTCCTCGCCGACCAGAACGGCTTCGAGGTCGCGCATCGTGGCTGGCTCGCGGTCGCCGAGATGACCGACTGGGTGGCGCAGCACTGGGACCAGCCGGACGAGGGTATCTGGGAGACCAGGGGCGGCCGCAAGGACTTCACCTACGGCCGGATGCAGTGCTGGATCGCGCTGGACCGGGCGATCAGGATCGCCGGGCGGCACGGCCGCCCGGCGAACGTGGACGAGTGGATAGTCCAGCGCGACCGTATCTACAACCAGATCCTCGACCGGGGCTGGAACCCGAAGGTCAAGGCGTTCACTCAGCACTACGACACCGACGTGCTGGACTCCTCGCTGCTGATGATGCCGCTGCAGGGATTCATGGCGCCGCGCGACCCGATGTGGCTGTCCACGCTGGAGGCGATGGACGACAAGCTGGTCTCGGACAGCCTGGTCTACCGGTACAACCCGTCGATGACGTCCGATGGCCTGCGCGGCAGCGAGGGCACGTTCTCGCTGTGCACGTTCTGGTACGTGGACGCGCTGGCCCGGGCCGGACGGCTGGAAGAGGCCCAGCTGATCTTCGAGAAGATGCACAGCTACGCCAACCACCTCGGGCTGTACTCCGAGGAGATCGGCCAGACCGGCGAGCAGCTGGGCAACTTCCCGCAGGCGTTCAGTCACCTGGCGCTGATCGGGGCCGCGATCAACCTGGATTACCAGCTCGATCACGGAGTCGGCGCGCTGGAGCCGGTCCTCGCGGCGGCGCGGTTATCGGCGTCATCCCGGATGCCGGCGTCATCCCGGATGCCGGCGTCCTGCCGGCTGATCGCCTGAATAATCGATCGGCATGATCGTGATCGTGGCCGGGGTCTCCGGCAGCGGCAAGACGACCGTGGGCGAACTGCTCGCGTCCCGTCTGGGCTGGCACTTTATCGACGGCGATGCGCTGCATCCGAAGGCGAACGTAGCGAAGATGGCCAGCGGGATTCCGCTGACGGATGCGGACCGGAGGCCCTGGCTGCGGGCGATCGAGGCGTGGATCGACGGGCAGCTGGCCATGGGCCTGCCCGGGATCGTGGCCTGCTCGGCGCTCAAGCGGCGGTACCGGGCGGAGCTGCTCGACGGCCGTCCGGAGGTGTCGATGGCGTTCCTGCTGATCGGCGCCCCGGTGGTCGCCGCCCGGCTGGCCGCCAGGCACGGCCACTTTTTCGACGCTCATCTGCTGGGGAGCCAGTTCGCCGCCCTGGAACAGCCCGGTCCGGGCGAAGACCGGGTGATGCCGATTCCGGTGATCGCCACGGCTTCGCCCGCTGACCTGGTCGATGAGGTCATTTCCAGGCTAGGGCTGGTCGAGTGAGCTCAAGCAGTGTGTTCGCGCAGGCGGCCTGGCTGGCGCTGGTCGCCGCGTTTTACCCGCCGGCGATGCTTCTGGCCGGGCTCTACTTGCGGTCAGAACGGCCGGGCAAGATCACCTTGTTCTTCGTGGCCGGCGGGCTCTTCGTCGTGTCGCTCATCGGGATCGTGGTGCTGATCGTGATGCGGGCGGGCGGACTCAGCCATTTCGGGCACCATCAGACCAGGTACGGCGTCCGGCTCGGTCTTGGAGTTATCGCGCTGATCGCAGCCGTGGTCCTGTACCTGCGAAAGCCCAAGCCGCGAGATCCTGGGAAGCCCAAGAAGCCGAACCGCATCCAGCGACTGTCGGCCAGGCCCAGTCCGGCAACCGCGTTCGCGGTCGGGGTGTTCATGTTCGGTCCGTCGGTGACGTTCATCTCGGCCGTCCAGGTGGTGGCGACAGCCAAGACCGGCCTCGGCGACACGATCGGCGCGATGGCGATGATCATCGTTCTGGCCGTAGCCTTCGCCTGGCTGCCGTTTCTCGCCTACCTGATCGCACCGGGGCGCACGTTGGGGCTGCTGAACTCGCTTGAGGGCAGGCTAGCTAAGCACGGCCGGATGATCCTGATCGCGGCGGTCGGAGTCATCGGGGTCTTCCTGGTGATTCAAGGCATCACCGGACTGGTGTTAGCTGCCGCTGCCGGGATCGTCGCTCTTTCTGACGCTGCTTCGCGGGCCCCAGCGCAAGAACGCTGTGAGCGCGAGTATCACGACCGCGATGCCGAGGCCGAGGAACAGCACGCCCTTCTCGTCGTGAGACTCGACCGCGATGTCCACGAAGGTGATCGCCGCGACCAGGATCAGCATGGACACGACCCTGGCCTTCAGGTCTTCCAGGTCACGCATCCGCAGCCAGTTCGGCAGCCAGTACTTGTGCTCGTCCCGTTCCTTCCGCAGCACGAACAGCTCGTAGAAGCCGAACGCGGCGATCATCAGCGTCGCGCCCACCAGGAAGGTGTCCATGACGACCAGGAAGATGCCAAGCTGGCCGCCGACCCTGGCCGGTTCACCGACGTCGCCGTGAGCGGTTCGCAGCAAGATGTCCGACCCGTACACGAACGATCCCAGCGCGTCGAGCATGAGGAAGACGACCGGAATGAGCGCCAGCAGTCGCGAGCCGGCGAGAACCCGCTCGAACCGCTGCTGGATCCGGCCTGCTTTTGTCGGTTCCTCGTGGTCGAAGCGGTCGTGCCCTGGCTCGCTCACAACGGCTCTTTACCCTGGCCAGGGCATGACAACGCCCCCGGAGCTAGTCGCTCACGAGGGCGCGGCCGGTGTGAGGTCGCCTCTCGGCGAAAAGCTCAACGCGGCTCCAGCCGAACGGTAGTCCGCGAAGGCAGAAGGTTAGGCCCGGGGGACACAAACACACCGACGGATCGTGTAACGCGAGGGGCTAGGCGGGTTATTCCCTCCCGCTCGCGCCCGCCTTGGAGTCGGGATCCTGGCGTACGACGCGGTCCCTGGACAGGGCTACGCTGAGAAATTGGATTGCTGCGGTATGACAGGTTGCTGCGGTATGAGGAGTGCGCGACATGGTTGCGAATGTCTCGGCCATCGGCTGCATAGGCGTGATCACCATCGCCACCCGGGGAACCGCCGGACCTGGTGAGGTGCACGTCAAGATCCGCGGCGGTTCTGAGAGTTTTATCGCGTGGTCACCCGAACCGCTGGCCAAAGGGACGACCGTCCTGGTGATCGAGGAACGCGGCGAGCGTCAGGTCGATGTCAGTGAGTGGACCGACCCGCTCGACGCGTTCGACCCACCCGCGCAGGCGCCCTGATCGACGGGGGACGTCGATGACCCGCTTCCCTAACCCCGTGTGGAGATGAAACATGCTCGGCTACAGAGTTCCAAGGCCCGACGAGGCAATGCTGATTTCTGGCGGTAAATTCGGAATTGGCGGTGCGCCGTTCCGGGTGGTAACCGGCCACGGTGCCTTCGTGATGCCGTTTGTCCGGCGAACGAACTTCCTCACGCTCGCGATGTGCGAATCGGTCGTATCCGAAACCTGCGTGACGAAGCAGGGCATCTCGCTGAATGTGCGCGCTGTGATCGCGTTCAAGGTCGGCAACGACCAGGAGAGCATCGTCAACGCCGGGCAGCGGTTCCTATCTGATCAGAATCAGATGGCCATGCTCACCGGCCGGATCTTCGCCGGTCACCTCCGGTCGATCATCGGCTCGATGACCGTCGAGGAGATCGTGACCGAACGGCAGAAGCTCGCCTTGGAAGTGCTCGACGGTTCCAAGAGCGAGATGGCCAAGATCGGCCTTTCGGTCGACTCGCTGCAGATCCAGTCGATCGATGACATGAAGACCGGCTACATCGACGCGATGGCCGCCCCGCACACGGCCGCCATCCAGCGGCAAGCCCAGATCGCCCAGGCCCAGGCCGCGCAGGCTTCGGCCGAGGCCCAGCAGCAGTCCCAGCGGGCCCAGGCCGAGTACGCCAGGCAGACCGCGGTTGTCCAGGCGCAGTACAAGGCCGAGGTGGACCGAGCCCAGGCGCAGGCCGCGCAGGCCGGGCCGCTGTCCCAGGCGCAGGCCACGATGGAAGTGCTCTCCGCCCAGGCCGAGCTGGCCAAGCGGCAGGCCGAGTTGCGGGAACGGCAGCTGGTCGCCGAAGTGATCAAGCCCGCCGAAGCCGAGGCCCAGAAGGTGCAGATCCTGGCCAAGGCGGATGCCGATCGGGTCCGGCTGCAGGCCGCGGCGGCCGCGTCCTACGACCGGGTCGCGCTCGACCGGATGCTGATCGAGCAGCTGCCGCAGATCGTCAAGGAAGCCGCGGCCGGCCTGGCCGGCGCGAACGTCAGCGTCCTCAACGGCGCCGACGGCCTGAGCGAAGTGGCCGCCGGCCTAGTCGCCCAGGGCCTGACAATCCTCGACTCAGTCAAGAAGGGCCTGGTCGCCGACCAGCCCATCCCCCGCAGCGAGCTGTCAGTCCCGGTAGACGGCAACTCCCCGGACCAGGCCAGCGCCTAACCCCTCCGCTCACAACATCGGGGTGGTCCCGCTGCTGTCCCGGCACCAGCAAAGCCACCCCCGATGCCGTCATGCGCCGCGCCGGGCACGGCGACCAGGCCGACGTGCGGCCACTTCCCACTGATTAGGGACCACTTCCCCTCAGTTGCGGCCACTGACCATCCGTTAGACCGGAGTTTCGTCGGATTTGCGGTAATTCGTGACCGCCAAATCAAGGGGAAGTGGTCGCAACGAATGGTAAGTGGAATCCAACGAATGGTAAGTGGAGCCGTAGTCGACCCGGCCGTCACAAGTGCCCCAGCCGTTGTAGCTGCCCGCCGCCTCCGCCCTCCCTCGGTGCCCGCACTAAGCCGCACCGCCGTCCCCCAGGCACCGATCCATTTATAAGAACCCGGTGATTACCGATCCAAAAAGGTTCGACACGCCGGGCTGAATCGCAATAAAAGCTCGCACGACTTATTCTGCTGCAGCATAGTGAGCGATATGAGTCATACAACTATCTTCTACGTGGTTGTATTCGCTACCGCCAGCTTGATCGCTGGCTGGTATGCCTGCAAGGCCTGGATCGCGCATGGCGACATGAACGGGACGGCCAAGAAGGTCAACGGACTCCGACGAGCGAGGAACCACAATGGCGGGGTCGCCCTTTTAGTACTGGCAATTGTCCTTTTTGTTCTCTACGGCCTCATGACGAAACACCGGTAGGCTGCCCGGCCCCGGGAGTCCTCGCCGGCACGCCAGGTCGTACGACCGCGCGCTTACGGACCGGATCTGCCAGCGCGGCCGCCAGTTGATCAAGCGCCCGCACGGTATGTGCGCTCACGACGGCATCGCAGTGCGGCCAGGCCGCCGCCATCCCCCCGGCCAACGGCTGATACGAGCTCGACTTCGTGCGCGGATTAACCCACACGATGCGGAACGCGACCAGCGACAGCCGCTCCATCTGCCGCCGAAGCAGCTCAGGATCCCCGGTTTCCCAGCCGTCGGAGATGATCACGACGACCGCGCCGCGCGCCATGCCCCGCCGGCCGTAGGTGTCGTTGAACTCCTTGAGCGCCGTGCCGATCTTGGTGCCGCCGAGCCAGTCAGGTGCCGCCTGCCCGGCCAGCTCGAGTGCGCGCCACGGCGGCGTCCGGGCCAGAACTGGCGTCAGCCTGGTCAGCCGGGTCGCGAACGTGAAGACCTCGGCGCCAGCCCCGCCGGCCGCGCAGTACAGCAACTGGATCATCGCCCGTGCGTACGGCTCCATCGATCCCGAGATATCGCACAGCACCACCAGGCGGCGCGGCCGAGTCGAAGGCGTACGCCCGATCAGCCGGAACGCATGCCCCCCAGTCCGCCGTGCCAGCCGCAGCGTCGCCCGCATATCGGTCCGGCGCCCGCCAGGCCGCCGGCGCTGACGGCGCGAGATTCGGTCGGGCACGGCCAGCGTGAGCCGGCGCATCAGTGAGATCACCGTGATCAGCTCGTCATCGGACAGGTCGGCGAAGTCCTTGCTGGCCAGACGCTCAGCGCTGGTGCCCAGATAGCGATCGGCGACCTCGCGGTCCGGCTCGGCCTCCTGCTGGTCCGCTTCGCCAGAACGTTCTGGCTGGTCCTCCTTGATCGCTGACGCGTGCCGCTGAGCCGCCTTGGCCGCGCGAGCCAGCAGGTCATCGGAGGACTTGGCGGGCGGCCCGGTCAGCCCAGTCGGCTCTGGCCCGCTCGACGGCAACGGTGACTCGGCTCCGTCGCCGAGATTGCCGAAGACCTGGTCAAAGACCGCCTGCAGGATCAGGGCGTGGTCCTTGCTGGACACCAGCGTCGCGAGCGCGCATAGGTATAGCGCCTGCCGGGTCGTCGGCTTGGCCACGGTCACCGCAGCGGCGAAGCGCTCGCTCCGGCCGGGCCCGACCGGCAGCCCGGCCCGCCGAAGCGCCGCCCCGAACCTGGCGCTGACCTCGGCTAGGTCACTGGCGGTGCTGGCCAAGGGGGACGACCCCCTAGGAACCCCCGCTCGGGCCGCCAAGGTCAGCCATCCAGTTCCAGCAGCGCGGCGAACCCAGCCCGCCGGGCCGTCGCGAGGTCTTCTGAGTACTTCAGCACCGCCCCCGCCGTCCGCTCGGCACCGGCCGCGTCGAGTTCGCTAGCGCCCAGCACATTCAACGCGGTCGCCCAGCTGATCGCCTCGGCAACGCCGGGCGGCTTGGCCAGGTCGAGCCCGCGCAGCCGGGAGACTCCGCTCGCGACCTGCTGGACCAGCGGCTCGGCGGCGTCGGGCACCCGGCGCCGGATGATCGCGGCGACCCGCGACACGTCCGGGTAGTCGATCCAGTGGTACAGGCAGCGTCGCTTCAGCGCATCGTGCAGGTCGCGGGTGCGGTTCGAGGTGAGCACGACGATCGGCGGGTAGGCGGCCCGCCTCGTGCCGAGTTCGGGGATAGTCACCGCCGCCTCGGCCAGCAGTTCGAACAAGAACGCCTCGAACTCGTCGTCGCCCCGATCCACCTCATCGATCAGCAGCACGGCCGGCCGCGGGCCCGGATGATCGAGGGCAGCGAGCAGCGGTCGCTCGAGCAGGTACTCATCGCTGAACAGGTCGGCCTCCCGCGGCGTCTCGCCCCGGGCCTCGGCCAGCCGGATCGCGAGCAGTTGCCGCGGATAGTTCCACTCGTACAGCGCTTCGGCCGAGGTCAGCCCCTCATAGCACTGCAACCTGATCAGCGGGGTCGCAAGCGCGGAGGCCAGCGCCTTGGCTGCCTCGGTCTTCCCGACGCCCGGTTCGCCCTCCAGCAGGATCGGCTGCCCCATCCGCGCGGCCAGGAAGAGCGCCGTGCCGAGCGGCTCGTCGGCCAGATAGCTCACGTCATCGAGGGCTGAAAGCAGCGTCGCGACGTCCGGAAGCTGCTCGGAAAGATCACTCATCCCGGATGCCGGCCTCCTTTGTTGGCGAAAAACGCATTGCGGAACCCATAATGCTGCACGGCGGTGCTAGCCCGGGGGGACGACCCCCCGGAACCCCCCGATATGTCGCGGCCCCGCCCACCTCCCCTTCCCCCTTCGCTGCGCCGTCTTCCCTCCTCGCTCGCTTCGCGTCGCTCGTCAGTCCAGACGGCGCCGCGCCCCGACGCTCCTCAGGCGGTGCTAGCCCGGGCCTCATCGCAGGGCCAGGTCTTGGCGTAGTGGGCGGCCCTGGACGGCGCACCAGACTGCTGCCGGGGTCAGCGGCATGTCGGCGTGCTTCACGCCGAACGGTGCCAGCGCGTCGATCACCGAGTTGACCACGGCGGGCGGCGATCCGACCGTCGCCGACTCGCCGATTCCCTTGGCACCGATCGGGTGGTGCGGCGACGGCGTCACGGTCGCCCCTAGTTCGGGCGACGGGCATTCGACCGAGGTCGGCAGCAGGTAGTCCATCAGCGAACCGCCCAGGCAGTTGCCGTCGGAGTCGAACGCGATGATCTGCATCAGCGCCATGCCGACGCCGTCGGCCAGACCCCGGTGCACCTGACCGTCGACGATCATCGGGTTGATCCGCACCCCGCAGTCGTCGACCGCGATGAACCGCCGCACGGTGACCTGGCCGGTGCCGGGATCAACGTCGGTCACGCAGATGTAGGCACCGAACGGGAACGTCAGATTCGGCGGGTTGTACACGGTGATCGCATCAAGATGGCCCTCGATGTCGGCCCCGAGGTCCAGGCCGGAGTGCGCGGCCATGGCGATCTGGGCGATCCCGCGCGCCTGCTCCGGGTCGCCCTTCACCCGCCAGGCGCCTTCGGTCCACTCCAGGTCATCGGCGCTGACCTCGAGCATCGCGGCGGCGACCAGCTTGGCCCGGTCCCTGACCTTGCGCGCGACCACCGCGGCGGCCGCGCCGGAAACCGCGGTCGACCGGGAACCGTAGGTCCCGAGCCCGAACGGCGTCCGGTCCGTGTCGCCGTGCACGACCTCGACGTCTTCCGGGGACAAACCCAGTTCCCCGGCCACGATCTGGGCGAACGTGGTCTCGTGGCCCTGGCCCTGGGTCTGGCACGAGATCGCCAGCACGGCCTTGCCGGTCGGGTGTATCCGCAGGTCGGCGCCGTCGTTCATGCCGAGGCCGAGTATGTCCATCATGTGCTTCGGGCCCGCGCCGACGCCTTCGGTGAAGAAGCTGACGCCGATGCCCATGTACTCGCCCCGTTCGCGCTTGCGAGCCTGTTCCTCGCGCAGGTCGGCGTAGCCGGCGATGCCCATCGCCACGGACAGGGCCTTCGGGTAGTCCCCTGAGTCGTACTCCAGGCCGGTCGGGCAGGTGTAGGGGAACTGTTCTGGCCGCAGCAGGTTCCGCATGCGCAGTTCGGCCGGATCGGCGCCGATCTCGCGGGCGAGCAGGTCGACCATGCGTTCGACCAGGTAGACGGCCTCGGTGATGCGGAACGAGCACGAGTACGCCACGCCTCCCGGCGCTTTGTTCGTGTACACGCCGGTGACCTCGCAGTGGGCCGCCCGCAGGTCGTAGGAGCCGGTGAACATGTGGAAAAAGCCGGCCGGGAACTTGGTCGGCTGGGCCGCGCCGTTGAACGCGCCGTGGTCGGCGAGCACCTTGGCGCGCACCGCCAGGATCTGCCCGTCCCTGGTCGCGGCGATCTCGCCGCGCATGTGGTAGTCCCGGGCGAACGAGGTCGACATCAGGTTCTCTGACCGGTCCTCAACCCATTTGACCGGCCGACCGGTGACCATGGTGCCGACGATCGCGCACAGGTAGCCCGGGTAGACCGGCACCTTGTTGCCGAAGCCGCCGCCGATGTCCGGCGAGATGACCCGGATCTTGTGCTCGGGCAGGCCGGTGATCATCGCGTACATGGTCCGGTGCGCGTGCGGGGCCTGCGTGGTCAGCCACATCGTCAGACGGCCGGAAACCTGATCGAGGTCGGCCACGACGCCGCAGGTTTCCAGCGGGGCGGGATGCGACCTCGGGTAGAGCATCTCCTGAGCGATCACGACGTCGGCCTGCTCGAAGACCCGGTCGGTGGCCGCCTGGTCGCCCGCCGTCCAGTCGAAGATCTTGTTGTCCAGCCGGCCATCCAGGTCGTCCCTGATCACCGGGGCGTCGGGATCCAGGGCGGCCTTGGCATTGACGACCGCCGGGAGCGGCTCGTAGTCGACATTGATGAGCTCGAGGGCGTCGCGGGCCGAGTAACGGTCCCTGGCCACGACGAACGCGACCTCCTGGCCCTGGAACCTGACCTTGTCGGTGGCCAGCACCGCCTGGACGTCGGCGGACAGCGTGGGCATCCAGGCCATGCCGCGCTCGGCCAGGTCCTCGCCAGTGATTACCGCCTCGACCATCGGGTGCGCGGACGCCGCGGCCGTGTCGATCGAAAGGATCTTGGCGTGGGCCAGGGGGCTGCGCAGGATAGCCCCGTACAACATGCCAGGCAGGGCGATGTCGTCGACGAACGTCCCCTTGCCCCGGACGAATCGAGCGTCCTCTTTGCGGGCGACCGGTCCGTAGGATGCGTTAAATATAACGCTTGTTGCTTTTTCTTGGTCTTTGCTCATGACTGGTCGTCGCCCGCTTCATGCTTGGCCGCCCAGCGGACAGAGCGGACGATGTTCTCATACCCCGTGCACCGGCAGA
Organism: Streptosporangiaceae bacterium; assembly: GCA_035606435.1. Taxonomy (GTDB): domain Bacteria; phylum Actinomycetota; class Actinomycetes; order Streptosporangiales; family Streptosporangiaceae; genus Chersky-822. The sequence continues at coordinate 24,312 of DATNFM010000164.1, read as the reverse complement.
TCTGGCCGGAAAGGGCCTCGCGGATGGCTTCGTCGCTCGGGTCGGGGTTGCGGTTCAGCAGCCAGCGCGCGGTCAGCATCATGCCGGGGGTGCAGAAGCCGCATTGCAGGCCGTGGCACTGGGCGAACGCCTGCTGGACCGGATCGAGGGTGCCGCCGCTGGTGGCCAGGCCCTCGACGGTGAGGACCCGGCGGCCGTCGGCCATCGCGGCGAGCACCGTGCAGGACTTGACCGGGGTGTCATCGAGCCAGACCACGCAGGCGCCGCAGTTGGAGGTGTCGCAGCCCCAGTGCGACCCGGTCAGGCCGAGTTCGTCGCGGATGAAGTGGATGAGCAGCAGGCGCGGTTCGATGATCCGGGTGTAGTCGGTCCCGTTGACATTGACCGTGATCTGCATCAGGGGGCCTGCTTGCGGGGGGTTCCGGTGGGCCGTCCGCCCGGGTCGGCGCTGCGTGCTCGGCTGACGGCGCGGCGCAGGGCGCGGATGGTGAGTTCGCTGGCCAGGTGTTTCTTGTACTCGGCCGGGCCGCGCTGGTCCGAGATCGGGTGGCAGTGTTCGGCGGCGATCTGGCCCGCTCGGGTGAAGCTCTCCTCCCTGGCGGGGGCGCCGGCCAGGAACTCCTCGGCTTCGGGGGCGGAGAAGTGCTCGGCGCCGACGGCGGTCAGGCCAATGCCCGCGGTCTTGATCACATTGCCGTCCAGCCAGATGGCCGCGCCCGCCGCGCCGACCGGCCAGTCGCCGACCCGGCGGCCGACCTTCTCATACGCGCTGCCGCAGCGGGCCTGCATCGGAATCCTGATCTCGGTGAGGATCTCGCCCGGTCCGACCACGGTCTCGTACGGCCCGACGTGGAACTGCCGGGCCGAGATCGTCCTGGTGCCCTCTAGGTTCACGATCACCATCGTCGCCTGCAGCGTCGCGAACGCGGCCGAGAGGTCCTCAGAAGGATCGGCCTGGCACAGCGAGCCGCCCACCGTACCCCAGAGCCGGACGATAGGGTCGGCGATGACCCGCTCCGCATCATGCAATATCGCGAAATGCTGTCCGGCAGCAACCGACTCGAGCAGCTGCGCATGCCTGGTCATCGCGCCAATCCGAAGCTCGCCGTCGGAGATCTTGATGAAGTCAAGCTCTTTCAGGTCGTTGATGTCGATCAGCGTCTCGGGCTGCGCGAGCCGCAGCTTCATCATCGGGATGAGGCTGTGGCCGCCGGCCAAGATCCTCGACTCAGGCCCGAATCTGGCCAGCAGGTTGAGCGCGTGCTTCACGCTGGACGCCCTCTCGTACTCGACGTACGCCGGAACCTGCATGCGGCCCCTCTCGGGGGTTGACAGGGGGTCGCCCCCCTCGGCCAGCACAGTGTACGAGGTCGGTACCAGGCGGCGGTCTGCGTGATAATCGGAAGGGTTATGACACTCACCCAGCTGAACGCGTTCGTGCTGGTGGCCAGGCTCGGCTCGGTCACCGCCGCTGCGAACGCGCTCGGCGTCAGCGAGCCGGCCGTCTCCCAGGCGCTGACCGCGCTCCGCCAGCATCTCGGTGACCAGCTGGTCAGCCGGGGTCCCTCAGGCATGACGCTGACGGCGGGCGGGTCGAGGCTGCTGGCGACCGCCTCCCAGATCGTGGTGCTCGGCGCCGAGGCCCATGCCCAGGTGCGGGCCGCTCAGGGCGCGCCCGAGCAGCTGCGGGTCGTAGCCAGCGCGATGGCGGCCGAGTTCGTGACCGCCCCGCTGATCGAGGCCTTCACCAAGCGATTCGCCGCCGGGCTCGAGGTCACCTCCGGGGTCGCGGTGACCAAGGAGATGGCCGTGCTGGTCGCCAACCGGCTCGCCGACGTGGCGATCGGCCCGGACGTGGCCGTTGACCAGGCCCAGGGTGGGCAAGCACTGCCGGTGGTCAGCGAGCCGATCTTCAAGTACCGGCTGGTCGTGGTCACCGGCGGGCACGCCAAGCCGCGCGGCGGCGCGCACCAGTGGCGCTGGCTGGTCGGGCCTTCGGCCACTGACACCGGCAGTGACGTGGGCAAGTTCCTCGCCAGGATGCGGATCCCCGAGGACCGGATGGGGGTCTGCCCGAGCCAGACCGCCGCGCTGGCGGCGGTGGCCGACGGCAACGGGGTATCGGTGGCGGTGGAGCACCTGGTGGCGCAGCAGTTGCGGCGCGGTGAGTTGTCGCTGGTCGAGGTGCCCGGCTCTCCGGGCCAGGGTTGCTGGTACGCGACGTTGCTTGAGCGGCAACAGCGCAGTGCGGTGGCGAGTTCGCTGCGCCGGTTCCTGAGCACTCCCGAGGCGATGCAGTTGATGCGGGCGCCGGCCGCAGGAGTGCCGCCGTCCAGGTTCCGCCCGCCCGTCTACGTAACCATCTGGAGCTAGCGCCGGGCTCTAACTGCCGGGGCGCAGCTGCACGCACCTCATAAGTCACATAGTCCTCATGAGCACCACTCGACACATCCGGACCATCATGATCGGTTTCCGTTCCAGGTGAATCCGCAGATTCACCGGCAAAATTCAGGGTGAATCTGCTCATTCACCGGGTTGGTCGATCCGGTCGGGCGATCCCACGAGCAACTTTGAGCCCATATGTCACTGTGGTCACTGGGTTGGTGGCGCGAACCGGGTGAGCCAGCCGCCGGCGACGGAATGCAGACGGGCGGTGTCGAGGCGGTAGACGCGTTCGCGGCCGCGCATGGCGATCGTGACCAGGCCGGCCTTTTCTAGCACGCGGAGGTGGGCCGAGATCGTGGGCCAGGAGTGCTCGAACCTGGCCGCGATCGCGCCCGAGGTCATCTCGCCGCCCCGGGCCTGGAGTACCGACAGGATGGTCCGCCTCGACTGATGGGCAAGCGCGGCAAAGACCGCGTCGAGGTCGGCCAGCTCGGCCAGGCCCTTGGGCGGATCGTTCATTGACCTACTGACACGCGCTCGTAGTGCGGGAACTCCCACTTCTCCAGTCCGTCGCGGTCTTCCAGCAGCGGCTCCATCGGCTCCCAGATCGCGACCACGTCGGGATGCTCGTGCGCGAGTTCGAACCCGCCCGCCACCCAGGTGAAGATCTCGACGTAGGTCGGTCGCTCGTCGAGCTGGCGGAACACCAGCGACTCGTCGTCGGTGACAAAGCCCAGGTCATGGAGCGTATGCCAGTGCCTGCTCAGCAGTTTGAGGAAGCTTTCCTCGGCTTCGGGCCTGACTCGGTAGGTGCAGATGACTGTTTGATTAGTCATGTGACTAATAATTAGCCGGACGGCTAAGCAAGTCAAGTCGGCGGGAGCGGGTAGACCCTCGACAAGGGGCCTGGAGAGGGCACTTAAGCAAGAGGTTATTCGTGTGTTGCCGCACTGGACGGGCTGGCGGAACGATGGAGTTTGCTGCGTCACGTGTGCAGCCCATATGCCGGGAGCGTGCCATGCGTATTGAGTCAGACGGGCACAGTCAGGGAAATCCGCGTCTGTACGAACTGATCGAGCACGCGCCGAAGACAGGCAAGAGCCCGACGGTCTGGGCCTGGCCTGAGCTGATCGACTACCTGAAGATCGCCGGCCAGCCGGTGCCGGGACCATGGCCGCCCCACCAGGAGCCCCGGCCCGATCCAGAGGCCGACTCGCTGCCAGTCGCGATCGCCGACACCCATCATGAGCAGCGCAGTGCTGGCCCGGGGGACGACGCCCGTACCCCCGGCGGGCAAGAGCCGCCGGCCTGAGCCTGGTAACCGGACACAACTCCACAATGGAGGATTGAATGTATCCGTCTCGGTTCCGCTACGAGGCGCCGCGCTCGCTCGGTGAAGCGGTCTCACTGCTGCACAACGGCGGGGACGACGCGAAGGTTCTGGCTGGCGGCCAGAGCCTGGTGCCGCTGATGAAGCTGCGCTTTGCTTCGCCTGAGCTGCTCGTCGACATCAACAACCTGCCTGACCTGGACTACCACCGTCAGGACGCGGACGGCACGATCAGGATCGGCGCGCTGTGCCGCCACGCGCACCTTGAGCGCTCGAGCTTGCTGAAGAGCAAGCAGCCGGTCATGGCTGCCGCCGCGCCGCTCATCGCCGACCCCATCGTCAGGAACCGTGGCACCCTCGTTGGCTCGCTTTGCCACGCCGATCCGCAAGGCGACTGGGCGTCGGTGGTGACGGCGCTCGGCGGCCATGTGGTCGCGTTCGGCCCGAGGGGCCGGCGGACGATCCCGATCACCGAGTTCGTCACCGGCCCGTTCGAGAACGCGCTGGCGCACGACGAGATCGCCATCGAGGCAGTGATCCCGGCGCCCAAGGGCACCCCGGGCGGCGGCTACCTCAAGCTCGAACGGCGGGTCGGCGACTTCGCGACGGTCGGCGTCGCGGTGGCAGTGGAAACCTCGAACGGGACGGTGACCAGGGCGGGCATCGGCCTGACCGGAGTCGGCGGCTTCACGATTAACGCGACCGAGGCGAGCCAGGCGCTGACCGGCGGCCTGCTCACCCAGGACCGGATCAGCCAGGCGGCCGATCTGGCCGCCGGCGCGGCCCAGCCTCGTACCGATCACCGGGGCAGCGCCGAGTACAAGCGGCACATGGTGCGGACGTTCGTGGTCCGGCTCCTGAGCCGGGTCGACGGCGCCGAAGCGCCCCGGGCCAGCACAGTGGAAGAGGCGGCTTGACATGACGATCGTCTATGACGACCCCGGTGAGGAAGTCTCCGAGGTACCGGTTAACCGGATCAAGTTCACGATCAACGGGCAGAAGAAGATCGCCGAGGTCGAGCCCCGGCTGCTGCTCGCCCACCTGATCAGGCGCGGCCTCGCGCTGACCGGCACGCACATGGGCTGCGACACCACGAACTGCGGTGCGTGCACCGTCCTGGTCGACGGCAAGCCGGTCAAGTCCTGCACGATGCTGGCCGTGCAGGTCGACGGGCGCGAGATCAGCACGGTGGAAGGGCTGTCCGGCAAGAGCGAGTTGCATCCGCTCCAGGAGGGGTTCCGCGAGGAACACGGCCTGCAGTGCGGTTTCTGCACCCCCGGCATGATGATGGCGGCCAAGGCGCTGCTGGAAGAGAACCCGAATCCCACCGAGGACGAGGTCCGCTGGGCGCTTTCGGGCAATCTGTGCCGTTGCACCGGCTACCAGAACATCGTCAAGTCCGTGCTGTGGGCCGCCGAGAAGCTGCGGCCGGCGCCTGCTGCCAGTGACCCTGCTGCCAGTGACCCTGCTGCGAGTGAACCCGCTGCGAGTGAACCCGCTGCGACTGAAGCTGAGGAAGGCGGATCAGCGTCGTGACCCAGGCACTAGACGAAATCAAGATCGGCGGACTTGGCGCCAGCCGCAAGCGGGTCGAAGACGACCGCTTCATCAGGGGTCGGGGCAACTACACCGACGACATCACGCTGCCCGGCATGCTGCACATGGAGATCTTGCGCAGCCCGCTCGCGCACGCACGGATCAGGTCGATCGACGCCAGCAAGGCCTGGGAGATTCCGGGTGTCCACCTGGTGCTGACCGGCGACATGATGGCGACCCGCAACCTCGCGTGGATGCCGACCTTGTCCTATGACACCCAGGCCGTGCTCGCCACCGACAAGGTGCGGTTCCAGGGCCAGGAAGTCGCCTGCGTGATCGCCGACGATCCGTACATCGCCAAGGATGCGTGCGAGGCGATCGAGATCGACTACGAGCCGCTGCCGGTCATCGTGAACCCGACCCAGGCTCAGGCCGACGGCGCTCCGGTCATCCGCGACGACAAGGAAAACCAGCCCGACAACGTCATCTTCGACTGGGAAGTTGGCGACCGGGCCGGGACCGACGCCGCGTTCGAGCAGGCCGACGTCGTGTCGAAGCTGAAGCTGCACTATCCGCGCTCGCACCCAAGCCCGATTGAGTGCTGCGGCTCGATCGCCGACTTCAACCGGGCCACGTCCAAGCTGACCGTCTACATGACCACGCAGGCGCCACACATCATCAGGGCGGCGGTCGCGCTGGTGGCCGAGCTGCCCGAGCACATGATCAGGATCGTCTCGCCGGACATCGGCGGCGGGTTCGGCAACAAGGTGCCGGTCTACCCCGGCTACGTATGCTCGATCCTCGCCTCGATCCTGCTTGAGCGACCGGTCAAGTGGATCGAAGACAAGACCGGCAACCTGATCTCGACCGGCTTCGCGCGGGATGTGTACCTGCACGGCGAGATGGCGTTGCGCAAGGACGGCAAGATCCTCGGAGTGCGCATGCACACCGAGTCGGACCACGGCGCGTTCTTCTCCGACGCTCAGCCGAGCAAGTTCAAGATCGGCCTGATGCACTCGGCGTTCGCCGCCTACGACATTCCGGCCGCCCACCTGACCGCCCGCGGTACCTACAGCAACAAGGCCCCGGGCGGAGTCGCCTACCGGTGCTCGTTCCGGGTCACCGAGGCGATGTTCTTCCAGGAGCGGATGATGCAGGCGGCCGCCTCTGACCTGGGGATGGACCAGGCCGACTTCCGCCGGATGAACTTCGTGCATGACGACGACTTCCCGCACCGGACGCCGTTCGGCTTCCTGACCGACTCCGGCCAGTACGCCAAGTGCCTGGACGTCGGACTCAGGGCGGTCGGCTACGAGGACTTCAGGCGGAAGCAGGCCGAGGCCAGGAAGAAGGGCCGGCTGCTCGGCCTTGGCATCTCGACGATGACCGAGCCGCTCGGGGCGGGCAACAGCCGCGAGTACGACATCCTCGGCATCAAGATGTTCGACTCGGCCGAGCTCAAGATCCATATGACCGGCAAGGCCATCCTCCGGACCGGTGCCAAGACGCAGGGCCAGGGCCACGAGACCACCTGGGCGCAGATCGTCGCTCACGAACTCGGCCTGCCGGCCGAAGACGTGGTAGTGGAGGAAGGCGACACCGACACCGCACCGTTCGGCATGGGTACCTACGCCTCGCGGTCGACCCCGGTCGCCGGCGCCGCGGTCGCGATGGTGAGCCGCAAGATCAGGGCCAAGGCGCGCAAGCTGGCCGCGCACCTGCTTGAGGTTTCAGAAGAAGACGTCGAGTGGGAGCTTGGCCGGTTCTACGTGCGCAGCGCGCCCGACCGGGGCGTGACCATCCAGGAATGCGCGATGGCCGCGTACAGCAACATGCCCGATGGCATGGAGCCTGGCCTGGAGAACACCGCCTACTACGACCCGCCGAACCTGACCTGGCCGTTCGCGGTCTACATCGTCACCGTCGAGGTCGACCCGGCGACCGGGGTGTGGGACGTGCTCAACATGGTCGCGGTCGACGACTGCGGGGTACGGATCAACCCGATGATCGTCGAAGGCCAGATCATGGGCGGCCTGACCGAGGCCTACGCGATGGCGAACATGCAGTTCATCACGTTCGACGCCGAGGGCAACTGCATCGGCGCGAACTACATGGACTACCTGCTGCCGAGCGCGTGGGAAACGCCCGGGTTCGAGCTGCACAGTGAGGTCGTCACGCCGTGCCCGCACCACCCGATCGGCGCCAAGGGCATCGGGGAGTGCGCGGCGGTGGGCGGCCCGGCCGCGTTCGTGAACGCGGTGATCGACGCCCTGGACGGCACCGGCGTGCGGAACATCGACATGCCGCTGCTGCCCGACCGGGTCTGGGAGGCGGTTACCCAGCGACGCGATGTCTCTGGCGCTCCGCCGGTGCGCACCGACTGAATTCCGGTCGCATCCGAACAGGGAGATCGCAGATGTACGGCTGGCAGGTGATGGAGCGGGCCGCTGAGCTTGAGCGGCGAGGCGAGGCGTTCGCGCTCGCGACCGTCGTGTGGCGGCAGGGGCCGTCCTCAAGCCAGCTCGGCTCGCGCGCGATCATCACCACGTCGGGCGAACTGCTCGGCTGGATCGGCGGCGCCTGCGCCGAGCCGTCGGTGATCAGGCAGGCCAAGCAGGTCATCACCGATGGTCAGCCCCGTCTGCTCCTGCTCGGCACCCCCGACCAGCTGCCGAGCGCGGCCCGGTACGGCGGCTCGCTGCCCGAGGGCATGACGGTCGTGCCGATCTCCTGCCAGAGCGAAGGTGCGCTCGAGGTCTACGTCGAGCCGGTGCTGCCCGTGCCGCACCTGGTGGTCGTCGGCCGGTCGCCGATGGCACAGACGCTGGCCGATCTCGCGCTCGCGATCGGCTGGCGGGCCAAGCGGCTCGACTGGTCCGAGTTCTCCGCCGGCGATGTGGACGAGCGGTCCATGGTCGTGGTCGCCACCCAGGGCCACGGTGATGAGGAGGCGGTCGAGCGCGCGGCCGCCGCCCAGCCCGGCTACCTTGGCCTGGTCGCCTCGCGCCGACGTGGTGAGTCGCTACTCGGCTACCTGGCCGAGCGCGGCGTTCCGCAGGAGCAACTCGACCGGGTCAGGGTTCCGGCCGGGCTGGATCTCGGGCACACCTCGCACGTCGAGATCGCGGTGGCGGTCCTGGCCGAGCTAGTGCAGCTGCGAGCCGCCGGCGAGATCGCGACCACGGTCAGCCAGCCGGTGAAGGCCGCCGCTAGCTCTGCGGGGGGTTCCGCTCCCGAAGAGGCCATCGATCCGGTCTGCGGCATGACCGTGGCGACCGGCACGGACGGGCCGATCAGGTCGGCCACCCACAAAGACGTGACCTATTACTTCTGCAGCGCCGGCTGCCGTCAGCGGTTCGAGTCAGAGCCGGACTCCTACCTAATATCTACGGAATGAGACCCGAATGCTGATCACCAACGACTTCGAGGTCGCCCAGCCGGTCGCGAAGGTCTGGGAGTTTTTCGGTGACATCCCCAGGGTGGCGGCGTGCCTGCCCGGCGCGACGCTGACCGATGATCTCGGTGATGACAAGTACGGCGGCCAGGTCGCGGTGCGGATGGGGCCGGTGAAGCTTCAGTTCGCCGGGACCGCGGAGATCACCGAGCGCGACGAGGCGGCCAAGCGCCTCGTCGTGCACGCGGCCGGTGCCGAGCAGCGGGGCCGGGGCCAGGCCGCCATGGACGTGACCGCGACGCTGACGGCGGCCGGGCGCGGCACCAAGGTCGCGGTCGCCCAGGACCTGCAGCTGGCCGGCGCCGCCGCCCAGTACGGTCGCGGCATGATCGCCGATGTCACCTCGGTCCTCATGCGTGACTTCTCGGCCAACATGGCCGCGCAGATCGACGCGGCCGCCCGCGGCGAGACCGTGACGCAGGCGGCCGCCCCCGCCGGCGGCCTGGCTATCGGCCTGCGGGCCGCGATGATGGCGCTCGGGCGGGTCTTCCGCCGGTTCTTCCTTCCCTACCAGGCTCCAGCGAGCTAAGGAGCGACACCCATGGTTTTGTGGTGGATTGGCAACGTAATTCTGCTGGTCGCGGTCCTGCCGGTGGTGATCTACCTGCTGAACCGGGTCCTCGCCGCCCTTGAGCGCATCAGGGCGGCCAGCGACAACATCCTCGCCGGCGGAGGCGCGCTGGTCGGCGAACTGGAATGCGTGCCAGAGGGGCTCGCCACGACGGACGCGACGATCAGTGCCGTGTCGGTCGGGGCGGTCAGGTACGCCGGTTCGGTCGCGAAGCTGCTCGGTTGATTTTGGCCGAAAGGCGTGGGGGGTGCAGGGGGGTCCTCCCCCCGCGAACAACGGAGAAAGGGAAATGCCATGCCAGGAGCTGCCTGGGGCACTTTGATCATCGCCGCGCTGATCATCGCGATCACCGCGGTCGGGCTGCTGCGGGTCATCTTCCACCTGCGCGCCATCTCGGCGACATTGCGTCAGGTAACCGGCGGCGTCGGCGCCGTCGCGGACCTGACCAGCACCGTGCCTGACCGGCTGACCTCGGTCAACGCGAGCCTGAAGCCCGTCAGGGACTTCTGCGAGACTGTATGAAATGGCCGAAGGTGCGGGGGGTGCGGGGGGTCGTCCCCCCGCGAGCAACACTGTGGGACTAGGAGACAACGAAAATGCATTCACATGTCCTGGGTGACGCCGCTGGTCACGTCAGCAACTTCGGCTGGATCCTCGGTTTCACGATCGGCGGCGTGATCGTGCTGGTCGTCGTCGCGCTGGTGGTGCCGATCCTGATGCTGGCCTACAACATCGGCAACGAAGCGCCGAAGATCAACGGCGAGCTGAAGAAGGCCGTGCACAACACCTCGGCGCTCGGCGGTCTGCGCACCACGATCGACTACGCCGTCACCATCATCGGCGGCCTGCAGCGCGGTCGCGCCCGGCTGGGAGGTTAGCCATGCACCATGTGAACGCGCTGGCCTCGGCCATGCCGCCGGCCGAGCACACCCGATGGGTCGTGGCCATCATCCTGGGCTTCGTCGTCGTGGTCGCCGTCGCCGCCCTGCTGAGCCTGCTCATCTGGCTGATCAAGCGGATCGACAGCCGGGTAGTCGAGGTCAGGGACACGCTCAAGGCCGCGGCGGCCAACACCGCTGACACGGCGCTGATCCCGCAGGTGGCCGACGGCGTCGACCTGGTGCTGGCCGAGGGCCTGCAGCACCATCTGTTCCTTGGCCGGGTACTCGGAAAGGTGAAGTCATGACCGCCCTGGTGGTTCTCACGGTCGTCGTCATCGTCGTGCTGATCGCCGGGCTGGCGTTCTACCTGTACTGGGCCGGAACGCTGCTGGAGCGGATCGCCGGCAACCTGGAGGAAGGCCTGGCCACCGCGGGCGAGATCGTCGGCCACGCCAAGCTGATCGGGCCGGGCGTCGAGCACATCAACCGCACCGGCGGAGTAGTGGCAGGCGCGCTGCCGTTGCTGTACGGCATGGCCGAGGACATCGTCGCCGACGTGACCCCGCGCCCCGAGGCCCCCGCGGTGCCCGAGCCCGCCCGCCCCGCCTCAGGCGTCCGCCGCTCCCGCCTCCTGGAGTCCGTCGGCTTCAACTCCAACGACTAACCAGTTCGCCTCAACGCGCGGCCCCGTCAGGCTTTGTCGGGGCCGCGTCTGGTTACTGAGCTAGTGGTGGGGGCGTTGTAGTCGCCGATCCACTCGTCTTTCCAGGCCAGGTCGTACTGCTGGTCGTTGCAGCCGGGCCGGTAGGTCGCGGTGAGTTCCCTGGCGATCTGCTCGCGATGGCCGCGGCTGCCGCCCGGCGCCTCGTAGGTGGCGATATAGATCTTCCACTTGTCCCCGGCGCGCTTGGTCCAGCAGGCGGCGACCGGGTGCCGGAAGGGGAACCGCTCGGCGGACAAGTCGTCGCCATGGCCAACGTAGATCACCGCGTACTGCTCAGGCTTCGCGCTCGGGTCGGGCTTGTACAAGATCACGTAGACGGCCGGCCGGGCCGGTGCCGTCCAGCCCCCGAGCAGTCTGGGGCCCTCGAATGGGTAGCCGGCGGCCGAGCCAAGACGGATCATTCGGTGATTCCCTCGTCCTCGTCCTCGCTGATCGCCTCGGTCCTGACGATCGGGCCATCCGGAAGCCCGGCCTGCGTAGCCGCCTGCTGGAACTGCTGCGTCGCCCTCTCGATCGCCTCATCCCGACTGTCGGCGTCGACCACGAGCCGAGCTCCGTACAGGTGGCTTCCGATGCCCGTGGCGATGCCGTCGTAAGCGGCGACCGCGTCCGCGAGTTCGACCACTTCCTCGCGGGACAGGACCCGGTCACCTTCGGCCTGAACGCCAACGCTCCATCTCACGAGTTCATTATCTCCTGGCTCCGACATAACTGGCGAAGACCACCACGTTGCTCAGATAGTGATGCGTGGCCGGATCGAACCGGCCGCCGCACGTGATCAGCCTGAGCGTTGGCCAATGGGTGTAGCGGTAGATGGTCGCGGTCGGGAACTGGGTCTTGGCGTACATCGCGATCGAGTAGACACGGAAGATCGCCACGTCACTGCTCGCCAGCGTGACGTAGATGAGGTCCTTCCGACGCAACGAGCCGAGGCGATAGAACACCGCCGGACCGACCTTGTCGGCGTCGACGTGACCGTAAATAGCCGCGGTGCCAGGCTGGCCTGGTGCTGGGCCCCGGTCGAACCAGGTCGTCAGGAACGGGGTCTTCAGTGACGGCAGGCCTACCGCCCCGTTTCGCCGCAGCCCGCGCGGTTCGATCCGGGCCCAGACCCTGATCTTGGGGATGTAGATCCTGACTGGCTGGGAGCGCTTGAGCGGCTTGGCGTTCGTGACCGGCACGGTCCCGCTCTTGGCGGCCTTCGCTTCCCAGGCCGGCGGGCGCGCCGGCGGCTGCCAGCGCAGCACGTGCTTGCCCAGATACGACATGGCCGCACCGGTCAGGGTCAGCACGATCGCGGCCCCGATCAGCCAGTTCCTGATGAAGCGAATCAAATTCAGTGCCGGGCCATCACGCGGCGTCGAAGCGCCACGCCACCCGCTAGCACGCCGATCATCATCAATCCGTAGCCGATCGGTACCAGCGGGGAGCCGGTCTGCGTCGCCGTCGCGCCGTCCCCGGTCTCCGGAGGCTGCTGCGGCACCGGGTTGACGCTGAACTCGAAGACGCCGGCGGCACCGTTCGAGCAGTCCACGCTGGGGTGGTAGGTGCCGGGAGCGATCGAGTTCGGCAACGTCACCGTCAGCGAGAACTCCCCGGACATGCCGCCAGGGGTCGAGTGCATGAGGATCAGATTGGCCATCCCGAGCGTCACCCCGAACAACGTCGCCGAGAACGCATGAGGGCCGCAGTACACGTCGAACGTTGTCCTGGTCCCTGGCGCCGACGGATCGGGCGAGACGCGAGCGGTCAGATGTTCGGCGGACACCTTCGCGACCGCCAACCTGGCGGGCGCAGCGGGCGCGGCTGAGGTGGTAGGCGTGGGACCGGCCAGGACCATGGCCGCCAGCCAGGCGGTGCTCACGCAGGCGGCCGCGATGACGGCCTTGACGAAGCGCATCGAATCCCCCCTGTGACTAGGCTCGGCCGACTGCCAGAGCTGGGCGCGGGGTGACCGCCCGTTCTGCTCGACCGGACCTGACTGAGCCGGTTGTCGGTAGCGCAATTTCCGCCCGCGCAACGGCGCAAACGGACCCAGCGGGCTATTGGCCACCATCGTTACCGAAACCAGCAGCTGCGTTGACTCAGTGCTGCGTTGACTCAGTGCTGCGTTGACTCAGCGCTGTGTCGACTTAGTGCAGGGTGGGCAGCAACTCGGCCAGTTCTTCCAGGCTGTTGAGGTCGTGGCCGGATAGCAGCAGGTCGATGTGCGGGGCCGCCACCATCATGCCGAGCGTGCTCGGCCGGAAGTCCGCGTTGTCGCCCTTGTGCGGGTTCATCCAGACGACCCGGTAGCAGAGCCGGGCCAGCCGCTCCATCGCGGCCGCGAGCAGCGCCGGGTCGCCTCGGTCGAGACCGTCGGAGCAGATCACCACGATCCCGCCCCGGCACAGCCCGCGACGGCCCCACTGCCGGACGAACGCGTCGAGGCAGGCGCCGATTCTGGTGCCACCGTCCCAGTCGAACACCGTGGTGGCGGCTAGCCGCAGCGCGTCGTCCGGACGACGATGATCGAGCGCCTTGGTGATCCTGGTCAGCCTCGTGCCGAAGCAGAACACCTCGACCCTGGCCGTCGCCCGCTTGGCCGAGTAGGCGAACTGAAGCAGAGACCTGGAGTAGTCGGCCATGGAGCCGGAGACGTCGAGGATCAGGATCAGCGGACGCAACCGGACCTTGCGTCGGCGCCAGTACAGTTCGGCGGGTTCGCCGTGCAGCCGCATGGCCTCGCGGACTGTGCGGCGCAGATCTGGCTTGGTCCCGACGTGGCTGGTCGGCCTGGTACGCCGGGTCCGGCGCTTGGGCGGGGTGAGCCTGATCCGCGTCATGATCCGGCGGACCGCCGCCAGTTCTTCCGGCGTGCACGCGCCGAACGACTTGTGACGCAGGGTCTCGGCATCGGAGGCCATCAGGCCGAGCATCGTTTCCTCGGAAACCTCCTCGCCGGTCTCCTCGGTGGCGGGGACGTTCAGCACCGCGAGGGTCTGGGCCGATGCGCTGGCGGCCAGTTGCAGCAGTTCGGCCACCTCGCCTCGGCCGGCGCCTAGAAAGAAACTCTTGAACACCCGGTCGTAGATCGCGATGTGGTCCTGCCGGGTCACGAGCGTGCAGCGGCCGGCCCAGTACAGGTCGACCAGGTCCGACGGGTCGAGTCGACCGGCGGCGGTGCAGTAGACCATGAGATCGCCGGAGCCGACTGGCACACCCGCGGCCCGCACCGCCCGGCCGAAGGCGACCAGCGTATTGGTCAGCGCGGTCTCAGCCACCAGAGGTGATCGTGGCTAGGTTCTCGTGCACCACCTCAAGGTCGTCGCGCTCCTTGACGACCGCGCCCAAGGTGTCGGCCGCGATCGCCGGGTCCAGCTCGGTCTCGCCGAGGAAGTGCAGGGTCTTGACCCAGTCGATGGTCTCGGCGACGCCCGGGGGCTTGGCCAGGTCCATCTCGCGGAGCCGGTTGACGGCCGCGACCACCTTCCTGGTGAGCTGCTCGGAAACCCCAGGTGAACGAAGCAGCACGATCTCCACCTCGCGCTCCGCGGGCGGGTAGCCGATCCAGTGGTACAGGCAACGGCGCTTCAGCGCGTCGTGCAGTTCCCTGGTGCGGTTCGAGGTCAGGATCACCAGCGGCGGCTGGTCGGCCTTGATCGTGCCGATCTCAGGGATGCTGATCTGGAAATCGGACAGCACCTCGAGCAAGAACGCCTCGAACTCATCGTCGGCCCGGTCGACCTCGTCGATCAGCAGTACCGCCTGGTCGCCGGTCTTCACCGCGTCGAGCAGCGGGCGCTCGAGCAGGAAACGCGGACCGAAGAGCCGGTCGACGGCATCGGTGTCGGCGAGCTGCCGCTCGGACAGCGCCCTGATGTAGAGCATCTGCCGGGCATAGTCCCACTCGTACAGCGCCTGGTTGGTGTCGATGCCCTCGTAGCACTGCAACCGGATCAGCCGGCGACCGAAGGCGGCCGCGAGGGTTTTGGCCACCTCGGTCTTGCCGACGCCGACCTCGCCTTCGAGCAAGATCGGCCGCTGCAGCGAGATCGCGACGAACAGCGAGGTCGCAAGCCCGCGATCGGCGACATAGCCGCCCTGGCGCAAGGTATCGGTCAGCTCAGGGACACTCTGGGGAAGTTCCATGCAGCGCTACGAGTCCGGCTGGCCGTACACGAGATCCCGGACGCTGCCTTCGCCGCCGAGCTTGCCGTCGCGCTCCAGCGTCTGCCGCCAGGCCGCGCGCAGGTCGTCACCGTCGCTGGATTCGCCGTACCCGTCGAAGTTGACCTCGGCCATCCGCTTGCAGGCCTTCGGCTCGCCGAACGTCTCATCCAAGTCGGCGGCACTCTGCCCGTTCGCGCTCCAGACCCCGCGAAGCACCTCGACGGCCTCGTCGGGCTCGCGATCGGCGTCGGGGTGATGCGACTGGTCCATTTCCCAGCTCAGCACTGCGCTCATCTCCCGGTCTTACGGCGGAAGTGTCCTACCCTCGACTCTAGTTCCGTCAGCAAGTCCCGCCGATCTCCGATTAAGGGTTCCCTTATGGCTGCCGCGATCTACACCGGCTCGGCGGCGCAGGATGCGCCAGGCAACCGGGGCTGGCTGCTCGGGCACTTCATGTCGGACGACGACGTCCGGCACAGCAAGGAAGTCGAGATCAAGTGGGGGATTCACCCGCGCGGCGATGAGCGGGCGGACTGGGTGACAGGCGAAACCAGGACGGCCTTGATCATCTTGGTGAAAGGCCGGTTCAGGCTTGAGTTCCGTGAACGCAGCGTTCTGCTCGCTGAGCAGGGGGATTATGTCGTCTTCACCGGCGTCGATCACTCCTGGTTCGCCGAAGAGGAGTCGATCATCGTCGGCGTCAGATGGCCTTCCATACCTGGTTATGCGGTGCAAGACGCGCAACCCGCGCAGTTAGGCCACAAGGATCTAGTGCGGGGAGCTGCCTGATTTCGCGTGCCACCATGGGGCTTGTGCCGGGTGGTGGGCGGGGGGTGCAGTGGGCGGACAGGTACGCCGACATCGCCTGAGCTGGGCGGCAGCCGCCTGTTTCGGCGGGCTGGCGATCGGGCGGCTCACCGGCGCCGACCGGTGCCGCGCCGTCGGCGCCCCGGCGGCGGCGCTGCTCCCGTTCACCCCGCAGGCCGCCGCGGCGGCCTGGATAGCCGCGCTGCTCGCCCGGGACCGGCGCGCCCGAGCCATCACCGTGCTCGCGGCTGCCACCATGACCGCCGCGGTCGTGCCGAGAACTATCGCCCGGCCGCAGCCGCTGGCGGCCGGACCGATACTCCGGGTGCTGACCGCCAACCTCCTCGTCGGCCGGGCCGCCGCCGAACCGCTTGTCGAGCTGGCGGGCCGGACGGGGGCGGATGTGCTGTTCGTCCAGGAGCTGGATGAGGAGGCGGCGATCGGACTGGCCCGGGCCGGGCTCGGTGACCAGTTTCCTTACCTGATCAGCGATGTCGGCACCGAGGCAGAAAGGGGAAACGGAATTTATGCCAAATATCCCTTGAGAATGTGCGGTCCGGTGCTGCCCACCTCGTCGGTGCAGCCCATCGTCACCCTCGCATTTCCTTCCATGCCTGTGCGGTTGGTGAGCGTGCATATGTGGACGCCGAAGCGGCCGTGCGCGCGGTCGGGGGTTTCGTTGTGGCGCGATGACCTTGATGTGCTCGCCGCGATGCCGGTGCCCGCCGGTCCGGCCGGTCCGGCCGATCCGCCGTCGATCGTCGCGGGAGATTTCAACAGCACGCTTGATCACGGTGAGTTTCGGCGACTCCTGAGGCGCGGGCTGGTAGACGCCGCCCGCGAGACCGGCCGGGGCCTGGTGCCGACGTGGAGTCCGGCCCCCTGGTGGCCGCTTGGGCTGCTCGCGATCGACCACATTCTGGTGGACCGGCGGTGCGCGGTCCTGGACACCTCGGTGCACCGGCTGCCTGGCACCGATCATCGGGCCGTGTTCGCGCGGCTGCGGCTCCCCGAGCCTAGCCAGCCGCCTGCGCCGGGCGCCTCGCTGTGAAGATCGCGTGCCCGGCGTACTGCCAGACCAGATCGACCTCGGCGAAGCCGGCCGCACTGAGCCAGGTCAGGTGCTCGGCGACCGACGACGGCATGTCGAACGAGTCCGGGCCCGGCTGCCGGAAATAGTTCCAGTCGGCCTGGCGGAAGGCCGTCAGCGCCTCGTCGCCGCCGAACAGCCGCTGCGACTCCTCCGCGACCGACTGCTCCCAGGCGTCGGCGGCGACCCGGCGCGCGACCGGGCCGGTCGGCTCGACCAGGTCGGCCATCACGAACACCCCGCCCGGCGGCAGCAGGTCGTGCAGGTCGCGATAGAGCCGCTGCTTGCCTCCGGCGTCCAGGTGGTGGACGGCCAGCGAGGTCATCACGCCGCCATAACGCCCGGCGACCCGCCAGTCGCGATCGGCGATGTCGGCCTGCACCTGCGTAAACCGGTCGCCGAAGCTCGCCAGCCGGCTCTCGGCCGCCTGCAGCATCTCGGCCGAGCCGTCGAGCAGCGTTACCCGGCCCTGGGGTGTCCGGCGCAGGTACTCCTGCGATAGCAGGCCCTCGCCGCAGCACAGGTCGAGCACGTGCGCGACCGGCAACTCGCCCAGCAGGTCACAGACGGTGCTGATTTGCTCTGGCCGGCGTGGAACGCAGGCCTGCCCGTACCTGACAAACAATTCGGTGTCAGAAATTGACCAGGTGGTTTGGGTCGTAGTGGCATCAGGCATGGTCGCCTCCGTGGGTGCTCAGGCCTCGGTGGATGCCGGGCCGGCGGATCGGCTGGCGTTTGCCAGTCTGCAACGTCGGGTCGCGGTTGGGCGAACGCAATTCCTCGCGCTATCCCAACGCTATTCCTAGGGCTCGACGTTGCTCAGAGGTCGCAATGCCATACACGAGCACCAGCGTCACCATAAGCCTCTGTACCGGTCTCTAGATCATCTTCTTAAAACCGGTGAATTGTCATATTCACCCTAGATTTTGCCGGTGAATCCGCAGATTCACCCGGTTCGGCGATCGGCGCTTCGGCGCGCGCACCACCTCACGTTTGGTCGTGACAAACTCTGAACGCGGGTAACTGTTTCTGGTGGACCGGGAGGGGTCAGGGATGCGCGCGTTCGCGGTTCGGAGCTTCGGTGATCGGCCGGAACTGCATGACCTGCCGGTCCCGGCGGCCGACGGCGGATTTGTCGTCCGGGTACACCTCGCCGGGGTCAATCCGGTCGACTTCAAGCTGGTGGAGCGGCTGACCGCCGAGTCTGAGTTCCCGTTCGTGCTGGGCGTCGACTTCGCCGGGGTGCTCGAAGAGGTCCCGGGGGATGAGACCGAGTTGCGGACCGGTGACCGGGTCTTCGGGATGGCGCGCCGGCACGGCTCGTACGCCGAGTACACCGCCCTCCGGTCGACCTCGCCCGATCTGCCCATTCCCATCGCGCGCATCCCGGACGACGTGACCGACGAGCAGGCGGCGGCGCTGCCGGTCGCCGCGGTGGCCGCACTCGGCTCGCTTGAGCTGCTCGGCACCGGCCCCGGACAGGTTCTCGTGGTGACCGGCGCGGCGGGCGCCGTCGGCGGTTACGCGGTCCAGATCGCCAAGCACCGGGGCGCACATGTGATCGCAACCGTGCGGAGCGGCGCGGACGAAGCCCGTCGACTCGGTGCGAACGAGGTGTTCGAGAGCGGCAGCGGTGATGTGGTGGCGGCGATCCTGGCCGCTCATCCTGACGGCGTCGATGCCGTGCTGGACAATGTCAGCGACCCGGTTGCGACCCGCCGGGACGCGGAGTTGCTCGGGGCGGGGCGACGGCTGGTGTCGACTGTTCATGCCGCCGACGAGAGTTGGTTTGCCGGGCGTCAGATCACAGCGACGAACATCTCCGGACCCACGAACCCGCTGGCTTCGCCGGCCGGGCTGGCCGAGCTCGCCCGGCTGGTCGCCGACGGCACGGTCCAGGCTCGGGTGCGGGACGTGGTGCCGCTGGAGGATGCCTTGCAGGTCCGCGATCGGCTGCATCAGGGCGGGCTGAGCGGAAAGGTCCTGATCAGGATCTAGGTGCGGCCGGGTCGGGCCTGGCTGGCGGGGCTCGTCTGGCCGGCGGGGCTCGTCTGGCCGGCGGCGCGGCGCGCTACTTGAACTTCGCGACGAAGCGGCGCTGCCACGGTGTCTCGACGGCCCGCGTCGAGTAGTGCGTCCTGACGTACTTGACGGCCTCTTTGCTCGGTACCCCGTCGAGAACGGCCAGGCTGGCCAGCGCGGTGCCGGTGCGACCCTGGCCGCCGGCGCAGGCGATCTCCACGCGCTCGGTCTCGGCCCTGGTCCAGGCCTCTTCGAAGGCTTGCCTGGCGGCGGCCGGATCGGCGGGCAGCCCGAAGTCCGGCCAGCGCAGCCAGCGAGCCTCCCACTCGACGGTCGGCGGCTCCTCGCCGAGCAGGTAGAGCGCGAAGGCCGGCTCCGGTCCGTCCGGCATCGGCCTGCGCAACCCGCGTCCGCGCACAAGCCGCCCAGACGGCAGTCGAAGTACCCCTGGCGCCGACGGCTCCCAAAGATCGCTCACGAGAAATGAGCCTAGCTGGGTCCCCAGTTGGCCATGATGTGTCCGGTTTGCCCGCCGCCTACCTGCAGCCACCCCGATGTGGTAGCTGCTGCGACATCAAAGGGACACCGATGCTGCTCGGGAGCCGCCGGATCCGATCCGGTGCTCGCTGGGCCCGCGGGCTGGACCTCAGGCGTCGCGGACGGCCGCGTACCGTTCCCTGATCACGGGCACCGGGTCGGCTTCGTAGCGCCTGGTCTCGCCCAGCTTCCACACCGGCGGCGAATCGCACCCCGACAGCACCCAGGCGGCCTGCCTGGCGGCGCCGTCGGCTACGTACTCGCCCGCCGGAGGCACCTCGACCGCCACCCCGAACACCGTCGGCGCGATCTGTCGCACCGCTTCCGACCGAGCACCACCGCCGATCAGCAAGACGCGCGACACCGGCACCCCGGCGGCCTTGATGGCATCGAGCCCGTCGGCCAGTCCGCAGGCCATGCCCTCGATCGCCGCCCTGGCCAGATTCTGCGCAGTGGCGTTCTCGCCGGTCAGGCCCGCGAGCGTGCCGGTGGCGTCGGGCCGGTTGGGCGTGCGCTCTCCTTCGAGGTACGGCAGCAGCGTCAGTCCGCCCGCGCCTGGTTCGGCGGCCAGCGCGAGTTCGGCGAGTTGGTCGAGATCGACGTTCAGCATCGACGCGGTGGCGACGAGCACCCGGGCCGCGTTGAGCGTGCAGACCAGCGGCAGGAAACGCCCGGTGGCGTCGGCGAAGCCGGCGATGATGCCGCTGGCATCGGAGGTAGCCGTGTCACTGACCGCGAACACCGTGCCCGACGTGCCGATCGAGATCACGACATCGCCCGGCCCGGCGTGCAGCCCGAACGCGGCCGCCGCGTTGTCACCTGTGCCCGGCCCGAGCACCGCGCCGCCCGGCGCGGGGAAACCGCGGAAAGCCGCCAGCTCGCCCGCCGCCGAGGCCGGTCCAAGCACCACCGGCACCGCTAGCTCCCGCCCGGCCGCACGCCTCAGCAAGTCGCTGCGGTACTCGCCCGTCCGCCCCGACCAGTAGCCCGTGCCGCTGGCATCACCGCGATCGGTGCGCAGCCCTTCAAGCCCGACGCCAGCCAGCCCGACGCCAGCCAGCCCGGCCCCAGCGCCACCTCCAGCCCCGCCTCCAGCCCCAGCCCCGCCTCCAGCCAGCTTCCAAGTCAGCCAGTCGTGCGGCAAGCAAACCGCGACCGAACGGCTCATGGACCCCGGTTCACGCTCAGCCAGCCACCGAAGCTTCGTCACCGTGAACGACGCAACCGGCACGCTGCCCACTGCCTCCGCCCAGGCGTCCGCGCCGAGCTCGGCCACAAGGTCGGCGGCGGCACCGGCCGACCTGGTGTCGTTCCACAGCAACGCGGGCCTGACCACCGCACCGGCCTCGTCGAGGCACACCATCCCGTGCTGCTGTCCAGCCACCGAGATCGCCGCAACGTCGCCGAGCCCGCCGGCCTCGTCCAGGGCCGCACCAAGGGCCTGCCACCAGTGCGCCGGATCAACCTCGGTGCCCGGCGGGTGGGCCGCATGCCCCTCCCTGACCAGCGCCCCGGTCTCAGCGTCCCGGATCACGACCTTGCACGACTGCGTAGATGAGTCGACCCCGGCGACGAGACGGGTCATCGCGCGCGGAGCAGATGCTCGATCGCGAGCTGGTTCAGCCGCACGAACCCGTACCCGGGCTCACCGGCGGCGTCGACATCGAAGTCCTCCATCGCGCTGCGATCGGCCAGCAGATCGGCGTAGGTCTCGCCGGGTGTGAGCGTCGGGTTCGCCAGCTCGCCGACCTGGCAGGCGGCCATCGCCTCGGCGACCTCAGGATCGGCCCGGAACGCCGCCGCCCGCTCCTTGAGCAGCAGGTACATCCGCATGTTGGCGGCCGCCGAGTCCCAGACCCCGGCCTTGTCCTCGGTCCTTGACGGCTTGTAGTCGAAGTGCCTGGGCCCTTCGTAGCTCGGGCCGCCCTGCAGTCCTCCGAATTCAAGCAAGTCAACCAGGGAGAACGCGTTCATCAGGTCGCCGTGGCCGAAGACCAGGTCCTGGTCGTACTTGATGCTGCGCTGGCCGTTGAGGTCGATATGGAAGAGCTTGCCGTGCCACAGCGCTTGGGCGATGCCGTGCGCGAAGTTCAGTCCGGCCATCTGCTCATGACCGACCTCGGGGTTAAGCCCGACCATATTCGCGTGGTCCAGGCTTCCGATGAACGCCAGCGCGTGCCCCACCGTCGGCAGCAAGATATCGCCGCGGGGCTCGTTGGGCTTGGGCTCGAGCGCGAACCTGATCCCGTAGCTCTGGTCGATCACATAGGTGGCCAGCGTGTCGACGGCTTCCCGGTACCGGTCGAGCGCCGCGCGCACGTCCTTCGCGCTGTCGTACTCGCTGCCCTCCCGGCCGCCCCACATGACATAGGTGTGCGCACCGAGCTGCGCGGCCAGATCGATGTTGCGCATCACCTTGCGCAGCGCATAGCGGCGGACCTGCCGGTTGTTGCTGGTAAACCCGCCGTCTTTGAAGACCGGGTGGCTGAACAAGTTCGTCGTCATCATCGGCACGACCAGGCCGGTCTCCTTGAGCGCGGCCGCGAACCGGTCGATGTGACGGGTGCGGGCGGCGTCGTCGCTACCTGGCGGGATCAGGTCGTCGTCATGGAAGGTGACGCCGTAGGCGCCGAGCTTGGCCAGTTCGTGCACGGCCTCAACTGGGTCAAGGGGCGCCCGCGTCGAGTCGCCGAATTGATCGCGCGCCGGCCAGCCGACCGTCCAGAGCCCGAAGGTGAACTTGTCCGCAGGCGTTGGCTGAGCAGGCATCGGACCTCCATTTGGTCACTCACGGTGAAGGCGTACGGTCTGGCGGCTCGTCGCCTGTTAACGTTCACACATAGGCGAGGCGTTTGTTAATAGGACAAGCGGTTTTTTTAGTCCGAAAAATTTTCGGGTTCCTCCGCGCCCGGCCAGAGGCGGCTGCCTGGCGGCTGAATCGCAGGATGCCGCCCCTGCGGTCATTTCTTTGCACGGAGCTAAGATGTAGCAGGCCGGACTGGTGCGCCTGCGCGCGGGTGCGCATGCGCATACGTCGGCCGGTGGCACTGAGTGACGAGTGCCGAGTGACCAGTGCGAGCTGGGCAGCACAGCATGAGCGCATCGTGGCGAGCTGGATAAAGGGGGCAGGATGACACCTACCGCCGACAGCCAGCCAGTATCGGACTCCAGCGAGCCCGTCATCGAAGCTAAACCTTCCAACGGTCCCCGGACGGCGAAGGTTCCCCGATCCGACGAGGAGGCTGGCGCGGCACCTCCGGCCGAAGGCAAACCGCTGGACGCCGGCCGTCGATCCCCTGCCCTGGGCCAGCAGGCCCGTCCGGGTGGCGGCCAGCCCGGCCGGCCGCTGATGGTCGACGTCGCGCGTCTGGCGGGAGTCTCGCATCAGACCGTGTCCCGCGTGCTGAACGATCATCCCCACGTCAGCGCCAAGACCCGAGCCGATGTGGTCGCCGCGATCCGCGACCTCGGCTACCGGCCGAACGCGGCCGCACGGACGCTAGCTACCGGCCGGACCAAGGTGTTCGGCGTGATCAGCGTCGACAACACGCTGTACGGTCCGTCATCCATGCTGTACGGCCTCGAGCAGGCGGCACCGCCCGACTACATGGTGGCGATCGCCAGGCTGGACAACTACGACCGGCATTCGCTGCACAGGGCGGTAGAACGGTTCCTCGGGCAGAACGTCGAAGGCATCATCGTCGTCGCTCCGCAGACGGCTGCCGTCGAAGCGCTGATGTACCTGGTGACCGAGGTCCCGCTGGTAGTGATCAAATGCGGTACGCACGCGCCGCTGCCGTCGGTAGCCATCGACAATCTGGCCGGAGCGGCCCGCGCCACCCAGTACCTGCTCGACCTCGGCCACGAGACCGTGCATCACCTGGGCGGACCGCCGAGTTGGCTGGATTCCCAGGAGCGCGCGGACGGCTGGCGGCAGACCTTGCGGGCGGCCGGCGCCCCCATTCCCGACCTGGTGTTCGGCGACTGGTCGGCGCGATCGGGCTACGAGATCGGGCACCGGCTGGCCGCCCTGGATGAAGTGACCGCGGTGTTGAGCGGCAACGACCAGATGGCGCTCGGCCTGATGCGCGCGCTGTCGGAGCGTAACCGCAACGTCCCCGGCGATGTGAGCGTAGTCGGCTTCGACGACATCCCAGAGGCGGCTTTCTTCCCGCCGCCGCTGACCACCGTCCGCCAGGATTTCGGTGAGCTTGGCCGGCGCGCGATGCACATGCTGATGGACCGAATATCGGGCGACGATCGGTTCGTGCCCTCAATGCCGATCATTCCCGACCTAGTCGTCAGGGCCAGCGCGGCCCCGCCCGGCCGACGCTAATCCCGCCAAACCTGTGAACGCTCACAGGTCCGGCCGCTACAAACGCCTCGGCCCAACCCGTCCTCCCAACCGGCTCGCGCGGCCAGGGCCGAGGCCGGGACCGGAGCCGGGGCCGGGGCCGGAGGCGGGGCCGGGACCGAGACCAGAAGGCGGGACCGGGACCGAGACCAGAAGGCGGGGCCGGAGGCGGAGCGGCGGGCGCCGCCGGGCGCAGCAGCGAAGCCGTCCTGCTGTAGTTCGGTCCCGAGAAGCTACTACAGCTAAGTTCCACTGCTGCAGTCCACGGCTACAGCAAAGCCGTCCTGCTGTAGTTCCGTCCCGGGAAGTTACTACAGCGGGGGGACTCTGCTGCAGTAGCACTGCCGCGCCTCAGCCACTGCCTCCCTCGGTGGGCCGCATGGGTCACTGCAGTCACATTCGCCACTCGGGGTGCTGGGCGGTGGCCTGGCGACTACCGACTTGGCGGGCTGGGGGGCTGGGGGCTGGG
>DATNFM010000163.1:0-15498 GCA_035606435.1 Streptosporangiaceae bacterium | reverse complement strand
GAATCGCGACCGCCTGATCGCAGGCCGTTACGGAGCATACTCCAGCTAATCGGCGTTTGACTCGATAACCAGGCAAGACACGCGACAAGCGCCTAAACCGTAACCAGTACGGCTCGCCCCACGAGGCTCTAGCCGTCCAGCAGCCGCGTATTCAGTCCGTACTCGACCGCACCGGTGTCTTCGATCACTACCCGGTACCCCCTGGCGTTGGCACGGTCGACGACGATCTCGGCCAGGTCGTCGTCGATGAAATGAGCGGCCGCGCCGTCATCGCAGGCCACGCCGGGCGGGATGGTTCCGGCGGCGACCAGCTCCCGGTAGAGGGGCTTGCGTTGCGCCTCTGAGTCGTAGTGCGGGCAGTAACTGCCTTTCAGCAGTCCAAGACCGTCGGTGAACGGTCGCAGCGTCGGGCCGAAAGAGTCCGTGGTGCCGCCGGCGAACCAGCAGATCGCCCCGGCGCTGACTCCGGTCAGCACGACGCCGGCTTCCCAGGCCCGCCGCAGGATCGCGTCCAGGCCGTGAACTCGCCAGACGGCCATCTGGTTCGCGACGCTTCCGCCGCCTACGAAGATCACGTCCTGGCTGAGCAGCAGCTCGGCCGGGGATTCCACGTTCGGCATGGGGAACAGTTGCAGGTGGGTCACCTGGCTCGGCGTCCCCGACAGGCCCTGATAGGACCGCAGGTAGCTGCCAGCGTCATCGCCCATCGCGGTGTTGATCAGGCAAATCCTCGGGATCTGCGCCCCGGAAAGCTGGATCGCGTAGTCCACCAGCAGCGGAACGCCGCCGCGACCGTAGGAATCCGGGGCCCGCAGGCCGCCGATAGCCAGTACATGCCGACGCCCGTCTGCTGCCACGCCGACACGCTACCGTGCGAAGGTGACCGACTGCACGTTCTGCGACATTGCCGCCAGGGCCCCCGAGAGTCCCAGCGGTACCTACGTTTACGCCGACGCTGACATCGTCGCCTTTCTTGATTTCAAGCCGGTCTTCAAGGGCCACGTGCTGGTCCTGCCGAGGAAGCACTACGTGACGCTGGCTGACCTGCCGGCCGAGGAGATCGTGCCGCTCTTCGGCGTGGTCCAGCGGATCAGCGGCGCGGTGCCGGCCGCGCTCGGCGCGCAGGGCACCTTCGTCGCGATGAACAACATTGTCAGCCAGAGCGTGCCGCATCTGCATGTGCACGTGGTGCCGCGTACGAAGGGCGACGGCCTGCGCGGCTTCTTCTGGCCGAGGACGAAGTACGACTCAGACGCAGAGGCTGCCGAGTACGCGGCGTGGATCGCTGCCAAGCTCAGGTGACCAGCTGATCGGCTGATCAGCTGATCAGCTGATTACGCCAACGGCGAACCGCCATCTTCGCGTTTGGGAGATAGTCTGGTTTGCATGGCTGAGTGGTGGTCTATCGAGATATTCGACTCGCAAATCCAGGCAGCCTTGCGGTGGAAAGACTCCTATCGCGACCAGATTGTCGAAGCGGCGATCACCTCGAGTGCGGCCGATTGGCAGTGGATCGAGCACAAAGCCGGAGTCGTTTTCGAGGTCAGCTTCGCCGACGAGGATTCCTGGGAGCGGTTCCGCGCGCTGCCTGGCGTGCAGGCGGCGCTCGATGGTGCCCCCGACCCGGTCGGCGGGGTGCTCGTCTACCGCGGCCGGGGCGGCGCGGCGGGGTCGCGGCAGCCGAGGCGGCCGAAGCCGTCGGCCGGAGCGGGAGCACTTGAGCTTCCTGAACCAGTTGACCAGCGCATACTCCAGCTGCAGCGAGCCGAGGCCACCGATGGGGTCCTCGCGCAGCAGTTGTAGGCGCTCGCCGACGGCGAGATTTTTGCCCGACCGATCTATGACCACCCCGCGAGCGCGACGCCGTGGCGGTGCAGGATGGGGTTCATGAGTACCACAGCCTCAGCCGACGACATGCTGTCGGCGATCGAGCGGAGCGGCTACTACCCGGGGATCGTCGCCGACGCGGTGTTCTCGGCGATCGGGTCAGAGTCAGTCATCTCCTATTTCGTTCATCATGACGCGCACTTTGATCCCGGAATGGAAGTGCGGCGCCATATGACGGTTCTTGCCCTCACTCCGAACCGGCTGGTGTATTCGCACACCGACGAATACCCGGCCGATGAGAACGTCCCGGATTCCCGGCCGCAGGCAGAGACCTCGACCGAGGCGATCAGCTGCTCTCGGGTTTCCTCGGTAGCCCTCACCAGGGTCATCCCCGATCCGGCTAGCTACCAGCGCGGCGTCACCGTCCCGTCCGAAGTCGTGCTGACGATCGGCTGGAATTCCCTGCGTCATCTCGAGCTCGAGCCGGCCCACTGCGGCGACGAGACCTGCGAGGCCGATCACGGCTACACCGGTGCGATGACGTCGGACGATGTGACGATGCGGATCAGCGAAGCGGCCGACGGGTCCGAGGCGGTCGCTCAGGTGCTGGAGTTCGCCAAGGCGTTGTCCGCGGCTACCAGTTAGCCACATAGGCGCCGTGACCCGGCCAGCTCCATTTGCGATGATGAACTGGCCATGACAACGCAGACGATCGAACCAACGCTGCCGAAGTACGCCCAGTCCTGCCTTGACTCCCTGGGCACCTCAATTCTCGACGCTATCGGCGTGCCGGGCGAGCCCAATCCGCTGATGCTCCCGCCCGCCGACCGGGTGTGCCTGCTGGTCGTCGACGGGCTCGGCTGGGAACTGCTGCGAGCTCACCCGGCGGCCGCGCCGTTCCTCTCCGAGCTCGCGATGACTGCGGCGCCGCTTACCGCCGGATTCCCGGCAACGACGGCGACCAGCCTGGCCTCGCTCGGTACCGGCCGCCCGCCAGGCCAGCACGGCATCCTCGGCTACCAGGTGGCGATCCCGGGCAGCACGCCGCTGAAGCTGCTCAACCAGCTGCGCTGGGACGCGACCACCGACCCGGCCCAGTGGCAGCCAGGCTCGACCGTCTACGAGCGGGCGGCCGCCGCCGGCGTCGGCGTCTACCGGGTCGCCCCGATCAAGCTCGCCGCCACCGGCTTGTCTCGCGCGACGGCGCGCGGGGCCGAGTACCTGCCGGGTGAGACGCCCGGCGCGCTGGTCGGCCTCGCGGCCAGTTCGCTCGCGACCGACGAGCACCCGGTGTTCACTACCGTCTACTACGCCGACCTCGACACCACGGGTCACTTGCTCGGCTGCTCCTCCGATGCCTGGCTTTACCAGCTCGCGCACGTGGACAAGCTCGCTGAGCAGCTGGCCTCGGCGCTGCCGCACGGCACGTTGCTGATCGTGACCGCCGATCACGGGATGGTCGACGTAGCTGACGGCGACCGGACCGACGCCGACACCGTGCCTGGCCTGCGTGATGGAGTTGTCCTGCTCGGTGGCGAAGCCAAGGTCCGGCACCTGTACTGCGCCGACGGCGCCGCCGACGACGTGCGTGCGGCGTGGAGCGAGGTGCTGGGCGACCTGGCCTGGGTGGTGAGCCGGGAGCAGGCAATCGCCGACGGCTGGTTCGGCCCCGTCCGTCCGGAGTTCCTGGCGAGGATCGGCGATGTGATCGTCGCCTGCTGCGCGACGGCGGCCGTGATCGCGAGCAAAGCCGAACCGCGCGAGTCGACGATGGTCGGGATGCACGGCTCGTTGACCCAGGCCGAGCAGCTCGTGCCGCTGCTGACTCTGACGACCGGCTGAAACGACGTTTGTCCACAGGCGGCCGCGGGAACCGCACCGCCAATAGCCTGGTTATCCACAGAATCTCGGAGGTTGTCCACAGTGAGTAGTCAGCCTGCGCCGGAACCGGGCACAGAACCGGGCGAACCGCTCGGACCGGTCATAAGCCCCGACCAACTCTCTGCGCTGATGGCCATGACCGATCGTCCGGTCGTCCTTGACGTGCGCTGGCGGCTCGGCGGGCCGCCGGGGATCGACAGCTACCTGGCCGGGCACCTGCCCAAGGCCTGCTTCATCGACCTGGACGAGGACCTCTCCGGTCGGCCAGGTAAAGCTGGCCGCCATCCGCTGCCGGAGCCTGGCGCGATCCAGGCGGCCATGCGCACCGCGGGCCTGCGGTCCGGCCAGCTCGCCGTCGCCTACGACGACGGGGACTCCACCGTCGCGGCCCGGCTGTGGTGGATGCTGCGCTACTTCGGGCACGACCAGGTGGCCGTGCTCGACGGCGGCTATCGAGGCTGGTGTACCGCCGGGCTGCCGCTCACCAGGGTCGTGAGCCGGCCAGAACCCGGCGACTTCACGATCACGACGAGCGGCCAGATGCCGGTGCTCGACGAAGCCCAGGCCGCCGTGCTGGCCCGGTCCGGCTTCCTGCTCGACGCCCGGGCGGGGGAGCGGTACCGAGGCGAGGTCGAGCCGATCGACCGCGTCGGTGGTCACATCCCGGGCGCGATCAGCGCCCCGACCAAGGAAAACGTCAACGCCGACGGCCGGTTCCGCGCCCCGGCCGACCTGGCCCGCCGGTTCGCCGACCTCGGCCTGCCCGGTGCCGAACAGGCCGCAGGACAGGACGGCACGCCCCAGATCGGCGCGTACTGCGGCTCAGGCGTCACGGCCGCCCACGAGGTGCTCGCGCTCCAGCTCGCCGGGCTCCCGGCCGCGCTCTACGTGGGCTCCTGGTCGAACTGGTCGGCCGACCCGGCGAGACCGGTCGCCACCGGCCCAGAACCCGGCTAACTCCGGGCGACCTGGGTTTGCGGCGGCCCGAGGTCCTTCCGCATGGTCAATATCAGCCAGATCGCCGCGCCTGCCGGCTGGGTCCGCCCGGCTAGCCGAGCCGCCGGCGCACTTAGCCCTGGTTGCGGGCACATAGCCCTGGTTGCGAAGACATAGCCCTGGTTGCGAAGACATAGCCCTGTTTAGCGATCGCGGAACTGTCATTAATCGGACAAATTTTATCCGCAACCAGGGCTAAGACGTCGTAACCAGGGATAAGACGCCGCCAGCGCGATAAAGTCGCCGACCAGTCAGAATCGCAGGCCAGCGCGTTCGCCTTCGAGACGGTTGCGAAAGTCACCGGAAACCATTCCGAAACGGACATGTCCCGGGTACGATAGTTCTATGGCTGATGTCGAACACCAGTTCGTAACGAGATGTCTGCGCTGTGGCTGGACGCTTAGCGCAGCGAGCAGCGTGGCGGCGGGCTACGGCCGGTGCTGCGCCCGGCTGGTCCGGCTGGCGGCGGTGACAGCTGAGCTGGTCGGCTTCGCCCAGACGGCCCGCGAGAAGGCAGTCGAGCTGATCGCGGCGGGCGGGGTCGTACCGACCGGGTTCCCCGGCGTGTTCCGCACCGTCTCAAGCTCGGGTCACGCCAGCTATCTGACCCACAGCGCGGCCTGCAACTGTCCGGCTGGTTTGCACGGGCTGCTCTGCTACCACGTCGCGGCTGTCCGATTCGTCACTGGATCCCAGGCGCGATCGGCACTGCGGCCAGGGGGAACGGCACCGTCGACATGTCTCTTCCCGGGCCGCCGGCTGAGACCGACAGTGCACGACGGGATCTAGCCCGCTGACGGCGGCCCGAGATCCTGTCGAGCGGTTAGCAGGAGCCAGGTAGCGGCGCCGACCGCCAGCGCCGGACCGGCCGGCTCGCCGCCAGCCGCGAGTACCCCGAGCGTCGCCGCCACCGCCGCCACCGCCACCCGGAGCGCGAGCCGCGCTGGCCGCCCGCCCCTGACGCGCGCCCGAAGTCTGGCCACGGTCGCGGGTCTCGGCGGCTGGGCTCTTGGCGGCTGGGCTCTCGACGGCCTGCGTCCAGGCTGGCGTCCAGCTCCAGGTGCTGGCTCGGCGAGGGCCGCCCTGGCCTCGTTCCTGCCGTAGCTGGTTCGCAGCTCGGTGTAGGCGGCGGCCGCCGCTGCGAAACGCTCGGGGTCACCGCCGTCGGCCCGGTCCGGATGCGTGGCCGCCGCGATCCTGCGCCACGCGGCCCGGACCTCGTCATCGGTCAGCTGATCTTCGGGGCTGATCCCGAGCAGGGAGAAGGCATCGGCCATCAGGCCACCTCCGGCCCGAACGCCGCGTCGAGTACCGGACTCACGTCGGGCAAAGGCCCAGCCCGCGGAGCGGCTCTCGTTGCCTGACCGACTCCCGAGCGCAGGCCCGGCGCCCCGCTGGCCCTCGCCAGTCCGGTCTCCACCTCGGCCTCTGCCTCGGCCGCTCCGACCGCGGCCGGGCTGGCCACCAGCCGCTTCACCTGCAGGTACGTGACGCCGCCCCGGTAGAGGTAGGCGACCTGGCCGACGTCCAGTCCCCTGATCAACGACGGGTCGGCCACCGGAACCTCAGCCAGCCGCGAGGACCCCTGATGGGACCAGAACGGGAACCGGCGCAGGCGCCGGGTCGTCTCGGTGGCCTTCCGCGTCCCGGCGAGCGCGGTGACCGGCTCGGGTTCAGGCGTCCGCAGCAGCCAGATCCCGCCTTCGGCCGACGCCGCGATTCGACGCCGTTCGTCGGTCGAGGTGCCGAGCCCTTCCCAGGACTGGGCCGAGACCTGCACGGCCAGCCCGAGTGACCGGGCCCGCTCGTACAACTGCCAGATCGGCAGCCGCCTGGACACGGCGCTGAACTCATCGACGGCGAGCAGGATCTCGCGCTTGTGGGGCCCGCGCACCGCGAAGCTGGCTAGCAGGTCGACGAGCGCCCGGGCCTGGCCCTCGGCGACCGAGATCTGGTCGGTGCCTTCCAGGATGCAGTACCAGGCGTCCGCGTCGGCGAAGCCACCCGTGCCGTCGAGCCCGTCGCCGAGCCGGCGGAACAGCGTGCGGAACCGCAATGCCACCTCACTCAGGTGCCGGCCCGCCGACTTGATCATGGCGTGATCGCCCGGGGTGCCGACGCCGGCGTAGACGGCCGCTAGCCAGCCCGGTTCCAGCCTGGCCAGCAGGTCCAGGCTGCTGACCGGCGGTCCGCACGGCGCCTCGACGGCCAGGCCGATCAGCGCCTCCATCACGTCGGTGTAGTACGCGGCCGAACCGGTGCCGTGCTCGATCAGATCGACCAGCGTGGTGGTGAGCTGGCGCGGCGGCAGCGTCCAGAGCGACAGGCTGGCCTCATCCGGCCACACCGAGGTCGACCTGGCGCCCGCCTCTCGCATGACCCGTCTGAACCGGTCGGCAATTCGGCGGGCGTCGGAGCCACCCTTGCAGTCGAGCACGACCAGGAGCGGCGGCGGTCCGAGACCGGCCGCCTGGCGGCGCAGGCCGGTCGCCATGAAGCCTGCCCACAACCGCAGCAAGAGCGTGGTCTTCCCTGTGCCAGTAGTTCCGATCACGACCTGGTGTGAGCGCATCCGCTGGTAGCCGATCGCGGCCACGGTCCCGGCCCGGTGCCCGACGGCCCTGATCACGCCGCCGACCAGGATCAAGTCGCCGCGCCTGGTGAGCGGAAGCGCACCAGGCGGCGCGATCCTGGCCCGGGCCGCCCTGGCCTGATGCCTCCACTGACGCTGGTCGAACGCGGCGGCAGCCGCCGGCGAGAGCCCGCCGGCCCCGGCCGCCAGCGACCGGATCCGGTAAGACCAGCTCGCGGCCCCGGCGAGTAGCCCGAGCGGAATCGCGACCGGTGCAATTGTCGCCACCGCCCGGGGGATCGACCCGGTCCTGGTCAGATGCCAGAACACCATCCAGGCGTGGTAGGGCGCCGCCAGCGCGCTGGCCGGATCGACGGCCCGGCTCGCGGTCAGGGCAAGCCAGACCGTCACCATCGGCCCGCACCAAGCCGCCGCGATCAGCAGCCGCCGTGGCAGCAGCCCGCGCCTCCAGGCAACGGCGAACGCACCGGCCGCGACCGCCGTGACCGGAGCGGCGGCCACGGCGCCAGCGATGACAAGCAGCGAGACGAAGATACGGACCGCCAGCCGCACGATCGCCTGGGCCACGACCAGCCCGAGCCACCGCCTCATCACGGCCGGCCAGCCTGAGAAGCCGGCTGCCCGGATTCCGCCGGCTCGCCCAGCGCCCACCCCGCTGGCAGCGGCCTGATCTCGATCCGCCCGGCCTGGTCACCGAGCTCCGGCCTGGCTCGACTCACCACTGGCCTGGCGTCGGGGGAGCACAAGTAGATGGCCCGGGCATGCCGGCCCGGCTGGCCCGGCGCGGCGATCTCATCGGCCGGGCACCCGTAGTCTCCGGTCCTGACCAGCAGCTCCCGCATGATCGCGACGGTCTTGGCCACGGTCTTAGGCGTCAGCTCGGCCTCGATCGCCCAGCATTCGCCGGCCCACGGAACGCCACCGCTCTCCGGCCAGTGCACCTCACCGTCGGGCAGATGCTCACGGATTCCGAGTCGGCGCCCGAACTTGGCCCGAAGCCGGCGCTCGCTCCGCCAGTACGCCTGCCCGGCCCCGAACTGCGCCGTTGCTGCCAGCGCCAGCCGAACCGCCGTCACCGCCCGCAGGTGAGCCAGCCGGGATAAGGCTGGCGCGGTGGCCGTATACGCGAGCCCGCACCGGGCCAGCCCGGCCTTGGTCAGCCACACCCACCGGGGCCCCGGCCCAAGCCGGGCGGCTTCCGCAAGTCCGGCATTAGTCCAGCCGGCCACAACCGCAGCCGTCCGCCGCGCGGTGACGCCAAGCACCACAGCTAACTGATCGACCTGGACCCCGTACATCTCCGCGACAAAGACAAGCCCCGCCGCGTCGACCTCACCACCCGCCACAGCCCCAATCACACCACAGCGCCCATTCCGCCTCCACCCCTCGATGACCATCCCGCAACCTAGCCAGGCAACACGCAGGAATTGATTCGGTGCTAGCGTGCCAGGCTTGCGTACTGCAGAATGTCTCTGGAGCATCAGCGGCACCAGCGGTTGGCCGACCAACTGCCCGCCTGAGATTCGTTGGGGAAGACGCATCTCGTCCGGCTGGCAGGGAGGTTTGGTGACCGTTCGCGGCGTGCTGCAGATTCACTCTGCGCCCCCGGCGCTTAGCCCGCACATCGAGTGGGCCGTCGCCGGAATCTTTGGCGTGCCCGTCAAGCTTCATTGGGTCGATCAGCCGGCCGCGCCCGGCAACCTGCGATCCGAGCTTGCGTGGCAGGGTCGTCCTGGCACTTCGAGCGAGATTGCCTCGTCGCTGGCCACCTGGAAACTGCTGCGGTTCGAGGTAACGGAGGAGGCCAGCGCGGGCTGCGACGCGGTGCGCTACAGCTGCACGCCCTCGCTCGGCATGTTCACCGCGACGGTCAGCGCCAACGGCGACATCATGATCTCCGAGAACCGGCTCAGGGCCGTGCTCACGCTCGCCAAGGCCGGGTCAGAGCAGCTCGGGGGCCTGCGCGAACTGCACGGACCGCGTCATCCGGCGCTTGGCGGCTCGCTGGAGGCCGAACTGTCGCTGCTGCTCGGCGAGCCCTGGGACGCCGAACTCGAGCCGTTCAGGCACGCGTCGGCGGGCGCACCGGTCCGCTGGCTTCACGCCACCGGTTGAGCGGTGTCCGCTGGCCCGGTGTTCGCTGACCCAGCGGTAGCTAGCACCGGCCGGTTCTCGGAGATCCAGGTGTCGATGCGCTCCCACCAGTCGTAGAGCCATTGGAGCTGGGCCTCGTGGTCCAGTTCGCGCGGGACCTGGTCAACCGGGACCCGCCACCACTTGGCCTTGATCGTCTGGCCCACGTGCAGGTGTCGCCAGATGTCGCCCGCGCTGACCAGCCGGTCCAGTCCGGCGTGGGCCACGAAGATCACGTCGGCATCCGGGCAGGCCATGATCGCGGCGAACGCGCCGCCGCTGCGCGGCGGCAGCAGATTGGGCATCTCCCTGGCCCGCTCGGCCAGATCGGTGCGGCCCATCCGTTCCAGTCGTCCGATGCCGCGCAGCCAGCGGCCGGGGGTCCAGTTCCCGCCCTCGGGGAAGATCACCAGCGCCCCGGCCTGGTCCAGCCCGCTGGCCAGCCGCTCGATCTGCTCGACGAACAGCCGGTCCCCGGTCTTGGCGTGATTGATGAACACGTTCGGCAGCCGGTTCGCGACCACATCCACGCCGGGATCGAGCTGCATGGTGGCCTTCATCACGACCCTGGGACGGCGCTGGTACACCGACAGCAGTTGCCGCACCAGCAAGAATGAGTCCCCGGGCCCGGCGTGCCGGCTCAGCACGATGACGGGGCGGGCCAGCCGCGCGGCCAGTTCCGGTTCGGTCAGTTCGGGCTCCTCGACCTCCACCTGGAGGCCGAACGACCTCATCGCGGCCCGGTAAATCGAGTCGAGGAACCTGCGCATCACCGCGTAGTGCCGCTTGGTGAACGGTTCGGTGCGGATCCGCCCGCCGAACCCGCTCACCACCCACAGGCCAAGGCACACGAACAGGGCCGTGCTCTCAGCGAACAGGCAGACCAGCGCGAAGGACAGCAGCCGCAGCGCCCGGGACCGGCGCAACCGACGCCGTGTGATCAAGCCGGCTACCCCGGCCAGCAGGGCCAGCAGCGGATACAGCACGGCCAGCGCCAGCGCGATCACGACCGCCAGCGGTGCCAGCACCAGCCTGCGGATCAGCCTTGGTGGCAGCATGGCCGACTCCGTTACGCGTTCTGCACCGAAGCCAGGTACCCGGCTGACGCTTCATGAGCGCGCTCGATGCTCTCCTGCACCATAGTCTTGTCCCGATAGCGCAGTTGCGACAGGTCTGGAGCGCGCCGATCTCCGGCGGTTCGCTTTCCGCCGGTCGGCAGCACGTGCACGGTGATCCCTTCCGGCAGCGCGGACATCTCCTCGTGAAACCGGTGCCGGCGCGCGATCTCGAAGGCGACCAGGCCGACCTCCCAGGGACGCTTCGGCGCGGTGAGCGGCGTCTCGATCCGGCCGACCTGGAGCACGTACACCGTGGTCGCGCCGAGTGCGACCGCCCGGCCGACCGGGATCGAGTCGACCAGGCCGCCGTCGAAATAGTGCTCGCCGTCGACCTCGACCGGCGGCAGCAGGCCAGGTACCGCGCACGAGGCAAGCACGGCCGGCACCAGCGGGCCGGAGGAGAACCAGACCGCGCTGGCTCGCTCGATACTGGCGGCCACGCAGTGCAGCGGCAGCTTCAGCCCGGCGAAGTCGGCGGCGGGCAGCGTCTGGGTGAGCCGCTGGGCGAGCGGCTCGATCGCGTGCAGATGCGTTCCCGAGCGGACCAGCCGGACGGCGCGGCTCCAGAGCGTCTCGCGGAACGCCTCGCGCATGACGTCGCCGTTCCACAGCACGGCGAGCCTGGAGGCGGCCCCGTCAGGGTCGGCCGCGACGAAGGCGCCGTTCAGTGCCCCGACCGAGGTTCCGACGACGATGTCCGGCTTGATCCCGCCCTCGGCCAGCGCCTTGAGCATCCCGACTTCGTGGGCGCCGAGCAAACCGCCGCCGCCAAGCACGAAGGCCGTCGTCATGGTTTCGGATATCCCCGCCGAACCGTCCGGTCAAGAATCCCGAGCGTCGCCCGCAACGCTCCCTCGGACAGGATCGGGAAGATCCCGGCCTCGCGCCACTGCGGGTGAATGTCGGACCAGTCGTAGTAGGACGTGACCTTGGTCTGCTCGCCGTCCGGCTCGAGCCGGTAGCCGTAGACGTGCCCGATCGGCGGCCTGAGCTGGGACAAGATCGTCCAGGCGATCTCCCGGTCGGGCTCGAACGCGCAGATCTGCACGGTCACGTCGTACTTGCCGAGCGGATAGTCGTTCAGCGCCTCACGGTCCATGTGCACGACGAAGGTGTCACCGACGGCGCTGACGGGCTCGCCGTCGGCCGACATGAGCATGCCTGAGCTATCGATGGCTACGTGCCCTTGCGGGTCGCACAGCACCTCGAAAATCGCCGGCGGCGCGGCAGCAAAGGTGCGTTCGACCTCAATCCGATCATTGCTCATGTGGCAATGATGCACTACAAGGGGATGTTGCCGTGCTGGCCGCGCCCGTGCGGTGCCGCCGCGATCGCCTCAGCGATCGCCTGCCTGGTCTTGACCGGCTCGATCACCTCGTCGATCACGCCGATCTCGGCGGCCCGGGTCAGCCCGCCCGACTCGCGCTCGTGCTCGGCGGCCAGCTGAGCCTCCAGTTCGTGCCGCTCCTCGGGCTGCGCGGCGGCCAGGGCCCGGCGGTGCAGGATCCGCACGGCCGCGACCGCGCCCATCACCGAGATCTCCGCGTCCGGCCAGGCGAACACCCTGGTCGCGCCGAGCGCCCGGGAGTTCATCGCGATGTAGGCGCCGCCGTAGGACTTCCTGGTCACCAGCGTCACCCTCGGGACGGTGCATTCCGCGAACGCATGCAGCAGCTTGGCGCCCCGCCGTACCACGCCGTCCCACTCCTGACCGACCCCGGGCAGGTAGCCGGGCACGTCCACGAGCACCACCAGCGGCACTCCGAACGCATCGCACATCCGCACGAACCTGGCTGCCTTCTCGGCCGAGGTCGCGTCTAGGCAGCCGCCGAGCCGCATCGGGTTGTTCGCGATGACGCCGACCGTGCGGCCGTCGAGCCGGCCGAGCGTGGTCACGACGTTCGGCGCCCAGCGCGGGTGCAGTTCGATGCCGGGCGCGTCCAGGATGCCGTCGATCAGCGGGTGCACGTCGTAGGCCCGCTTCGGCGAGTCGGGCAGCAGCGCTCCGAGATCAACGTCGGCCAGGTCTACCTCGCCGGCCGAACCGTGACCGTCCTGGTCGCACAAGAGGGAGACGAGTTCGCGCGCCGTCGCCAACGCTGCCGAGTCGGTCGGAGTGACGATGTGCACGACACCTGACCGCCGGCTGTGCGGCTCTGATCCGCCGAGCCGCTCCATGTCGACGTCCTCGCCGGTCACGCTGCGTACCACGTCCGGACCGGTGACGAAGATCCGCCCGCCCTCGGACAGGATCACCAGGTCGGTCAGCGCCGGGCCGTAGGCCGCGCCGCCGGCGGCCGGGCCGAGCACCACCGAGATCTGCGGCACCTTGCCCGAGGCCCTGGTCATCGCCGCGAATACGGTGCCGACCCCGTGCAGGCTCGCCGCGCCTTCGCGCAGCCGGGCCCCGCCGGAGTGCCATAGCCCGATTACCGGCGCCCCGATCTCGATCGCCCGGTCGTAGGCGGCCACGACCCCGACGCATCCCAGGCTGCTCATCGCGCCGCCCTGCACCCTCGGGTCGCTAGCGAACGCGACCGCCGGGATGCCGCCGGCCAGTCCCTCGCCGACCAGCATCCCGCTGTCGTCGGCTGGTAGCAGCAGTTTCAGCGTGCCGTCGTCGAACAGCGCGCTTAGCCTGGCCATCGGGTCGCGGCCGGGTGTGCCGGCCGTCGGCCGCGCCGTTGGCGCCGCCGACCCAGTTTTCGCTGGGGCCGCGGCGGCAGGCGCCTCCCGGTCAAGAACAGTCATTGTCAGGCTCCCTGCATCGGTGGGGCGTGCGTTGGTGTCACTGACTCGTCAGGCTGCCGTGAATACGACCGCGACGTTCGAGCCGCCGAAGCCGAAAGAGTTGTTGAGGACGGCCATCGGCTCCTCGCCGCGTACGTGCAGTTCGGTCGCCTTGACCGCGATCTTGACGCCCAGGTCCTCTTCCGGGTCGTCCAGGTTGATCGTTGGCGGAGCGATCCGGTCACGCAGGGCGAGAATCGCCGCCACCGACTCGACCGCTCCGGCGCCACCGAGCAGGTGGCCGGTCATCGACTTGGTCGACGATACGACCACGCCATCGGCCGCGTCACCAAGCGCGGCCGCAATGGCCTGCGCTTCGAGCACATCTCCGGCCGGGGTCGAGGTGGCGTGCGCGTTGACATGGGTGATCTGGGCGGCTTGAACGCCGGCGTTCTCCAGTGCCCGCTGGATGGCGAGCACGGCCCCAGAGCCCTCCGGGTCGGGCTGAGCGATGTGGTGGGCGTCGCAGGAGTAGCCAGAGCCGGCGGCGACGGCATACACCCGCGCCCCCCGGGAGGCCGCGTGCTCCTCCGATTCCAGCACGACGATCCCGGCGCCCTCACCAAGCACGAAGCCGTCCCGGCCCCGGTCGAATGGCCGCGAGGCCCGCTCCGGCTCGTCGTTGCGCAGCGACAGCGCCCGCATGGCCGCGAACGCGGCGATATTCAGTTCGATGATCGCGGCCTCGGTCCCGCCGGCGACGACCACGTCAGCTCGTCCGTTCTTGATCATGTCGATGCCGTAACCGATCGCCTCGGCCCCGGACGCGCAGGCGCTGACCGGCGTGTGCACGCCGGCCCGGGCACCCAACTCGATACTCAGCCAGCCGGCCGAGCCGTTCGGCATCAGCATCGGCACGGTGAACGGAGACAGCCGACTCCAGCCCTTCTCCCTCAGCGTGTCGTACGCCTGCAGGGTCGAGCTGATCCCGCCGATGCCACTGGCGACGACTACCCCGAGCCGGACCGGGTCGACCTCGGGCTTGCCCGCGTCGGCCCAGGCCTCCCTGGCCGCGATCAGCGCGAACATCTCGCACCGGTCGAGCTTCCTGGCCTGAACCCGGTCGATCAACGTGGTGGGCTCAGCGGCCGCCGGTGCAGCGATCTTGCACGGCAGCCGCTCCGCCCAGTCATCGGTCAGTGCCCGTACGCCGCTGTGCCCGGTCAGCATGTTCTGCCAGGTCGTCGGGGCGTCAGCGCCGACCGGCGTAATCGCGCCAACACCGGTGATGACGACCCGGGTCGATGCATTCACTGTGTTTTCCTTTCGCCTCCGGCGCTTCGCGCCTTTGGCGAGGGCCTACGGCGCTTTTAGGCGCCGTCTTCCCTCCTCCTCCGGTCGCTGCGCTCCCTCCGTCGTCAGTCCAGACGGCGCCGCGCCTCGGCATAAATTCAACGAACCGCGCCTCCGGCAAGCGGTAGCCAGGTGCTTAAGCGGAGACCGAGGCGGTCTTGACGTAGTTGATGACGTCCTGCACGGTCTTGAGGTCCTTGAGCTGGTCGTCAGGGATCTCCACGCCGAACTTGTCCTGGGCGGCGACCGCGATCTCCACCATCGACAGGCTGTCGATGTCGAGGTCGTCGACGAAGGTCTTGTCCGGCGTCACCTCATCGGCCGGAACGCCCGCGATCTCGTCGATGATCTCGCTGAGGCCTTCCAGGATCTCCGCGTCGGTCATTGCCATTTCGTCTCTCCCTAGTTGTGGTGCCATTGCTGGTGCCCCAAGTCAGGGCGGTGGTCAGGGTACCGTGATCACTTGCGCGGCGTAGCACACCCCCGCGCCGAATCCGATCAGCAGCGCCTTGTCGCCCGCCGACAACTCGCCGCGCTCGATCATCCGCGACAGCGCCAGCGGTATCGACGCCGATGAGGTGTTGCCCGCGTTGACGATGTCGGTGGCTACCTTGGCCTGCGGCGCGCCGAGCTTGCGCGCGATGGCCTCGATGATCCGCAGATTGGCCTGGTGCGGCACGAAGACGTCGATCTCGGTCGGGTCGACGCCCGCGTCGGCGCACGCCTTCAGCGCGACCGGATGCAGGGCGGTGGTGGCCCACCTAAAAACCGATTGACCTTCTTGGAAGATGAAAGAATTGCGGTCCTTGACGTAGATTTTGTCGGCCATGTTGCCGTCGCTGCCCCACACGACCGGGCCGACGCCGA
>DATNFM010000162.1:0-39743 GCA_035606435.1 Streptosporangiaceae bacterium | reverse complement strand
GGCGTGCTCGGCCGACTTGAACGGGCGGTGCTTGTTGGCATGCAGCCCGATCACATGTCCGCAGTCCC
This sequence comes from Streptosporangiaceae bacterium, assembly GCA_035606435.1. Lineage (GTDB taxonomy): Bacteria > Actinomycetota > Actinomycetes > Streptosporangiales > Streptosporangiaceae > Chersky-822. The sequence goes on along the minus strand of DATNFM010000162.1, from coordinate 39,675 downwards.
GGTAGACGTCGAGCGCCTCGCGATGGGAGTCGACGCTCTCCCCAAGCACGAAAAACGTGGCAGGCACGCCTTCGCCGCGCAGCAACCGCGCCAGCTCGGCCGACCGGGGGCCAGGGCCGTCATCGAAGGTCAGAGCCACGCAGCGGGGCGGCAGTTCGGGCGTGCCGCATAGTAAACGGAGCCCGTTCTCTTCCATCCGCGCCCTCCGCCTGGGGTGTTAAGGCAATCCGATGCTAGCCCAGCCCCGACGGCCCGCCTAGATGCCGCCCCTAGGGGGTTCTGGCGCGGCAGGCCGCGCCGCCAGGGCGGCCAGGCGTTCGGCGGCGACCTTGGTGCCCCCGGCCGATGCGAACTCCTGCGCCATCCGGCGTGCCTGGGCACGATAGCCAGGCTCGTCGAGCACGGCGGTCACGGCGGCGGCGATCTCGGTGACGGTGGAGTTCGCCATGGACACGGCGATCCCGGCCCCTGTCCTGGTCACTTGGCCGGCCGTGGCCAGTTCGCCCAGGCGGATCGGCGCCACGACCAGGGGCACGCCGTGGATGAGCGCCCCGTTCACGGTGCTCTGCCCCGCCTGGCAGATCACGGCGTCGAGGCGCGGCATGAGCTTGAGCATCGGAATCCGGGCGGCAACCAGGACGTTGGCCGGCGGCCCGGGCACAGCCTCGGGAGCGGCGTTGACCACGACCTGGACCCGGCCTGCCATCGGCCCGAGCGCCGCCAGCACCCTGGCCAGGAATCCTTCCACCAGATGCGCGGACAAGGTGCCGGCGGTGACCAGGACATGGCGCTGGTCGGAGTCCCACCAGTCCCAGCGAAAATCCGGGTCGCCGCGCCGGGTACCCAGCGCGGCCCCGATCAGCGCCCAGTGCGCGGGAACCGTCGTGCCAATCAGCGCCTGGGCGGTTGTCGCGATTACCAGATGCGGCGAGAAGAGCGGGTCCACGCCCTTGTCATCGGGCAGGCCGCTCGCCGTCATCACCTGGCGCACTTTCGAGCGAACCCAGTCCTGCAGTCCGGGATCCTCGATCGGCGGGGTGAGCTCGAGTACCCCGGCAGCCAGCGTCGCCCACCGGATGTCGAGTTTCTCCGCCGCTAACGCCCCGGCCAGAGCGTACTGATCGGCGAGCACCACGTCGGGCCGGTACCGGGCCATCGCCTGGTCCACCGTTCGGGCGATGAAGCGGTTGAGCGGCAGTACGTACTCGTCCCACAACTCCCGCACGGCCGCCGAGCCCATCTGCGCGGTCTGGCGGTACGATCGCTTGCCGGTCGGAAAGATCGTGGCGTCGGGATGCAGAAGCGGGCGCAATGCGCTCTCCGGCCCGCACCAGGCCACCTCGTGCCCCGCCTCGGCGAGGGCTTCGCCGATGGCCACGGCGGGCCAGACCCTGGCCACGAGCGGGACGACAACGACAAGGAACCTGGCCATGCCGTTATCGTGGCACACATTGACATTCGCGACCCGTCCTGATGCGGTGTCACCATGACGGCGCTCGAGGCCGTGTCGGTCTACCTGCCGCCGACCCGGATACCCATCGAGAGCCTGGCCAGTTCATTCGGCCTGACGCAGATGCAGGTCAAGCTGTTCCGCCGGTTCCACGGCCTGTCCGAAGTCGGTCGTGACCCTGATTCATCGCCGGCCGAGCTTCTTCTGAAAGCGGCCAGAGCACTTGACGCACTCCGGCTCCAGGCCCATCGCGTCCGGTACGTCATCTACGCGCGGACTATGCCCGTGGCCAGTCCGTATCCGGTCAATCCCCTGCACGAGGTCTGTCGCGCACTCGGGCTCGACGCCGCGCTCGCCTTCACCCTGACGCACCAGTCCTGCGCGAGCGGATTACTCGCGGTCGACCTTGCCGGCCGGCTCCTCGCCGCGGACGGGATCGAGCCAGAGCCGCTCGCCCTGGTCCTGTGCGGAGAGAAGGCGTTCACCCGCGAGGCGCAGTTGTTCCCGGACACGACGATCTTCGGCGAGGGCGCTTCCGCTTGCCTGGTGAGCGCGTCCGGTGATCGAGATCGGGTCCTGGCCTACGCCTCCAACGTGCGGGGCGAGTTCGACAGCGCCACCGGCGAGAACGACGCGAGGCTGCAGCGGGAGTACCGGCCATCTCTGGCCGAGGTGATGCGGCTGGCCCTGGATGAGGCGGGGCTGACGCTCAGCGACATCGCCCTGGTGCTGCCGCACAACGTCAACCTCGTGACCTGGCAGCGAATGTGCACGCTGCTCAGGTTCCCGGCCGACCGGGTGGTGCTGGACAACATTCCGGCCAGCGGCCACGTGTTCTGCGCGGACCTGTTTACCAACTACAAGACGGCGTGCGAGCGCGGCCTGCTGCACCGGGGCGACCGCTATCTCGCGGCCGCGGTCGGCGCCGGCGGCGGCGCGACGTTCGCGGCGATGGTGTTCGAGCACTGACTGGGCGAGCCTAGGAGGCGACGGCATGACGACGCAGGAAGCTAGCGTGGATGGCGAGTTCCGCCAGCAGGTGGTCGAGGCGATGACCACCGTGCTGGCCCGGTTGCTTGACCGGTCCGAGCCGGTCACCGAGAGCATGCGCCTGATGGAGGAACTCGGGCTCAGTTCCACCCTGGGGCTCGAGTTGATGCTTGAGCTAGAGGATCAGCTTGAGATTCTCATCGACGTGGAGTTGATGGACGCCGATCAGATGAAGACGGTCGGCGACATGGCGACCTTCGTCGCCGCCCATTCCCAGCCCGCCTGACCGGCGTGTTCGTAGCGCGCCCGCCAGAGGGCCCGGCGCCACGTCGCACCTTGCCCCTGGTCGCCGCTCAGCGCCGGGTGTTCACCGGATCAACCGAGTTCCTCGCGGATCCGGGTAACCGGGCCAGAGTCGCCGAGTACCTGACCGATATGGCCAGGCCTTACGCGATCGAGGTGGCCAGCACAAGGTTCGGTCATTCTTACGGAGAAATGGCCGAGCCGATGATTGCGGCGCTGGTGTCGCCGGATGAACCGGTCGATTTGCTGATACTGGCCTTCTCCATACATGACCTGCGACCCGGTCGGCAGACGGCCGCCTTTCTGAGCCATGTGACGCCGGGCGCGCCGATGGCATTCGCCATCTGCGATCAAGGTTCGGCGGCGGCGTTTACCGGTCTTCGGATCGCCGGAGAGTACTCCGCGTCCGCCGGAGTGCGGCGGGCGCTCTTGATCGTTGTGGAGCAGGCGGCGCTGCCGTACGACTGCCAGGCTCCGGTGCCTTCGCAGCACCGGGCGGTCGCCATGCTGTACGGCGACGGCCAGAACCCGCGGGCGCGGGTCACCGAGGTATGCCAGCATCCGGGCGTACCGCCCGACCAGGTCGCTGAACTCGCTGCGAAGGAGTCGGCTCGGCTCACGGCTGGTCATGGCCAGGCGAGGCTGGTGGTCGGCGACTCGCTCGCGGCGGCCTGGCCCGCCTGCACCGACTGGCCGCTGCGGGTGATGCCGGCCGGACAGCCGATGACCGGAGTGTGGTGGGGAGTCATCGACGAGTTGGGGGCAAAAGCCGGGGACCCTCTCGTTGTCGTTGCCGCCGACTATGATCCCGACTTGCGCTATCTGTGCCTGACCGCCTTTGAGAAGGAGCCCGCAGAATGGGAAACGGCGTAGTTCACTTCGAATTCGGTGCCGCCGATGACGTGCCGCTGGTGGCGTTCTACCGCGAGCTATTTGACTGGAACCTGCAGAGCTTCCCCGGCGGTGGCTACACGATGATCGACACCTGCGGTGGCACCGGGATCAACGGCGGTATCGGCAAGAGCCAGACCGGCGAGCCCTGGTCAGCTTTTTACGTAGAAGCTGACGACCCGCAGGAGTTGCTCGACAAAGCCATCTCCATGGGCGCGACAACCGTCCTGCCGGTCACCGACTTCGGCGGAGCGGTGACCATCGCCATGTTCAATGACCCTGACGGGCTGCTCATAGGCATAGTGCAAGCACCAGCCGATGCGTCGGAAGGCAGTCAGCCAGCCCCGTCGGCCGGGTCGGGCGAGGCAGTCACCTGGTTTGAGATCCTCGGGCCGGATGCGGCCAGGACACACCAGTTCTACTCCGAGTTGTTCGGCTGGACGATCGACGACATGGCGTTTCCCGGCTACGCGACCGCGAAGACCGGTACCAGCCGGGGCATCATGGGCGGCGTCGGCGGCGGGGTGGGGTCGGCGTGGGCGATCGTCTACGCGGCGGTCACCGACTTGGACCAGATCCTGGACCGGGTGATCAAGCTCGGCGGATCGCGCGCGGCTGACCAGGAAGTTTCCGCGCTTAAGCTCGCCTCCCGCAAGGCGCTGTACGGCTCGTCAGACGACATCAAGATGGCCGTGATCCGCGACCCGGCCGGAAACCTCCTGGGCCTGTTCGAGAAGACATCGAAGTAGGCCACGCCGCCCGCGGACGGGATCAGGCTGGACTGTCCGGTGCTGGACTGTCCGGTGCTGGACTGTCCCCTGCCGGGCGGCTTGGAGCCGGACGGTCCGGTGCCGGGCGACCTGGCGCGGCCAGGATGCCCGCCCTGACCTGCCTGGCCCTGGCCCGCCGCCAGGCCCGGGCCCAGTACCAGTCGATCAGCCTGACCGTCAGGCTGCGCAGCTCGGCGGTGTTGTACTCAGGGAACGCCTCGGCGGCGATGGCCTCGCCCAGGGCCTTCGGGTCCAGGAGGTGCGCGGCCCACGACGCCCCGGCGATCGGATCGGCCCGCAGTTCGTCGTAGGACAAGAACGCGACCCGGTCGAGCGGGAGCTTGCTTGCGTTGCGCCCCAGTCCCACGGCGGTCCGGCGTACCCGCTGCCTGAAGTCGCCGACCATCCGCAGCCGCGCCTGCGGATTGAGCAGTGCGCCGAGCATCTCGGCCCGGATGTGCGGGTCGCCGATCAGCGACCGCGCGTACCGGTTCGACGTGGCCATCCGGTTCAGCGCCCGGTTCTGGCTGTCCTCGATCGCGCTGAGGCCGCGCCGCATCAGCACGACGCGGGAGTCTGCGAAATGGTCGAGCAGCAGCCGCTCGCGCCCGGTGTCCCAGGGGTTCTTCAGGACGACCGTCGTGCCCTGCTCGCCCGCTAGCTCGTCGATCAGCGAGTCGAGCACGCCGGTCTCCGCCGCCTTCGAGTCGAAGACGAACTCGCCGGTCACCGACTTCAGCAGCCAGCAGTACTCCTCGGGGGTTGACTCGCTGACCGGCAGCCGGTCGACCCCGCGGTCGATTACCGTGCCGTGCTTGCTCGCGGTGGCCAGGAACTTCTTCACGCTAGGCATATGCCGGGCCAGGTCGCCCACGGTCAAGGTCCTGGCTTGCGTGGCCTGCGTCACGGCGGAAGTCATCAAGGTCGTCCCGCTGCGATTGAATCCCGTGATGAACAGCACGCGTGCCATGGCGGCTAGGCCATCGACTTGATGGCCGCGGTGGCGCGCGCCATTCGCTCGCTCAGGGCCGGCGCCAGCAGCGCCATCGGCTCAGGCAAGAACATCTGGCGGTGCTCGCAGTCCAGTTCGACCGACTCGACCGGCCCGTCGACAAATGCTTCCCAGTTCCTCAGCTTCTCGGCGTATGACGGCGGGTTGCGGGCGGCGGAGAAGAACAACAGGGGACAGCCCACGCGTCCGGGCCGGTAGGTGTGCGCGATCGCGATGTTGTTCGTGATCACGCGCTGAAGAGCGCGCAACCGCTGCTCCGGCCAGTCGTCAAGCCCGAGCCCGGGCTGGCGACGAACCGCCTCCAGCATCCGCGCCTCGGGGTTGGGCTCATCGCGGTCCACGGCGGGCACGTAGCCGAACTGCGCGAGCACCAGGTTGTAGATCGCCCACGGCTCCACCTCGATTCCCTCGAGGCTGGTCATGTTCGTGTCCAAGATGACCAGCAGTCCGACCTGCTCGCCGCGCCGCTGCAGCTCCTCCGCGATCGCGAACGCGATGTTTCCGCCTAAGGACATTCCGAGCAGGTGATACGGGCCAGTCGGCTGGGTCATCCTGATCTGGTCGGTGTAGTCCCGTGCCATCTCGGCCAGGCTCGTCGGCAACGGCTCCGGCCGCCGCAGGCCGCGAGCCTGCAGGCCGTAGAGCGGGTACGCACCGCTCAGGTGCGGAAGCATGGCCATGTAGCACCAGCTGAGCCCGACCATCGGATGAGCGCAGAACAGCGGCGGTCCGCCGTCGCCTGGCCGCATCAGCATGACCAGATCGAGGATGCCCCCGGCCGCCCTGGCGGCCGCGCGACGAACCCGCAGCGTCTTGAGATCTTCGGCCGCGCCGAGCTTTCCGGCCGCTTCCATCCGCGCCCTCCGGTAGGGGTACTGGGGACCATCCGATGCTAGCCCAGGCTGGCGAACCCGCCTAGATGCCGAATGCGGCCGGGTCGAAGGCCGCCCCGACGGCTACTTCCTCGACGCCGCGCAAGATTGCCTCGACCTGCTCGTCGGACAGGCACCACCGGTCCCACAGCATGTGCAGCGACACGACGCCGGGCCGGTTCTCGATCAGGATGTTGGCTTGCTCATGCATGTTGTCCCGGCGACCGAGCCAGGTCAGGGTCGTCTCCCCAAGCGCCTGGCTGATCATTTCGCTGCTGACCTCGCCGGTTCTGGCTTCGGAGTCCGAGCGCATGACCATCGCGCGCTGGTCGTTGATCCGGCAGGTGACCGCGGCCCGGTAGCCACGATCGGCATCGAGCCGCGCAATGAGGTCGCGCAGGTCATCGGGATCGTAATAAGCGCGCATCCCGGCGGTCAGGGAGCCCTTCCTCGTGCGCGTGACCACCTCATCGACCGTCGCGCCCGCGAGGTCGATCGTCAGCACGGAGTTCTGCGCGATCGGCGCGATGACGTCCGCGAGTCCTGGCCTGAACCGGTTGTTCACCATGACCTTGATCGTCAGCCTGCTCGCCGCGGTGACCCGCCCGATCGCGGTCGCGATGACCGCGACCGTAGCGCGCGAAAGGTCGGTGCCGGTGCGAGCGGCGATGGCCAGCACGGCCAGGTGCGTCGCGGGCGAGCGGAACCTGGCCTGCCAGTACCGCGGCTCTGGCCGATCGCGGGGATCGGTCGATTCGGTGAAGGTCTGCGCCGGGATGTCCTTGAGCGCAGACTCCCAGTACCGCAGCGTCCGCTTGCTGAGTTGCCGAAGTTGCGGCTCCTGCTCGGCCGCGGCGAGGTCGAGGACATCGGGGTGCCTAGGATCGCCGACCTCCCGGCCGGCCGTCTCGTCGGCCATCAGGTCCTCGAGCATCAGCATGTGACCTCCGCCATCGGTCGCCAGGTGGGACAGGACCCAGACGAGGTACAGGCAGGAGCCGGCCTGCCTGATCACGGCCATCCGCAACGGCCAGTCGCGCTCGAAATCGGATCGCGCAAGGGGCCAGGTGTCCATGAGGTCGGACGCGTACCGCGCCACCTGCTCCTCATCGACTTCGCCGGGAAGGGTCAGGATGTCCAGGCCGATCTCCCCGGAACCAGCGATCTCCTGACCAGGCCCGCCGGCCCCGTCCGTCCGCAGCCGCATCCGGAGGGCGGCGTGCCTGAGCATCAGACGCCGCAGCCGGGCGGCCGCGTCTTCGATCGTGCTGCCGGGCAGAAGTTCCATCCGTCCGCCCATGTTGAACTGGTTGCCGCTCTCGCACATGTCCTGGTAGATCGCCTTTTGACCCCAGGTCAGCGGGGCCGTGCCAGCATGCGCTCCGGCGAATTCCACGACGGTCAGGTCCCGGCCGATCGGCTCGAGCACGTCAGGCGCCCGGCGGCAGACGGCGGGGGCCGCCCGAGCCAGCAGAACCGAACCATTCGGCCAGCGTCGAGCCGGCCTCCGCCAGGGCGGTCCGGCTGGCGTCCACGGTACCGGCCATCGTGAAGAACCCGTGCGCCATGCCCTGATAGCGGCTGAGCTCGACGTTGACGCCTTCGTCGGCCAGCCGGCGTGCGTAGGCCTCACCTTGATCACGGAGCGGGTCGTACTCCGCGGTGATCACAAGAGCGGGAGGCAGCCCGGCCAGAGTCTCGGCGCGGAGCGGGGAGGCCAGCGGGTTGGCCGCGTCGTCGGGGTTGGCCAGGTAGTGCTGGCGGTACCAGGCAACCGAGTAGCGGTTGAACAGATAGCGATCATCGCTGGTGCGCATCGACTCGTCGTCGGCGAACTGGTCGGTGTTGGGGTACACCAGAAGCTGGCCGGCCAGGGCCAGCCCGTCGGCGCGGGCCCGCAGCGCCACCCCGGCCGCGAGATTTCCTCCGGCGCTGTCGCCTCCGACCGCGAGGCGGGCGGGATCGGCGCCGATCTCGGCGGCGTGATCGGCGACCCAGCGCAGCGTCGCGTAACAGTCAGCCGCCGCCGCCGGGAACGGGTGCTCGGGGGCCAGCCGGTAGCCGACGACGATTACGAGTGCCCCCGAGGCGTTGGCCAGGCTGCGGCTGACGCCGTCGGCGGTGTCGATGGTGCCGAGCACCCAGCCGCCGCCGAAGAAGTACAGCAGCGCTGGCAGCGGCCGCTCGCCTGAGGGTCGGTACACCCGCACCGGCAGTTCGCCTGAGGGCCCGGGAATTACCAGGTCGACGACCTCGTGAACGGGCAGAGGGTCTCCGCCGCCGGCCTGGATCGAGGCAAGATCGGCTGCCCTGGCGTCGGCAAGCGTCATCGTGTAGAGCGGCGCGACTTTGTCACGTTCACGCTGGTCGCGCATAGCCTGCAGCTGCGGGTCGAGTGGCAAGGTTGGCACGCCTTTCGCTAGAGCGGCATCGCCGCCATTCTGAGCGACCCCTGCAACCCCCGCAACAGTGCCTCGAACCCCGCGACAATGGATGTCGTGACCGATCTAGTCCGGGTCTGGATCATTCCGTGTGACGTGCCGCCGGAAATCTTGGCCAGGTGCACCGAGGTGCTCGACGACGGCGAGCGCACCCGGGCCGCGGCGTTCCTGACCGCGCGCGACCGGCATCAGTTCGTCATCGCGCACGGCGCGCTGCGGATCCTGGCCGGCCGCGGGCTGAACACGCCGGCCGAGGCGCTCACCTGGATCCCGGGCGAACACGGCAAGCCGGAACTCTCTCCCCCGTGGTCTGACCTGCGCACCAGCCTCTCGCATTCAGGCAGCCTGATCGCCGTGGCGACCAGCGCGCACCGTTCCGTGGGCGTCGACATCCAGCACCTGATGCCCGCAATGGACACGATCGCGCTATCGGCGCGGTTCTTCCCGCCCGATGAGGCGCTCTACGTCGGGGCCGCCTCCGACGCGTGCACGCGAGCGGATCGCTTCGCCCATCTGTGGGCTCGCAAGGAGGCGGTCGTCAAGGCGGCCGGCGGCCGGCTCTGGCCAAATCTCCGGATCGAGGTTCGCGATCGCCAGATCGTCAGCTGCGCCGAGCCAGCGAGCACATACCGGATAGCCGACGTGCCGGCGCCGCCGGGCTTCCGGGCAGCGGTAGCACTTGCCGGTACGGTTACATTCGGTGTAGAGGTTGCCCGATGGCCGGACGAAAACACGGAATCGGCCATGGCTTGACCTGATGCGCCGATTGTGTAACTCTCTCGGCAAAAGGCGCTCGTAGTCCGTTGAAGAACGGTCCTGTAAGGGATGATGCATGTCCACTTCGGGCAACTGGGTCGACCGTGAGCTGCTAGCTGGACCTGATGACGACGTGTGCCTGCACCTCGGCGCCCCGTTGACCAGGCAAGAACTGCGCCAGCTCGTGGCATCCCAGCAAGGGCGGCTGACCGAAGCCGGGCTCACAGCCGGCGGCACCGCCGCATTACATCTCCCTCCCTCGCTTGGCTACGTAGCGTCGCTGCTCGCCGCCTGGCGCATCGGTGCGCAGGTGAGCTTGCTCGACCACCGCCTATCGCGCGCCGAAGTCGACAAGGCGCTGGATCGCCTGTCCCCTCAGGTCGTGGTCGAGGCCCGCGACGTCACGATGGCGCCGATGAGCGGCTGGGCGACGCTGACCGCGACGCCGACGGGCAGGCCAGGCGGAGTGCCCGCGCAGACCGCGCACTGCCTGATTCAGCTCAGCTCGGGCTCGACCGGACCATCGAAGGTCATCGCCCGCACCTCCGATGACCTGATCTTCGAACTAGGCCGGTACGACAAGCTCGACTGCTATCCGCGGGCCGGGACCGCCATCGTCCTGCTCGCCTCGATCGTGCACGTGCTCGGCCTGGTTGGCGGCCTGCTGCACAGCCTGCACGCCGGCATCGAGTTGGCCTTCCCCGACCGGCTCACCGCGGACGGCATCAGGACCGCTGTCGATCGCACCGGCAAGCCGACGATGCTTCTCGGCGTGCCGTTCCACGCCGAACTCCTGACCTCCGATCCCAAGCCGATGCCCGCGCTCACCCGGATGGTCGTGGCCGGCGAGCTGACCAGGCCGTGGGTGCCAGCCGCCTTCACAGCCGGCTACGGCGTGCCGCTCGGAAGCATGTACGGGATGACCGAACTCGGCGTGATCGCTACCGACCTGACCGGTGAACTGGCCCCGGCCGTCGAGCCCGCTCCGGGAATGCGGCTGCGCGTGGCTGACGGCGAACTGCAGGTAGCCATGCCGGCCTCACCGTACATCGGGCTGATCGACGAGACGCGCTGGATCGACGGCTGGCTGCGCACCAGGGACGCTGCCGCCATGGACGCCCAGACCGGGCTCGTGACCATTCTCGGGCGGCTCGACTCGCAGGTGTCCATCGGCGGCCTGAAGGTCGATCTCACCGAGGTCGAGCAGACGATCGGCGCGCTCCCGGGCGTCGCCTCGGCCGTGGTGAGCTTCGATGAGGCGATCGAGGCCTACCTGGTGCTCAAGGACGGGGTCGGGCTGTCGTCCGTGCAGGCAGCGCTGGCCGATCAGCTCGCGGCCTACAAGCGACCGCGCCGGATCTACGTACTGCCCGAACTGCCGCGCACCGCGACCGGCAAGAACGTGCGCGACAGAGCCGTGCTGCGCGGGGCGGCAGAGGCTGCACCAGCGGATACAACGTGACCCGCAGGCACGCGAGCCGACCGGGATGGCCGGCCGATGCCGGGCGACCGAACACAACGGAGTGGGGAGGGATCACGTGGAAGAGGAAATTCGCGAGTTCATTCTGAACTCGCTGAAGGAAATGAACTACGACACGAGTGATGTCACCGGCGATACCGATCTTGGCCCGGCCGGGCTGGACCTCGAGTCGCTGGCCGTCGCGGAACTGGCCGTGCGGGTCGAAGACCATTTCGGCTTGAAGTTCTCCGACGAAGACGGCGACGAGCTCGCGCTCATGACCCTGAAGGAGTTCACCACTGAGGTCGGCAAGCGGATCGCGGTGCCGGCTGGCGATCCGGAATGAGCCAGCCTGTGGCACCTGATCGGGCGGACGTGATCGCGATGCTGGCCACCTTCGGCCAGCGCTCGCCCGATGAGGTGGCCGAGGAGATCGGCTCGCTCGAGCTGGTCTGGCTGATCACCAAGGTTGAGCAGCAGTGCGGCGTCACGCTGGACCTGAGCGACGACACCCTGACGCAGATGACGACTGTGTCGGGCGCGGTTTCAGCGCTGCGCGAGGTGCTAGCCGGTGCGGAACATAGCTAGCCGCCCGGACGGGCCCCGGGGCCGCCCTCGGAGGAAAGCAGAGCCAGGCCAGATCGTCATCACCGGCCTCGGCGTGAGTACCGCCTTCGGCCGGGGCGAGGATCGGCTGCTCGATGGGCTCGCATCGGGGCAGCCGGCCTTCCGGCCGGCCTCTCGGTTCGATACCGGCGGCTGCCGCGCGACGATGGCGGCCGAACTGGCGGGCGAGCCGAAGCTGGGCGCGGAGATCGCCGCCGTGACTGATCAGGCCTGCCAGCGCGCAGGGCTTGATGCCGTGAGCCGGGCCGAGGCCGACTTCCTGCTCGCGCTGCATACCGACTCCGATCGCGCAAGAGATCCGGAGGCGAGCGACGTGATCGGCGCGGTACCGGCCGAAGTCGCGGCCGCGACCGGACTGCCTTACCCCGCGCGGATCTACACGACTGCCTGCGTGGCCGGGAGCACGGCCGTCGCCGACGCCGCCACCATGATCGGTGCCGGTCGGGCCAGCCAGGTGATCGTCGCCGCCGGCTTCCTGGTCGATGCGGACAGTTTCCGGCTCTTCGACGCGGGCCGCACGCTCGCCGTCGACGGCCAGGTCCGGCCCTTCAGCTCTGGCCGCAAGGGCATGCTGCTCGGCGACGGCATCGCAGCCGTGGTCGTGGAGAGCGCCCAGGCTGCCAGCCGACGCGGTGCCGAGGTGCTCGCGCTGATGACCGGATGGGGCCGCGCGGGAGACGCTTTCCATGTCGTCCAGCCGCATCCCGACGGCACCGGGCTGGCCCGCGCTATCACCGCCGCGCTTGGCCGGGGCAAGGTCGCGCCGGCCGAGGTCGGCTATATCAACGCCAACGGCTCAGGAACCGCCTTCGCCGACGCCTCGGAGTCGGCCGCCATTCACCGGGCATTCGAGGCCGCCGCCGGCTCGGTTCCCGTCAGCTCGACCAAGTCGCTGCATGGACACGCGCTGGAGGCCTCCTCGCTGATCGAGCTGGTGGTCACCGTACTCGCGCTGCAGGCCGGGCTGCTGCCGGTGAACGCCGGATTTCTCGCCGATGACCCGGCGTGCCAGCTCAGCCTCGTGCTCGGAACGTCCAGGCAGGCCCGTCCCAGGTATGCTCTGTGCCTGAACGCAGCTTTCGGTGGCGCCAGCACCGCTCTGCTCTTGGCTGCGGCATGAACGAGGGACTATGACGATCGTGGTGCTGGCGCGAGCGCAGTGGCCTGCCGACGACGCCGATACCGAGCTGCCCGGCGTCGCGGGATTCATCGAATCGGCCTTCAGCCCGCTCGTCGCCGCGGTCGCGGAGCGTTGCCTCTCCAGCTTTTTCGGCGCACCTCCGGCCGTGTTAGCCCGCGGTGAGCGCACCGCGATCGCGATCGCGACCTCGACTGGCGATCTCGCGACCGCAGCCGCTGTCGCGACCGCCGTTCAAGCGGGTCGACGGGTGCCGCCGCTGCTCTTCTATCAATCCAACCTGAACGCTGCCGCCGGATACGTCGCGGCGCGCTGGGGCCTGGCCGGCCCGGTCGTCTGTACCATGCCCGGCAGTGCTTGCCAACCCAGTGCCACTAGCGAGGGCCAAGCCGAGGACCTGACCTCGCGCGCCCTTGCCGAGGCGCACGCCACCGCCGCCCTGCTGATCGAGGACGGCGACGCCGACGCCGCACTTGTCATCGCCGCGAACGCCTACCTGGGCGGCGCGGCCTTCGGCACGGCCGAACTGGTCGGGCCGTCCTGGTGGTCATCGACATGAAACCGCCCATGCCCGGAGCGCTGATCCCGGCGAGCAGAATAGGAGCTAACCCCAATGAAGATCCATGGATTCGATCATGTCGAATATTACGTCGAAGACCTGGAAAAGGCAGCCGAAGGGCTGTGCGGAAGCTACGGCTTCCGGTTAGCCGGCCGGTCGGTCGCATCGAGCGGCCCCCGGTCGGTCCTGCTCAGGCACGGCCACGTCAAGATGCTGGTGACCGCGCCGGGAACGGCCGACGACGCGGTCGCGGCCTACCTGTCCAGGCACGGTGACGGCGTCGCGATAATCGCCTTCGCTACCGACGACGTCCGGCAGACGTTCGACGACATCGTCGCCGCCGGAGGCAAGGGCCTGGCCGCCCCTAGCTTCGCCGAGTCCGGCCGCGAGCGGGTCGGCACCGCGCTCGTCGGCGGCTTCGGCGACGTCACGCACAAACTGGTCGAGCGCACTAGCCCGGACGGAGAGTTCGCGCCTGGCTTCATCGAGATGGAGCCAGGCTCTTGCGGCGAGGTCGCCGACGAACTGCTGAGCGAACTCGATCACGTAGCCGTATGCCTTCCGGCCGGAGAACTCGACCGGACCGTGTGCTTCTATCGCGACGTGTTCGGCCTGGCCCAGATCTACGACGAGCGGATCGAGGTCGGCACCCAGGCAATGCTCTCCAAGGTCGTGCAAGATCACGACGGGCTGGTGACGTTCACGCTCATCGAGCCGGACACGGACCTTGAACCAGGTCAGATCGATGACTTCCTGCGGGCGCACGACGGAGCCGGCGTGCAGCATCTGGCGTTCAGGACCCCGGACATCGCGACCGCCGTCGCCGCGTTCGCGGGGCGGGGCGTGGAGTTCCTCGTGGCCCCGGCCGGTTACTACCAGGCGCTCGAAGGACGGCTGGGCAAGCTGGCGATTCCGCTCGACGTGCTGCGCGAACTCAACGTGCTCGCCGACCGCGACCGGTGGGGACAGATGTTCCAGATCTTCGCCCGATCCACGCACGAGCGGCGCACCTTGTTCTTCGAGCTGATTGAGCGCCAGGGCGCCCTGACTTTCGGCACCCGCAACATCAGGGCGCTGTACGAAGCGCTCGAAGACACCCGCACCGGCGTCACGCCCCTTGCCAGGCAGCACTGAAACACCAGCCACTGGATCGGATCGAAAGGCGCAACGATGACCACAACGAGCCCATTCACGCTGACAGCCGCCGAACTCGAGCTACTGCCGACGGATGACGAGGTCGAGCAGTACCAACAGCACGGCTGGTACCTGACTCGCAAGTTGTTCAGCGACGAGGAGATCGACGCGCTGGTCGAGGCGAGCGACCAGTTCTACGCGGGCCACCGGGACCGGGCGCTGCCGCAGCGACCGCCGAACCTCGCGTACTGGGAGGCCTCGCACGGGCCGGTACAGCGGCACAACGACTACGTCCACTACGAGTCGGACGCGATCGCCGCGATCCTGCGCAAGCCGGTAGTCGGTGCGGTCGCGGCCAGGCTGGCAGGCACCCCGCAAATCCGTATCTTCCAGTCGACGATGATCTATAAGCCGCCGAATCCCGACGAGGTCACCAACCTGGTGCCGTGGCACGCCGACCGCCACTACTGGCAGACCTGTTCCTCCGATCAGATGCTGACGGCGTTCATCCCGTTCCACGACTGCGGAGAGCAGATGGGCACGATCACGATGATCGACGGCAGCCACCGATGGAAGGACATCCCGGGCGACGACTCGACCAGGCACTTCGCCCAGAGGGACAGGAACGAGCTCGACGACCTGCTGCAGAAGACCGCTGAGTTCAACGGCGGCTCAGTGAACCAGATCCCCATGATCATTCCCAAGGGGCACATGAGCTTCCACCACTGCCGTATCTACCATGGCAGCAGCCATAACCGGTCCGCCACGCCCAGGCGCGCGATCTCGCTGCACCTGCAGGACGGCGACAACCAGTGGCGCCCGTACGTCAAGCCCGACGGCACCAGAGTCGTCTACAACAACGACGTGATGGTACGCACCACGCTGGACGGCACGCCGGACTACTCAGATCCTGACTATTGCCCGGTGACCTGGCAGTGCTAGACGACGGAACAGTTCCCGACGCGCCGCTAGCTCCCGATCCCGCCCCGGCTCCTGGCGCGCTGTACCGGACGATGGGGCTGATCAGGCAGTTCGAGGAACGCGCGCTGGAGATGGTCAAGACCGGAGAGATCGTCGGCGGCATCCACCCTTACATCGGGGAGGAAGCGGTAGCCGTCGGCGTTTGTGCCTCGCTACGCGCGGATGACCAGATCACCAGCACGCACCGCGGGCATGGTCACGTCCTGGCCAAGGGGGCCGACCCCAGCCGGATGCTGGCCGAGTTGTGCGGCCGGGAGACCGGCCTTAACCGGGGCCGCGGCGGCTCGATGCACGCCGCGGACCTGGGCGTGGGCATCCTCGGCGCCAACGCGATCGTCGGCGGCGCGGCACCGATCGCCGCCGGCGCCGCGTGGGCGGCGAAGCGAAAGGGCTCCGGCCAGGTGGTAGTCACGTTCTTCGGTGACGGCGCCCTGAATCAGGGCGTGCTGCTGGAGACCATGAACCTCGCGGCACTATGGCGGCTGCCGCTGATCTTCGTCTGCGAGAACAACGGCTACGCCACCACGATGTCCACGGCGGGCGCCGTGGCGGGCACCGCCGCCGGGCGGGCCGCCGCGTTCGGCATGGCCAGCGCCTGCGTCGACGGCATGGACGTGGCCGCGGTGCACGCGACCGCGGCCAGCGCCGTCCAGGCCGCCCGCGACGGCGCCGGGCCGACCCTGATCGAGGCGCTTACTTACCGGTTCGGCCCGCACCACACGATCGAGCGGAAGATCCGCCTGGCCTACCGGACGCAAGCTGAAATCGACCGCTGGCGGCAGCGCGACCCGCTTATCCTCCAGGGGGCGAGAATCCCCGGGCAGGAGCGCGAGCGGATCGACGCCGAGATCACCGCCGTCATCGACGCCGCCCAGGAATTCGCCCGGTCCAGTCCTGATCCGGATCCAAAGGACGCCCAGGCGTACCTGTACGCGAGCGGTCTCGTCGCCCGAGGAGGCACCGCCGATGGCTAAGCTCTCCTACGCCAAGGCCCTGAATCAAGCACTGGCCGACGAACTCGAACGCGACCCGACGGTGTTCGTGTTCGGCGAGGACATCGCGGCCGGAATCGCCCGGTTCACCGCGGGCCTGGCCAAGCGCTTCGGGCCGGAGCGGATCATCGACACGCCGATCTCCGAGCAGGCGTTCACTTCGATGGCGACCGGCGCTGCTCTCGTCGGCATGCGCCCGGTAATCGAGTTCCAGATTCCGTCGCTGCTCTTTCTCGTGTTCGAGCAGATCGCCAACCAGGCTCATAAGTTCTCCCTGATGACCGGTGGCCAGGTTGCCGTGCCGGTGACCTATGTGGTGCCGAGTTCCGGTTCGCGCGAGGGCTGGGCCGGCCAGCACTCCGATCACCCCTACAGCCTGTACGCCCATGTCGGGCTCAAGACCATCGTGCCGGCGACTCCGTCTGATGCCTACGGGCTGCTCGTCTCGGCGATCAGGGACGACGACCCGACCGTGATCTTCGCTCCGGCGGCGGCGATGGACATCCGCGAGGACGTGACCACCGAACTCCTGCCGGTACCGATCGGGTCGGCCCGAGTGCACCGTCGAGGCAGCGACGTGACCGTCGTCGCGCTCGGGCATCTGGTGACCGACGCCCTCGCCGTCGCCGTCGATTTGGCCGACGAGATCTCGGTCGAGGTATTCGACCCGAGGACCGTGTACCCGTTCGACTGGGTCGCGCTCGCCGAGTCAGTGGGTCGTACCGGACGGCTGGTGGTCATCGACGACTCGAACCGGTTCTGCGGGTTCGGCGCCGAGATCCTGGCGACCGCCACCGAGGAAATGCGCCTGACCGCGCCGCCGAGAAGGGTCAGCCGACCAGAGGGCGCAGTCCTGCCGTTCGCGCAGGCCCTGGACCGGGCGGTCCAGCCCGGTCGCGATCAGCTGACCGCCGCGATCCGTGCGGTCATGAAATAACTAGGTATCGATCCTGGCGGGGTCGAGCTCGGCCGCGCCGCCGACGATGAAGTCACGGCGCGGGGCGACCTCGCTGCCCATCAGCAGGTCGAAGATCCCGGCCGCCGACGCCGCGTCTGAGATCTTGATCCGGCGCAGCGTCCGCTTGCGCGGGTCCATGGTGGTCTCGGCCAGCTGGCCGTGGTCCATCTCCCCCAGGCCCTTGTACCTCTGAGGCTGATCCTTCCAGCGCTGGCCCTTGCGCTCGAGCTCAAGCAGCGTGCGATTCAGCTCGGCATCTGAGTACGTATAGAGGTACTTCTCCGCGCCCCTCTTCGGGTTCACGAGCTCGATCCGGTGCAGCGGCGGCACGGCCGCGAACACCCGGCCGGCCTCCACGAGCGGCTTCATGTACCGGTAGAACAAGGTAAGCAGCAGGCATCGGATGTGCGCGCCGTCAACGTCGGCGTCGCTCATCATGATCACGCGCTGGTACCTGGCCGCCTCCAGATCGAAGGCATTGCCTGAGCCGGCCCCGAGCACCTGAATGATCGCGGCGCACTCGGCGTTCTTCAGCATGTCGGACAGCGACGCCTTGTGGACGTTGAGGATCTTGCCGCGGATCGGCAGCAGCGCCTGGAACTCCGAGTCCCGCGCCAGCTTGGCGGTGCCGAGCGCCGAGTCGCCCTCCACGATGAACAGCTCGCTGCGATCGTCGGCCGCCCGGCAGTCGACCAGCTTGGCCGGAAGCGCCGAGCTGGCGAGCACAGACTTGCGACGCTGATTCTCCCGGTGCTCGCGGGCGGCGATCCTGGTCTTGGCGGCGGCCGCGACCTTCTCGAGCACGGCCTTGGCCTGCTGCTTGCTGCCGCGAACCCGACCTTCCAGAAATGCCGTGAGCTCGGTCTTCACGACCTGGGCCACGATCGTCGACGCGGCCGGGGTGCCGAGCACTTCCTTGGTCTGGCCCTCGAACTGAGGCTCTGGGAGCCGTACCGAGACGACCGCGGTGAGCCCCTCGAGGACGTCTTCCTTGACGACCGACTCATCGCCGGCCTTCAGGACTCTGGAAGCCTTGAGCTGCTCATTGATGGTCTTGACCAGCGACCGCTCGAATCCGGTGACGTGGGTGCCGCCCTTAGGGGTGGCGATCACGTTAACGAAGGATCGGGCGATTGAGTCGTACCCACTGTCCCATCGCAGCGCGACATCGACCTCGATGGTGCGCTCGACCTCGGTGGGCGTGAGGTGGCCGAGGTCATCGAGCACCGGCACCGTCTCGACGAACTGGCCGGTTCCGGTCAGCCTGAGCACGTCGGTCACCGGCGTGCCGCGGCTCAGATGCTCGCAGAACTCGCTGATGCCGCCGCTGAAGCTGAATTCGGCGGTCTTCGGCTGGCCGTCATCGTCGGCGCTCACCCGCTCGTCGGTGATCACGAGCGACAGGTTGGGCACCAGGTAGGCCGTCTGCCTCACCCGCTCGATCAGCGAGTCGAACAGCATCCGGGCGCCTGGGACGAAGATCTGCTTGTCCGGCCAGAACCTGATCCTCGTGCCGGTCCTGTTCTTGGGTACCCTTCCGAGCTTGCGCAGCCCCGATCCCCGCTTGAACTTCGCATCGGGACCGTCGCCGGTGAACTCACCGGGCACGCCGCGCCGGAAGCTGCCGTACCACTCGTAGCCCTCGCGGTCGACCCACACGTCCAGCCGGCCGGAAAGCGCGTTGACGACCGAAGCGCCGACCCCGTGCAGGCCACCGGATGCGGTGTAGGAGCTGCCGCCGAACTTGCCGCCGGCATGCAGCCTGGTCATGATCAGCTCGACGCCGTTCAGACCGGTCTTGGGCTCGATGTCGACGGGGATGCCCCGGCCGTTGTCGCGCACCTCGGCCGACTCGTCCTCGTGCAGGATGATCTCGATCTTGGTGCAGGTGGCGTTCAGCGCCTCGTCGACCGCGTTGTCGATGATCTCCCACAGGCAGTGCAGCAGGCCCCGTTCATCGGTCGAGCCGATATACATGCCCGGCCGTTTGCGGACGGCATCGAGACCTTCCAGCACGGTCAGATGCCGTGCCGAGTATCCGTCGACCAGGCTGGCCGGCAGGGGCGCTTCGCGCAGGGCGGCGGTCACGGCGCTCGTTCTCCACTCGAGGGAAGGGGCCGCGACCTTCCCAACTTGGCCGCGCGCCGGAAAATTTTCTACCCGAAGAATATAGGTCCATGCCGTCACCCCTGACCTGGCGCGCCGAGCGCATACCCGGCTACCTGGGACAACTTGCTCTTTGGGGGCCTGTCGTATAAAGATCATGTCAGCGATCCCTAATGTGTTCGCCCACGGCGTACGTCTGGGTGGCTTGGGATGACACGAGACTGGCTAGGTGTTGTGATGCGTAGAGATCGCAGGTTGTTCAAACCGCCGGCAATCCCGTCGGCGGTCATCGGGCAAGGGAGGCGGACATGACCGGAGCGATGGCCCCAACGAAGCCGCTGAATGCCAACGACCTGTGCGACCGGTGCGGTGCCCCTGCCTACGTACGCGTGATCTTGCCTGGTTCCGCCGAGCTGCTGTTCTGCGCGCACCACAACCGTCAGCACGCGCCCGCTCTGGCTAAGGTCGCCGTCGAGATCCACGATGAGACGGCGAGGCTGACGGCCAAGCCAAGCGAGGACTCAACCAGCCGCTAACAATCAAGGTCGACCCCCAACAACAAAGCAAAACGGCCCGCCACCTGACCGGTGGCGGGCCGTTCTCTTGCTCTTAGTCCAGGTAGTCCCTGAGCACCTGGGACCTGGACGGGTGGCGGAGCTTGGACATGGTCTTGGACTCGATCTGGCGGATCCGCTCCCGGGTCACGCCGTAGACCTTGCCGATCTCATCCAGCGTCTTCGGCTGCCCGTCGGTAAGCCCGAACCGCATCGAGACGACGCCGGCCTCGCGCTCGGACAGCGTATCGAGCACCGAGTGCAACTGCTCCTGCAGCAGCGTGAAGCTGACCGCCTCGCCCGGCTGGATCGCCTCGGAGTCCTCGATCAGGTCACCGAACTCACTGTCGCCGTCCTCACCGAGCGGCGTGTGCAGCGAGATCGGCTCCCGGCCGTACTTCTGAACCTCGATGACCTTCTCAGGAGTCATGTCGAGTTCAGCGGCCAGCTCCTCCGGCGTCGGCTCCCGGCCCAGGTCCTGCACCATCTGCCGCTGCACCCGAGCCAGCTTGTTGATGACCTCGACCATGTGCACGGGAATTCGGATCGTCCTGGCCTGGTCAGCCATCGCGCGGGTGATCGCCTGCCTGATCCACCACGTCGCGTAGGTCGAGAACTTGTAGCCCTTGGTGTAGTCGAACTTCTCGACCGCCCTGATCAGGCCCAGGTTGCCCTCCTGGATCAGGTCAAGGAAGAGCATGCCGCGTCCGGTGTACCGCTTGGCCAGCGAGACCACGAGCCGGAGGTTGGCCTCGAGCAGGTGGTTCTTGGCCCGGCGGCCGTCCTCGGCGATCCAGTCCAGATCATCGCGGACATCCGGCGGCAGCGCCCGGGCGCCGTCGGCCAGCTTCTCCTCGGCGAACAGCCCGGCTTCGATCCGCTTGGCCAGTTCGACCTCCTGCTCGGCGTTCAGCAGGGGGACCTTGCCGATCTGCTTCAGGTAGTCCTTGACCGGATCGGACGTCGCGCCGGCTACCGCGACCTGAGCCGCTGGCAGGTCCTCGTCGTCGTCGCCGTAGACGAAGGCCTCGTCCTCCGATTCCTCGGTGGCGGCTGTCTCCGCGACGGTCCCGGCAACCGCGGGCCCGGCGGCGGTCTTCGGCTCGCTCGCCTCGTCAGAATCCTCGCCGTCCTCGGCCTCGTCTTCGCCCGACGCATCGGGAACCAGGTCAAGGCCGCCGACCGCGTCATGGCCCTCTTCGTCATCCGACTCATCGCCATCGAGCCCGGACAGATCATCAAGATCAACATCCAGGTCGGCGACGTCGGCAAGATCAGGCTCGCCATCCAGCTCGCCTTCGGCGAGATCGGGATCGCCATCCATTTCGGTCATCTGGCCGAGATCAGTCTCAGTGTCCAGATCAGTCGACTCCGCCAGGTTCACGTCACCTTCCAGGTCAGCGATGCCGGCGAGACCGTTCTCGCCATCAGTGCCAGTTCCCTTGCCGCGAGCGCCATTGGCGCCGGCACGCTCTGCGCCTCGGTCGGCTCGAGTCTTCGCAGCTGACCGGCGCGCGGTGCTAGCCCGGGGGGACGACCCCCCTCCGCCCACCGCCGTGCTAGCCGACGACGGGGCACCTTGATCCACAACAGTATCCGTTCTGCCGCCTGAAACCGTCCCGGCAGCGCCCTCCGTCGCAGCGCCGCCCTTACTTGGCGGTCGGCGCGATGACTTGCGCGGATTGATGGCCGACCGCCCCGAAGACCCGTTGCCGTCTGTCGTGCCCGCCCGGGGGGACGACCCCCCGGAACCCCCCGCAGGCGCGGGCTCAGCGACGAGATCTGCCCGGGATTGCTGCGGAACACGAGCGCCTCGGCTTGATGGCGTTGGCTGCCTCCGCGCCGCGGAGCTTGCAGTGCGGTTTCCGGACGACCGTCCGGAAACCGCACTGCCGGTGTTTGCCGGAACTGTGCCTGCCACCGCGGTCACCCCTTCCTTCGCTGGCCGATAAGCCGCACTAGCTCAGTTCTATCTCCGGTCGCTGGCGGCGCGAGCCCGACCGAGCAATCAGGCGACACCCTCCTGCGATCATGTGGTAGCTACTAGACGCTACCGCCAGGCTGAAGCTGCCTTGACCTGGCGACGTCGCCTGGTCAAGCCGCGCCTGACCCACGACGAAGCCCCCACCCCGCCGCACCTGGCTGCCGACCCGACCTGTAACGCTCCCGCCCCCCACCTTAGGCGGAGTTGAGAGGTAGGTCGTACAGGCGCAGCCTCCTGCCCCCCGATCAGACCGATTCCCGCACCCGCACGCGGGGAAATCGTACCCACTCCTAGCCAATCTTGATCTTCCCAGCCTGTCTTCAGCCGCGCTTGCGTCCACGTCCGCCCCCGCTGCGGTGCTGGCCGGGGTGGTTGGGCGAGGGGTGACGAGGATGGGACCCCTTGGAACCCCCGCCCTCCCGGCCCGGCATCTGCAGCACGAGAACCGTCACATCGTCGTCTTGCTCGTAACCGGCGAGCATCCGCTCCACCAGGTACTCAATGAGCTTGTCCGGATCTTCGGCGACTCCGGGCGGCGCTTGCGCCGCGACCGCCACCAGTTCGTCCAGCCCGGCGTCCAGGCCGCGCTTGCGATTTTCGACCAGGCCGTCCGAGTAGAGCACCGCCGTATGCCCGATCGGCAGGCGGAACGGGTACTGCTGCCTCGGACTCGCCCAGCCAAGCGGCGTGCCGGCCTCGGCCCCGTCAAGCCACGGCGCCCGGTCCGGTCCGAGCAGCAGCGGCGGCAGGTGCCCGGCATTGCCCGCCACACCCTCGCCGGTGCGAGGATCAACGACGAGGTAGCAGACCGTGGTGACCTGCTCGTCCAGCTCCGTCGCCATGAACAGCCGGTCAAGTCCGGCGAGCACGGCGGCTGGCCTCGGATCGGTCAGCGCCAGCGCTCGGAGGGCGTTCCTGACCCGGCCCATCCCGGCCGCCGCGGTCAGGCCCTTGCCCATCACATCCCCGGCCGCGACCGCCAGCTTGCCGTCCGGGAGCCGGAACGCGTCGTACCAGTCGCCCCCGACCTCGATCGACAGCGGCTTGTAGAAGGCGCGGAGCGCGATGCCGGGCACGTCAGGCAGGTTGTCGGGCAGCAGGCTGCGCTGAAGCGTCTCGGCCGTCGTGTGCTCGCGCTCGTACAGCATGGCGCGTTCGAGCGCTAGCGCGCACTGACCGGCGAGGGCCTCAAGAAAGACCCGCTCCTCCTCGGTGATCTGCCGCGGCCTGGTGAACGAGAACTGCAGCGCGCCGAGCGGATTGCCCGAGGTGGCCAGCGGCAGGCCGACCCAGGCCCGCTCGTCGCGGTGGCGGCCGAACAGTTCGGCGGCATCCTCGGGATCGAAGTGCCGGCGCAGGCTCTGCGGACTGTCCAGGATCAGCGGCCGACGGGTGCTGACCGCCGCCGTCATCACGCTCGGCACGTCGAGCGGGATATCGCCGGCCAGTTCGCCCGATATCGCGTCGGAACTGATGATCCGCAGCCTCAGCCGGTCCTTATCGACCAGTGCCACGGCCGAGCGGTCGGCCCCGATCGCCGACCGTCCGACCTCGGTGATGACGCCGACCACTTCCTGCACGGACAGCGCCTCGGCCAGCAGCGAGGTGGCCTGCTGCAACCGCGAGGTACGCAACGCGGCCGCCGACAGCTGTTCGGTGAGCCGACCGCGCATCTCATCGGCCTCGCGCTGGCTGGTGACGTCCGTGCTGGCGCCCATCCACTCCACGATCGCGCCGTCTCGCTCGATCGGCACCGCGCGGACGTCGTAGTGCCTGTACGAACCGGTCTTGGTGCGCACCCGGTAGCTGCCGTCGAAGACCGTGCCGGTCTTGATGCAGCTGAGCCAGTCCCGCTCGATCCGCTCGATATCGTCGGCGTGGATGGCGGCCAGCCATCCCTGGGTCAGATACTCATCGACCGACTGGCCGGTGATCCAGCGCCACTCCGGCGAGTCCTCGCTCACCTGGCCGGACGGGTCGGTGACCCAGACGACCTGGTTGCCGGCCTGCACCAGGGACCGGTAACGCTCGTTGGTACGCCGCACCGCCTCGGCGGCAGCGACATCCGCGGTCACATCGACCGCGATCATGGTGACCCCGGGCACGGCCAGCGCCTGTTCGCCGGCCGGATACCAGGACATGGCCAGCCGGCGCCGTGCGGGCTGCTCCGGCGACTCGAGGGTGCCGTTGCCGTTGACCGCGATGGCGTCGGACGCCGAGCCCGGACGAGGCCCGGGGATTCGGTCAGCCGCCATGGTCTCGACGGAGTCCTCGCCGTCCTGCTCACCACCCGACCGGACGGCCGAGGTGATTTGGTTCAGTACGGGCTTTCCGGTCGCGATCACGCTGCGCACCGCCGATTCGGCGGCCGCCGCGACCGCAGGCGGCCAGACCGCACCGATCGCCTGCCCGACTTGTCCGTCCTGGGTCCCGCCGGTCATCTCCGCGAGCGAACTGCTCACCCGTTGCAGCAGCAGATCGGCGCCGATGAACGCGAAACCGACCGGAGCTTGCTCGATCAAGGACTCGAGCATGGTGAGGTCGCAAGCCTGCCCCGGGCGAGGTCGTCCGGCCTGCGGCACGGAGGTCGAGGCGCTCACCACGCGCACCTCGCATCCCTGCAAGCACTCAAGAACGATCCCCTCCCTGCGGCATCCAACACAAGAAGGCTAGCGGCACCATGCCTTACAGGCCTGCTGTCCGCAGCGGGAAGTTGGATGGCATGTCAGCAGGCAGCACCCCAGGCTGGGTTAGCCCGCAGGCGGCCGCTGCCGCATGTCTGGACTAAACCTGCCCTGGGCATGCCCAAGGTGATCGAAGCGCCGTGCCGCCACCCCAGGACCGGCGCTCACCAACATTTTAGCCTGGTCGGGCCGCTTAGGGGCGTAACCAGCAGTTGCCGGCCAACGTCAGTGCCAACTTTCCTGGCCGGCCTCAATGTCGCCGACGCGCCGCGTCGAGCCGGTCAGACAGCCCGTCGCCGACCAGATTGAGTGCGATGACCACCAAGATGATCGCGATTCCGGCGGGGTAGATCTCCCACCAGTAGCCCGAATAAATAAGCGGAACGCCCGCCGCGATCATGTCGCCCCAGTCCGAGGATGGCGGCTGCACGCCTAGGCCCAGGTAGCTGAGCGTCGCCAGCACCACGATCGCGTCGGCGATCTGGAAGGACACGTTCACCGTGATCAGGCCGAGCGCGTTCGGCGCGACATGCCGGACGATGGCCCTGGTGCGTCCGCCGCCCATCGTCTTGACCGCCTGCACGAACTCCCTGGTCCGCAGCGTCAGCGCCGCCCCGCGGACCAGCCGTGCCGTGCCCAGCCAGGAGGTGGCCGCGATCACGAAGATCAGCAGCGCCGGCGTCGGTGTGTAGGCCGAACTCAGCAGCAACAGCAGGACTACGGCCGGGATCGCGAAGCCAGCGTCGACCACGCGCATCATGACCGCGTCGACCGCCCCGCCCAGGTAACCGGCGGTTGCGCCCCACAGCGACCCGATGACCGAGGCCAGAATCCCGGCCGCCACGCCTACCTCCAGCGACAACTGTCCGCCGGTCATCAGCCGGCCGAGCACGTCGATCCCATCCGGATCGGTTCCGAGCAGATGCCCGCCGCCGGGAGGCCGGCTGGCCAGCGTCAGGTCCACGTGCGTGAGGTTGGGCCGGTAGAACAGCGGCACGACAAAACAGAACACGATCATGGCCACGATGATCGCCGCACCCGCCGCCTCGGTCGGCTTGACGCGGAAGGACCGCGTCCGGCTCGGCTTGACCGGCGCCGCGTGGCCCGGGTGTCCGTTCCGCGATGCTGACCTGAGGGTGACCGGCTGGGGCAGCCAGAGCCGCCAGCGGGCCGGTGCGGCATGCCGCCCTCTCATCGCCGGTGGTACCTGACTCGCGGGTCGGCGAGGGCATAGCCGATGTCGGCGACCAGCGACCCGGCCACGGCTCCGGCGGCGATCACCAGGATGAAGCCCAGTACGACTGGAAAATCGTGCTTCAGCGCGCCCTGCCAAAGCCGCCAGCCGATTCCCTCGATGTTGAACAGGCTCTCGACCACGAGCGCGCCGCCGAAGATCTGCGGCAGGCTGAGCCCGGCGAGCGTGATGACCGGGATCAGCGAGTTCCGCAGCACGTGCCCGGCGATCACCCGCCCGGGACCCGCCCCGACTCCCCTGGCCGTCCGCACGTAGTCGCTGGCCAGCGCATCGACCGCGGCCGCGCGCGCGTACCTGGCAAACACCGCACCGGTGAAGATCGCCAGGGTCAGCACCGGCAGCGTCAGGTCGCGCCAGTCGCTCACGATCGCGGCTATCCCGCTGGCCTGCGGACCTTCGGCACCGAACCAGCGCAGCTTGACCGCGAAAACAAAAATCAAGATCGAGCCCAGGAAGAAAGCCGGCATGCCGTAGCCCAGGTAGGTGAGACCACGCATGACCACGTCGGTCGCCTTATCCCGGTGCAGGGCCTGGCCGAATCCGACCGGAACTCCGACCACGATCGCCAGCAAGGTCGCCGTCAGCGTGAGCACGAGCGTCCTGGGCAGGCTGTCAGCCAGGAGCGCGCCGACCGTTGTGCCCTGCTGGAGCGAGAACCCGAGGTTGCCGCGCAGCGCCTGGCCAAGCCAGGTCAGGTACTGCACCACCGCCGGACCTTTACCACCAGGCAGCCCCAGGCTTTTCCCGCCGGGCAGCAGCCAGCGGAAACAGAACACCACTACCGTCACAACCGCGACCACGACGACGGCCTGGAAGACTCGCCTGACCAGGTAGGTGATCACCCGCGGCGGTCATCGGGACAGCGGAAGCCGGTCACTTCACGAAGTACCAGGTCTCCGGGACGAGAGCCAGCGTCGGCTCAAGCGGTCCGATCTTCAAGTTGTCCTTCCACTCCACCAGTGCCGCCGGTGCGGCGGGCTGGTACATCACCGGCAGTTGCTTGACCAGGTAGTTCTCCCAGTCCCACATGGGCTTCAGCTTGGCGGTCTCTAGCGACAACGCGATCAGGCGGTCGTTCTTCTTGTCGCTGTAATGTCCGAGGTTGCCCCCCGACCCCGTCCCGAACAGCGTGTCGCCGGTCGGCAGGTAGTCGGGCACGTAACTCCAGCCTTGACCCCAGTTGGCGAGTTCCCAGGGGCACTTCGGGGCCCCGCAGCCGTTTTCCACTTGCACGAGGACACCGTCGAACGTCTTCGGGATCAGGGTGATCTGGATGCCGACGGCGGCGGCGTTCGACTTCAGCTGCAGCATGGCCGCCTCGACCCACGCGTTACCCGTGGCGTACAACATCGTGAGGTCGAGCTTCGTGCCGGCCTTGACGCCCTCTCCGCATTCGTCATTAGCCGATCCCGGCTGAGCGCAGACGGTCAGCCCGGCCGGGTTAACCCTCCAGCCGTGGCTCGCAAGCAACTGATGAGCGTGCTGCACGCTGAACGGGAACGGGTCACCCTTCTTGAGGGTAGATGAGAGGTACTTCGTCGTCGGCGCGTCGCCCACCGGACCGGTCGTGACCTTCCCGTAACCGTGCAGAGCGCCCTGCACGATCGCGGATTGATTCAGGAGATACTGAAGGACTTGCCTCATGTAGAGCTGGTTGAGCACCGCCAACTGCGGGTCGGTGTCGCTGAAGTTGTACGGGATGTAGTTCAGGCCCCAGGTGTACACCGGTGCCATCTTGTAGCCGGCTACCGGATTCTGACCCACCGTCGCGCCCGGCGGTGGCACCGGCGCGTTGACCGTGGGCAGGTAGCCGACGTCGAGCGAGTTCTGGCCGCCCGCCTGCAGGACGTTGTACTCGGCCTGCTCGGTAGCGAACGGCTCCTCGATGAACTTCGTGATGTGGTCCTTGGGCACCGGTCCCGTGTACCTGGTGTTGTAGCTGAACGTCAGCGTGCCGTCGGTCGAGTAGTCGGTGAGCTTCCAGGGCCCGTCGACAACGTTCCAGAAAGGCGAGGTCCAGGTCTTCGTGTCCTTCGCCTGCTTGTCGAGGTAGGTGAACACCGCTTTGCAGTCGCTCACCTTGTCGGTGCAGTCGCTCTTGGTGTTCGGGCCGGTCACGTCCCAGGCCTCCGGCAGTGGCGAGATCTGGCTCAGTTCGTTATCGGTGAACCAGGTCTGGGAGAACTTCTTCGTCACCGTCATCTGCACCTCGTCGGTGCCGACCGTGTGAACGTTCGTTATATCGTCCGGGATGCCGCCGGGCACGTAGCCGCCGTAATCCGTCGGCACGGCCTGCATCATGTTCATCCAGAACATGATGTTCTTCGCCGTGACCGGGTCGCCGTTCGACCACTTCCAGCCGGGCTTGAGCTTGATCGTCACGACCTGACCCTTGTAGGTCGGCGGGTAGGCCAGGCTGAGCGGCTGGTTCAGGTACGGCTTGCCCTTGGCGCCCCACCAGTACAGCGGCCGGTACATCAGGAACTGCAGAGTAGCGGTGTTGACGATGGTGAAGGCGCCAGGCGGACTAAACGGGAACATGTAGGTCGGCGTCACATTGGCGGGCAGCGCATAGGTGACCGTTCCGCCATTCACCGGGGTGTTACCGGACGTCGCATTGCTGTTGGTCCCGCAGCCAGCGGCCACGAGCATCAGCGTGACCAGCGCGGCGCCGCCCGCGCCGGCCTTCCGCCTCGCGCGGCCGCCCGGCTTAGCTCCTAGGTCGACCGTCGTTCCATGCCGCCGAGCGCGCCACATAGCCGCAACTCCTTCGAAAGTCCGCTGCCCTTCGCTGCCTGGCGCGTTCGCCCGGCATGCTCCCCCGGACAGGAATTATGTCTTATCTACCGAAAGATCGTCGGTGCTTCAGCATGCCCGGTCCGGACGAGGCGTGCGCGTCTGAGCCGCCCTCGGCGACCGAAGGTCAGCATACTTGCCCATCCGGCGCAGTGCTGCCTAAAGGGGACTACCTGCCCCCTCTAGGCAGGCGGGCATCGATCGACGGGCCGGCGGTAGTTGGTCCGGCGTGGCAGGCTGTGTCGGTGCCGCCAGGTAATCTTCTGTAAGCGCGGCCATTCCCGGCGGCGCGCCGGGGTTAAGCGTGGCATCGCGGGATGCGGATCTGAAAAGCTAGGAATGTGAGCCAGACGAGTCGACACGCCGAATCTTCAGGCGGATCAAGTCGTCCAGGCTCGGCCGGGCGGCTCGGCCGCATCGCGGCGCCACCCAACGCCCTGTTTGCCGAGATGCTGCGCGCCGCGCGCGAGTTGCTGGCGGTGCGGAGCCCTCTGGACGCCGAGCTCATGGTCAGTGAGCTGCTTGGTACCTGGTGGCGCCAGCCGGCCAGGCGAAGCGGGCGTTCGCGCGGGCGCCGTCGCGCCGAGGTCGAAGAAGTAGTCGGCGAGGGACTCGTCGAATATGCCGCCGATCAGGGATCTCCGGCCGCGCTCGCCCTGCTGTCCGGCATCGCCTGCCTCGGTACCTCGCGCCAGGCGGTCAAGGCCGAGCGCGCGGCCCTGGCGCTGATGGAGCGCGGCGTGGCCAGGCCGGCCTGGGCTGATCACGCCGGGGCCGTCGAAGCCGGGGACTGCTACATCAACTCGGACGCGTTCTGCGACCGGGATGAGGTCATCTGCCTCTTTAGTTACGCGGGCTCGGACGAGCACGCGCTGGTCGTGGTCGTCGACTACAACGCGAGCGGCATGCTTCGCGACGGCTGGGTCACCTCGCAGGTCGGCACCCTGCTCGAGCGCTGCCAGGCGCTCGGCGGCCCTGAGAGCTCGAACGGCAACGGCTCATCTGTTAGCGGCACTGGCGAAGGCGGCTTCCGCAAGGTCTCCTCCCCGAGCGCGCGCAAGCTGCTCGAGTCCGCGCTGCTGGTCACCGAGCGCGCCGAGGACCCGCCGGTCAGCGATTCTTTCCCCTCCTACCACGCGTTCGTGCGAGCAAGGATCAGGACCTTGCCGCCGACCACGGCCAGGACGGCGGCCCAGTCCGAGCCGGCCGTGCTGGCCGGCCGCCGCACGAACTGGCGGTCAGACCGGCGCGGCATGCTGGCCGCCGAGTTCCTGGCCTCCGATGAAGCCGAGGACCTGTCCGACCTCGAGGCCGCCAGCCGGTGCGCGGACCGGATCGTCGACTATGGCTGCGATCAGGACTTCGGCCGGCCGCTGCGGGTCAGCCCGGCCAAGATGGAGACGTTCCTGCTTGACTGGCTGCCGCGCAAGGTCATGCTGACTCGGTCCGAGCAGCACGCGATGCCCCACGTGCTGCTGGCCTGGGCACGCTGGGCCGGCGCGAAGTCAGGCCTGGACACTGTCGCTATCGGCAAGACGCTGGACGCGGTGTTCGACAGCATGTCGGCGTTCAGCAAGGTCTACCGGGACCCCTCGTCCTTCGGACTGCAGCCTGGCCTGGTCGCCAGGCTGCTGCCGGACCGCGACCTCGAGGCGCTGCCGCGACGCGCGTTCGCGTTCGGCGTACTTGACGGTCACTTCCAGGGCACCAACCTCGGCCTGCTCGATCCGGCCGATCAGAAAGACCGGCGTATCCTGCTGGCCGCCGATCACGACGGCATCTCGGGCAAGCCCGCTACCGCCGAGCACCTGGCCGAGCACCTGGCCCTGACCGACCGGCTCTGGCGCGGAGACCCGCCCGAACTGTGGGAGGCGGCGCAGCGCCTGCTTGACCTTGGCCTTGACCGGCACGATGTGGTGCACGCCCTGATGGACGCGGTCGGCACGGCCGGGCCCGATCAGAACGCGATCAGGCTCGCCCTGGCCAACCTGCCGCCAGAACCACTGGACTAGGCGGCCGCCATGGCCGAGCCCGTCACCGACCTGAACGCCGATCTCGGCGAGTCTTTCGGCGCCTGGACGCTGGGCGACGATCAGTCCCTGATGCGCATCATTACTAGCGCCAACGTCGCCTGCGGGTTCCACGCCGGCGACCCGCTTACGCTGCGGCGCGCGTGCGCGATGGCGGCCGCAGCCGGGGTGACGATCGGCGCCCAGGTGTCCTATCGGGATCTGGCCGGATTTGGCCGCCGGGAGATGGATGTTCCCGCCGACGAACTCGAAGCCGAATTGCTCTATCAGATCGCGGCGCTGGACGGCCTCGCGAAGGTCGAGGGCTCGGCCGTCCGCTACGTCAAACCGCACGGCGCGCTCTACCACCGGGTACGCAAGGACCGGGCTCAGGCGACGGCGCTAGTCGACGCGATCAAGGCCTACGACCCCAGTTTGCCGGTGCTGACCTTGTCCACCGGTTACCTGGGCGAGATCGCGGCCGACGCTGGGCTGACAGTTGTCGCGGAGGCGTTCGCCGATCGCGGCTACCAGCCGGATGGCTCCCTGGTGCCGCGCGGCCGGCCAGGAGCCATGCTGACCGATCCGGCCCAGGTCGCCGCCCGGGCCGTCCGGATGATGACCGAGGGTGTCGTGCGGTCCGCCGACGGCTCGGATGTCGCGGTGCGCGCCCGTTCGCTGTGCATCCACGGCGACACCCAAGGGGCGGTCGCTCTCGCCACGGCGGTACGGGCGGCCCTGGAGCAGGCGGGCGTCCGCCTCGCCGCGTTCGCCTGAGTACATGATCACGGCGACGGCGGCCGGCGACGCCGCCCTGCTGTTCGACACCGACCGTCCCCCGGCCTGGCTAGCCGCCGCGATCGAAGCAGCTGATCTGCCCGGCGTCCGCGACGTCGTGCCGGGCGCTCGGACGGTCCTGGTGATCATCGAACCCGGTTCGGCTGTCCTGGACGAGCTGGCGGCCAGGGTCGCTGCCCTGCCGGTCGCTCAGCCAGCCGCCGGCGAGACGCGGCTCGTCGAACTCCCGGTGATCTACGACGGCCCTGACTTGGCCGATGTCGCCGAGCTTGCGGAAATGACGGTCCAGGAAGTGGTCGAGCGGCATAGCGCCGGGCTGTATGAGGTCGGCTGGCTTGGGTTCGCTCCCGGGTTCGGCTACCTGACCGGCCTGGATCAGCGGCTGGCGGGCGTGCCGAGGCTGGCCACGCCAAGGCTGGCCGTGCCAGCCGGGTCAGTGGCGATCGCCGCCGGACTGACCGCCGTATATCCGTCAGATTCACCCGGGGGCTGGCGTCTGATCGGCCGTACCACCGTCCGCACTTGGGATGCGGACCGGGAGCCACCGGCTCTTTTCGGTCCTGGCACGACAGTCCGCTTCATCCCAGACGATCGGCCGCACAACGGGGAAAGTTTGTTGTGGCTGGAACGACAACGAACTTTCCCCGTTGTGCGTGAGGTCGCTTCAGGAACGGGGACCGGGCGGCAGCTGGAAGTTGTCAGACCCGGAGCATTCGCGACCGTACAGGATCTGGGTCGGGCCGGGTCGGCGGCGGTTGGAGTGCCACCGTCGGGAGCGGCCGATGTTGCCAGCCTGATCGCCGCCAACCGACTAGTGGGCAACCCGGACGGCGCGGCGGCCGTCGAGCTAACGCTGGGCCGCGCGACGTTCCGCTGTGTCGGCGGTCTCCGCCTAGCGGTGACTGGCGCGCCGGCGGCCGTGACGGTCGCGGTCGAACCGGGCCAGCCCACCGTCGACCTCGAGTTCGGGTCGAGTTTCGGGGTGCTGGACGGGGGGCTGGTCAGCATCGGAGCTCCCACGAGCGGGCTGCGCACCTATGTCGCCGTGGCCGGCGGACTGGCGACGCCGGCCGTGCTGGGCAGCAGGTCAGCGGACGTGCTGTCGAAACTAGGCGGCGAAGCACTGCGGCCTGGAGACGTGCTTCCGGTCGGCTCCGAGCGACGGCTGGAGTCGACTCGTCCGCCGTCCAGCACCTCGCTGGGACCGGCCGGGCCAGCGATCCCGGCTCGCGGGAGTGTTGCCCAGCTGCGGGTGATCGGCGGACCACGACTCGACTGGTTCGAGCCTCACGCGCTCGACGTGCTGCTCGGCTCGATCTACACGGTGAGCCCGGCGAGCAACCGGACCGGGCTGCGGCTGACCGGCCCCCGACTCCCCCGGCTGACCGGTCGCGAGCTGCCGAGCGAGGGCATGGTGACGGGCTCGATCGAGGTTCCGCCCGATGGACAGCCGATCTTGCTGCTGGCCGACCATCCGACGGTCGGAGGCTATCCGGTCATCGCGGTCGTTGTGAGCGCCGACATCGGGCTGGCGGCGCAGTTGAGACCCGGCGACAAGATCAGCTACACCAGCTAGGCCACGAACCCGCGCAAATTTTTCCCCCTAAAAGGGATTATAAATCGCGAATCAACCGCTGATGCCTCGATACGCCGCCTGAACGTCGTCCGCCGCGATCGTGGTCAGCTCGACCGGGCTCGCGACCTCGCCCAGCTGGGCTACGCGCAGGTCACGGGAGGCGCAGGCCCGCTCATAGAGCGAGCGCGCGTAGCGGCCGTTGCCGAGCTCGTCGATGCGGCCCTCCTGGCAGGCCAGGGTCAGGATCTCGGTCAGCACCGGGATGGCGTCCGGCGCGAACGTGTCACTGCCCTGGTCGGCAAAGATCCGGGCGATGCGAACGAGTTCGTCTGGCCGGTAGCTGGGGAACGCGATCCTGGTGCTGAACCTGGACGACAAACCTGGGTTCGTGCGCAGGAACCTGCTCATGTCATCGGTGTAGCCGGCCAGCACGATGACCAGGCGCTCCCGATCGTCTTCGGCTCGCTTCAGCAAAGTCGCCACCGCTTCGGCACCGAACGCGTCACCGCCGGAATAGCCGTCGTTGTACAGCGAGTACGCCTCGTCGATGAACAAGACGCCGCCCAGCGCGGAATCGATCAGCTTGTTGGTCTTGATCGCGGTCGAACCTAGATGATCGCCGACCAGGTCGGCCCGGTGCGCCTCGACCACGCCGGGCCGGACCAGCAGCCCGAGCGCGGCGAAGATCCGGGCCAAGATCCTGGCCACCGTGGTCTTGCCGGTGCCGGGCGGGCCGGTGAAGACGAAGTGCCTGACCGGCGGCTGGCTGATCAGGCCGTGGGCATCGCGCAGCCTCGCGACCCTGAGCTGAGCGGCGATCTCGTGCACCTGCCGCTTCACCGGTTCGAGCCCGATCAGGCCATCCAGCTCAGCCAGCGCGCTTTCCAGGGTGGGCGTCTCGTCGTAACCCCGGTACCGCGAGGTCAGCTCGGCGTAGGCGTGCTCGAAGTCGCTGCCGCGCAGCGTGATCAGGTCCGAGGCGGCGGGCTCGATCGCACCGCCCATGACCCGGACGTCCCTGGCCTGGCCCGCGCGTTCGAGCAGCGACCGGATGAACCGGCCGTTACCGAGTTCGTCCACCAGCCGCCGGCGGCCGACCTCCTCGAACATCCGCCAGATCACCGAGCGGGCCTGCGGATCGATGATCTCCCCGCGCCGAGCGACGTACAGGTCGGCGAGCTGCAGAAGCTCTGCCGGTGAGTAGCTGCCGAACTTGACCCTGACGGCGAAGCGCGAGGTGAGGCCCGGGTTGCTGCCCAGAAAAGACTCCATCTGACGTTCGTATCCCGCCAGGATGATCACGAGTCGATCCCGGTCGTCCTCGGCGCGCTTCAGCAGAGCCTGGACGGCTTCGTTGCCGAACCGGTCGTTCTGCCCGTCGCCCTCGTTCACCAGGCTGTAGGCCTCGTCGATGAACAGCACGCCGCCCAGCGCGGAATCGATCAGCTCGTTGGTCTTGATCGCGGTCGCACCGAGATACTCGCCCACCAGGTCGCTGCGCTGGGCTTCGACTACGGTCGGCACGTCGAGCAGGCCGAAGGCGTAGAAGACCTTCGCCACGATCCGCGCGACCGCGGTCTTGCCGGTCCCTGGCGGGCCAAGGAAGACGAAATGCTGCATCGGCTTTTCTGCGCCGATTCCGGCCAGGGCCCGCCTCCGGGCCGCTTCGATCGATGCGGCAATGGTCCTGACCTGGTCCTTGACCGGCCCTAGGCCGATCATCGAGTCGAGTTCGGCCATTGCCTCCTCGACCGTAATGGCCGGGGTGTCGGCGGTCGAGCCGTTGGCTCGGTCGGCTAGCACCGGGATGCCACCAGGGCCGCCCGGCCCGGGACGGCCGGCTCTGGCTCCGGCCGTGAGGCGTCCGTCTTGCTCTACGCCGGGGCGGCCATTGGGCGCCGGCCTGGGCGGACGGGTGCCTGCCATTGGCGCACCGGGCGGGCCGCCGCTCACCGGACCTGGCCGGCGCGGGGGCTGGCCCGGCGACCAGCCGCCTGCTTGCGGGATCGGGCCGCGACCGCGCATCTGCTGCTGCCGGTTCGCCTCCTGCCTGCCGTACTGCCAGGCCTTGGCGAGCCGCCAGCCGAGCACGACCGACGCGAGCAGCCAGGCGAGCCCGGGGCCCATGTAAGAGGTACCGGAGTGGAAGTAGTGGAAGAACGCCGCGCCCGGCAGCAGGGCCAGGAGCAGCACCCAGGCAACCGTGCGGCAGGGCGCGGACCACCGGCCCAGCGCGCCGAGGTGGGCAATAAAGGCGACCGCGATCGGCAGGAAGAACAGCGTGTAGTGCGGTCCCGCGGCGCCCCGGCCGAGAATCGAGACGATCGCGATTCCGATTACCGCGACCGATCCGGTCGCCCAGATTGACCGGCTGCCCGAGAAGATGGCGTACGGGGCCATCAAGATCGCGACCGGGAAGCCGACGACGCAGCACACCGCCACGATCAGGATCTTGAGCGCGAGCGGCGCGTCGTCGTAAGTACGCCGGATACGGTCGACCGCTCCCCGGCCCGGCCCGCGGCCCGGCGCGGACAACGACCCGTCCGTAGGCGGCATCTCGCTCCCTTGCACCGCTTACTTGTATAGCGCATTCATCCGCGCATGCAGCGATACACATTCAGATGGGACGTCAAAAGTGGCACCGCTATCCCTATTCTCGCCTATGGCTACCACTCCGGCATCACAGACACGGCTGTTTCACGCCGACTTCTTATGGCGGTATTAGCCAGATCGAACTGATTCGAGACGAATGTTCCGGGCCGACCATGGCCAGGACGCGCACGCGCCGGTAAGGTCTGGCGGGGTCGTCAAAGTACCTGGAGGGCGTGTTGTCTGGAGGCGGCATGGAGCGGATCGAGGCCGACTTGCTGATTCCTGGCTCGGGCGAGCCCGTGCCAGCAGGGGTCGTCGTCATCGACGGGGCGACGATCAGCTACGCCGGTCCCGCCTCGGCGGCGCCTCCTCCTACGCCGGACGCGCCGGTGTGGCGGGCCGCGGCCGTCATGCCGGGAATGTGGGACTGCCACGGCCACTTCATGGGCGTGCGCACGCTTGACCTCGGCCAGTTGCCGCTCGAGCCCACCCCGCTGCGGTCGGCCCGGTGCGCACTCGACCTGCGGAACGCACTGGACGCGGGCATTACCTCAGTGCGCGAGGTCGGCGGCCTGGGCATCTACCTGGCCAGGGCGGTCGCCGAGGGCGTACTCGACGGGCCGAGGATCTACGCGGCCGGGGCCATCCTCAGCACGACCGGCGGCCACGCGGACCTGCACTCCTATCCGCTGGCCTGGATCAACGACCTCGGCCACCACAACGCCGAGTTCAGGCTGGCGGACGGGCCTGATGACTGCGTGCGGGCCGTCCGCGAGCAGTTGAGAAAGAACGCCAAGGTCATCAAGGTATGCGCGTCCGGCGGTGTCCTGTCGGAGATCGACGACCCGATCCACCAGCAGTTCACCGGGCCAGAGTTGCGGTCGATCGTCGAGGTGGCGGGCATGGCCGACCGGGTCGTGGCCGCGCACTGCCACGGCAAGCCCGGCATCATGGCCGCCGTCGAGGCAGGCGTCCGCACGGTCGAGCACGGCACCTACCTGGACGACGAGGCGTGCCAGGCCATGCGGGAGACCGGCACGATCCTGGTGCCGACCAGGACGATCGTCGAAGACATCCTGAGCCATCTCGATGAGGCGGCTGACTACGCGGCCGCCAAGCTGGTCACGATCGCGGACCGGCACGCGGAGGCCATCACCCGTGCGATCGAGCAGGGCGTCACGGTCGCCATGGGCACCGATATCGCGCTGACCGGCAAGGACCGGCCGAACTCGTGGGGCAACAACGGCATCGAGGTCGTGCACCTGGTCAAGCTCGGCCTGACCCCGCTGCAGGCGATCGAGGCCGCCACCGCTACCGGACCGGCCACGCTCGGGCCGCAGGCGCCGCGCAGCGGCAAGCTCGAAGCCGGTTATGACGCCGATCTGATCACCTTGAGCGCCAACCCGGTCGCCGATATTTCGGTACTTGCCGATACAGAGCAGATCACCGGGGTCTGGACCGCTGGTCGCAGGGTAAAAGGCTAGAAAGCTTAACCTAAAAGTCGCTGCTGTAAACAGCGACGCTATTGCCGCACCCGGCGCTGTCAGCTGCCTTAGCCAACAATAGTCGAGTAACGTGCTGCCGTCGCTAAATGCGATTCACCTTGGCAGGACAGTAACATTCTCGGCAATAAGGGGGCAGCGGAAATGTTTAGGACGGTTAGCGCGCGGCTGGTGCGTGCCGGCCGGGTCGCCGGCGCGGCCGCGATCGCGGCGGCTTCACTCTCGCTAGCTAGCTCGGCCTCCGCCGCGACCTCGACGGCAACGCCCTCAGTCGGAACCGTCCCGGCTACCGGACGCAGCATGCAGATCCTGTTCGGCTCGGTACGGGTCTTCGAGACGGCCAGCAATCACGGGCACGTCAAAGGCAGGCTGACGGGTGCGGGGACCGGAGTGAGCGTCGCCTGCTGGACCAGCGGCACCGACTACAAGCGGATCTCGATCTGGTACCAGGTCACGGCTCCGGTAGCGGGCTATATTCCCGCCTTCAATCTGGCCGCTCATTTCTCGCCGGCTAAAGGCGTGCCACATTGCCTGATGCCATCGTTCGGCGCGCAGTATTACTCCCTTGAGGTAAATCTGCGCATTCGCACCTCGCCTTCGATTTCCGCGAACATCTCCGGCTACCTGACCAACGTGGGCAGCAAAGTCGTCGTCAGCTGCTACGTGAGCGGCTCGAGCATCTTCGGCGACCCCGTGTGGTACCGGGCCATGAAGCCCGCCGCCGGCTACGTAGCCGGCCGGTTCCTGAACACCGGCGGCGACCCGGCGCCCGCCGTCCCGCGCTGCTGATTTCGCTGCCCGGCGATCAGGCATCGCGGAGCCTGAGCAGCAGGCCGCCGGCCAGCAGGGCGGCGGCGGTCCAGGCGGCAAGCACGCCGAGACCGGCCCACGGGCCGATAGGCTGCGCGGCCAGATCCTTGGTCACTTGGATCGCCAGGCCAGCGCTGGTCGGCGCGTACTGGCCGAAGATGTGCCGCCAGTGCGCGCTCAGCACCAGGCCGCCGAAGATCGGGACAATGTAGATCAGCCCGAGCATGACGGTCATCGCGACGCCCGAGTCGCGTACGGCGGTAGCGACGCCCAGGCTGAACAGCGCGATCAGCCCCAGGTAGAGCACCGAGCCGACAGCCGCCCGGAGCGTAGGCCCGTGGTAGGCCAGCAGCGGGACGAAGGCGGCGGCCCTGGTGAAGCCGTTGTGTGGCAGGAGGAACCGGCCGGCCAGCAGCGATCCGAGCACCGAAACCGCCGCCATCGTGATGACCACCGCGGTCAGGATGATGGCCTTCGCGGACAGCATGACCAGCCGCCGCGGGGTCGCGGTGATCGTGGCTCTGATCATCCCGGTGCCGTATTCCCCGCTCATCACCAGGACGGCGAGGATCGCGACGATCGCCTGGCCCAGCATGACCCCGGTCAGGCTGGTCTTGGTGGTGTCCGCCGTGCACGACGCCGGGCACTTGACGACGCCGACCGCGATCGCGCTGATCCCGACCGTCAGGACCGTCATGGTGGCCAGCAGCCAGGCGGTGCTCCGCACCGTCCTCAGTTTGGTCCACTCCGCGTGCACCGCCTCGATCAAGATGGAGCTCATGCGTCCCTCCTTCGGACCACGATGACGGCCGCCACCAGCCCGGCCAGCGCCCAAGCGCACAGCACCCCGAAACCTGTCCACGGGGCCAGCGGGTAACAGCCGTTGTAGGGCAGGCAGGTACTGCTCACCTGCGAGTAGTGAACGTTCCCCTGCTGCAGCCCGAACCCGGCCGCCGGGGTCAGCCGCAGTAGCCAGTCAGCGGGCGTCTGCGGCAGCACCGTCGCCAGAACGAGCGGGAAGATCGTCACCAGTACCGCCACCGCTATGGTTCCGGCGCTGCGCCTCAGCAATGCCCCGATCGCAAGGGTCAGCACGGTGCCCACGGCTAGCAGCGCGGCCGTGCCGATCACGAACTGCAGCCCGATGCCGCTGGCGATCGCCCTGATCGGGTAGATCGAGGTGGGCCAGCCGTTGGCGGCGATCTTGTGCTCGGTGATCGGAAACGCGACCGCGGCACCGACCAGGCCAGCGGCGAACGTGGTCGAACCGATCACGATTGCCTTCGCGACCAGTATCCGGCCGCGCCTCGGACTGGCCGTGAACGTGGTCCTGATCATGCCGCGCCGGTACTCGGAGGTGATGAACAGCGCCGCCAGCGCGATCACCACGATCAGCCCGATGAGTGAGCCCTTGTAGTTGAGCCCGATCGGATCGACGATCGCGATGTACGGCGCGATGTCGCCGGCTCCCGAGAGCGTGACCACGCCGTCCGTGCCGCCCGCGCTGCCCAGGACATCGTGCTGCTTCTTGGCTTGGGGACCGCATGACAGTCCGGTTTGATGCCCGCAGAGCGGCCCGACCTGGGCGGCACCGACTTGCGTGTCACGCCAACTGTCGCCAGAGGCCGCACCGGTCAGGGCTACCCGGTCGAATTTCGCCGTGGCGATGGTCGTGA
>DATNFM010000161.1:0-2780 GCA_035606435.1 Streptosporangiaceae bacterium | reverse complement strand
AGTCAAACCCCGGCATGGTCGGGTTGAGCCTACGCCGAGCACTCCACTATGGAGGCCGGCCTGGCGGGAAGGGGACGTCCGTGACGGGGGAAGGGCACCCGGGCACGAGGCTCCTGGGTAGAGGTGTTCGCCATCTTGCTGGATGATCTGGATGATGCGGAGTCGGTCCTGCTGCGGCAGCGAGGAGCGTCTGGCACCGGTGGCCAGCTGTGGGTGAGCGCTTCCTCGTCACGGGCGCGTCTGGGTGCATAGGCGCTTGGACGGTGCGGTTGCTTCTCGACGACGGCGTGCCGGTGACCGCAGGCGATGTGAACAGCGACTTGCGCCGGCTGCGGCTCATATCCGGCAGCGAGGAACCGGAAGCCGATTTCGCCGTGCTGGACATTACCCGGCCCGGCGACGTGGCGGACTTGATCAGAGATCGCGGGATAACTCATATCGTTCATCTGGCCGGGCTGCAGCTTCCGTTCTGCGCGGCGGATCCGCCACGTGGCGCGCTGGTGAACGTCGTGGGCACCGTGAACATGTTCGAGGCGGTGCGGGCAGCGGGCGGCCGTATCGGTCTCGCCTACGCAAGTTCCGCGGCGGTATACGGAGCCGGTGCTGGCTCTTCGGGCTCGCTGGTCGGCGACGCCTCACCGCTGCACCCAGACTCCCACTATGGCGTGTACAAGGCGGCCAATGAGGGCACCGCCCGGATCTACTCAATCAGCGACGGGATCGGCTCAGTGGGCCTGCGGCCGTTCATCGTTTACGGGCCTGGCCGTGATCAAGGACTCACCTCTGATCCGACCACGGCGATGCTCGCGGCAGCAGCAGGCGTCCCGTTCAAGATCAAGTTCGGTGGAAGCCTGCTGCTGACCTACGCGGCTGACTGCGCGCGAGCATTTATCGCCGCGGCACGCGCAGCGTCAGGTTCCGGCGATGCGATATGCCTCAACGTCCCCGGCCAGCGCGTCGGTATCGCGGCCCTGGTGCAGATGATCGAAGCGGCTGTTCCTGACTCACACGGCCTGATCAGCTTCGAGACCACCCCGCTGGGATTGCCGTCGCTGATCACCGGGCCGGCCCTGGAAGCGGTGACCGGCGCCCTGCCGTGCACGTCGCTCCGCGAAGGCATCCGGACGACCATCGATACCTTCAAACGAGCGCTGGCCAGCGGCGTGCTCAGCCCGCCTGCGCCAGCACCCGGTAACGCTTA
This sequence comes from Streptosporangiaceae bacterium, assembly GCA_035606435.1. Classification (GTDB taxonomy): domain Bacteria; phylum Actinomycetota; class Actinomycetes; order Streptosporangiales; family Streptosporangiaceae; genus Chersky-822. Next base: position 1,579 of record DATNFM010000161.1, on the reverse strand, counting down.
AGAGCATGTGTGAGACGTTTTTGGATCTTGGTCGCTCATCTCATTGGTCGATGCTGCTGAACATGCCCTCGGGTACCCCGGCGATCTCGATCTGGCGCCAGATCGTGCGCCACTGCGGGACTTCGTGGTAGCGCCGCAGCGCGGCGATGCCGCTCAGCCAGCCGGCCCAGCCCGGGTACGGCGGGTTGGTGGGGTCGAACCCGCTCTCCACCACGGTGAGTCGGGTCTTGCCGTCCGAGCCTTCCAGCTCCCAGCTGTCCGTCATGCCGTCGGCGAACCGCAGGGTCGCCTTGCGGCCCGGTTCGAACTCGACGAACTTGGCCCCGCCGGGGTCCAGCTCGAACCCGCCCATCGCGAAGCGGCCGCCCACATAGGGCTCGATGTCCACGTTGGCGCCGAACCACCGTCGGAACTGCTCCGGCTGGGTCATCGAGTCGAACACCTTATCCGGTGCCGCGTCGATCACCACGGAAGCATGCAACTCGGCCGACGTGAAGTCGCACTTCGGGGTCAGCTCACGACCGGACAGGTAGTCCGCCAGGTTCGCGATCGCCAGGGACCAGAACGTCTGCAGCGCGCCACGGGCACCGGCCCTGTCGGCCAGGACGTCTTCGAAGCTCGGCAGGTCGCTCTGGCTCAGCGTGACCAGCGTGCCGCCCTCGTCTTCGGCCAGCTCGAACTGCGCCGTGGTCTCGACTCCGTCGACGGTCCAGGCGAACCGGATGCTGCGCTCGTCCACGTGCAGCACGCGCTGGTGCGGCTCGGCGCCGTCCGGCGTGTAGCGGCCCCAGAACTCGTACTTGCCGGGCAAGTCCACGTCGGCGTGCTCGGCCAGCCAGACACGCAGCGCGGCCGGGTCGGTCAACGCCTCGTACACGGTCGTGGGCGGGGCCGGAACGACCGCGCGCAGGCGCAGGTCAGGCTCGATCATCGGGATCTCCCTTCGGATAGCAGGCGACGGCCAGACGGAACGCGTCGCCCTCGGAACCGCCGTAGCGGGTGAATAGGTCCTGCAGCGTCCGCTGCAACTCGTCGAGGAAAGCCGTGCGCTGCTCCGGGCGTACCCGGATGTCCCCGGACACGCCGATCGAGGGCAGGTCGGGCCGGGTGAGGTCGAGCGCGGCGATGTCCGCCTGCACGTCCTCCATCAGGTCCAGCAGGTAGCCCAGGCTGAGCCGGTCGCGCGTCTGGCGCAGCCCGATCCGGCCGACCAGGCGCGGGGACAGCCAGTAGGACCGGCCGGCCGCCTGGTAGATCCCCTCGTGGATCCCGCGCACCCGGCGCTCGGCCACCTGACGCACCAGGCCGGCCTCCAGCAGGCGCTTCACGTGGTAGTAGACCCGCTGCGGGGTCTGGTCGAGCTCGACCGCCACCTCGGTGCACGACCGGGGCTCGGCGAACTGCCGCAGCACTTCGATCCGCTGCGGCTTGAGCAGGGCCTCAGCCTGCTCGATCTGGTCGAGGTAGACGACGTCTCTCATGACGAAAATCAGTCTTTACGTAAAAGAACTCTTTGTCAATGAGCCCCTGGCGAGACTGGACGTTCCTCTTGGCGCGTGTTGGAGACACCGTCATGATT
>DATNFM010000160.1:0-25808 GCA_035606435.1 Streptosporangiaceae bacterium | reverse complement strand
GGCGATATCGGGTGTCCGGAGCGGGCGCGGCTTGGTGATCAGCTCCCCGAGAAGGCCCTTGCCTTCCGGCCAGTGATCGATCGCCGCGATCTGAGCCTCATCGAGGCCGATCGGGATGAACTCGGCCAGCTGGCCGTCCTCGCCGATCACGCCCAGCGCTCCGTACCTGGCGTCGACCAGCTGAACGGCGGCTTCGGTGATCCGGCGCAGGACGGATTCCAGCTCAAGCTCCGAGCCGATGCCCACCACGGCTTCGAGCAGCGCGTTAATGCGATCACGGGTGTCAAGAACCTCCCGCAACCGCAGCTGAAGCTGGCTGAGCAGCTCATCAAGCCTCAATCGCGGAACCACGATCGGGTCGTGCTCGGAAGGCTCCACCGTCTGCTCCCGACTCGTCGCTACCGCCTGAGAGCATCGTAATAGGGGCCCTGACCTTCACGCGAAGGGTGGTCAAGTCTGGGTCGGAAGTCCCAGGACCGCGGGCGTTATGGCCCGTGCGCGACCGGCCGCTCAGGGCAAGGCTGGGTGGGTAACGGCGATGCGGCTGAACGGTCGCGGAGGTACGGAGGTGCGGGTTATGAAGGCTAAGGCAGGTGACAAGCTCCTAGCCGGCTCCGGTGCCGTTGCCGTCATCCTCAACGTGCTGGGACCGGATGGCCATCCTCCTTACATCGTCAGGTGGCTGCCGGCCCGAAATATCGCGATGGTCGACCCCGACCCGTACGCGCGCGTCATCCCGGCCCGGGACTAGACGGGCAGTCTGATGCCGACGAGATCCCTCACTCCCGCGCGGAAAGAACCTGCGGCCGGCCCTGAGGCCAGGAGCGAGATTCCTGATCCGCAAAAGCCGGTGGCGCAGTTGTTCCGCGACTTGCGGAGTTCGCCCGCGGGGCTGACCGATCGGGAAGCGGATCGCAGATCTGAGGTATCTGGCCCGAACGAGCTAGTAAGGCGCGGCGGCAGGCGCTGGCCCGGTGAACTGGTCGGCCAGTTCACCCAGCCCCTGGCGCTGCTGCTGGCAGCAGCGGCCGTACTGGCCTGGGTGAGCGGCACGCCCCGGCTTGGGATCGCGATCGTCGCGGTGATCTTCCTGAACGCCGGCTTTGCCTTTACGCAGGAACTGCAGGCCGAGCGTGCGGTCGAGGCGCTGGCAGCGTTCCTGCCCGAGCAGGCACGAGTCAGGCGCGACGGGATGACGAAGGTCATCGATGCCCGGATGCTGGTGCCCGGCGATGTGATGCTGATCACCGAGGGTGAGAGCATCAGCGCTGACGCGAGGCTCCTGGCCGGCAGCCTGGAAGTCGACCTGTCTACGCTCACCGGGGAGTCGGCGCCGGTAACCCGGTCGGCCGGGCCCGCGGAGGCCGGGGTGCCGCTGCTGCAGGCCGAAGACGTGATCTTCAGCGGCACGGCTTGCACGGGCGGCGATGCCGAGGGCGTTGTCACGGCCACCGGGATGGGTACCGAGCTAGGCCGGATCGCGGCCCTGAGCCAGCGCGCCGGATCAGACGAAAGCCCGCTCGAACGGCAGATCAAGCGGGCGACCCGGCTCATCGCGTTCGTCGCGATCGGCTTCGGCGCGGCCTTCCTGCCGGTCGGGCTGGCCGCCGGCCTCGGCCTGTCCGCGGCGGCCAGCTTCGCGATCGGGCTGCTGGTCGCCAACGTGCCCGAGGGCCTGCTGCCCACGATCACGCTCGCCCTGGCCGCCGGCGTCCGCGACATGGCCAGGCGCGGCGCCCTGGTGAAACGGCTGTCCGCGGTCGAGACGCTCGGGTCCACCAGCGTGATCTGCACGGACAAGACCGGCACGCTGACCGAGAACCGGATGCGGGTCGCAGCCGTGTGGACCCCGGACAGCCAGGACGACCTGGGGCAGCCACGGCAGTACGGCAGGCTGGCCGCCGTCTCCGCCGCCTGCAATGGCGCCGATCTTGCCGATGCTGGCGGGAAGCCGACGGGAGACCCGACCGAACTGGCCTTGCTCGAGCTGGCCAGTCAGAGCGGGATCGACGTCACGCTGGCCGAGCGGCAACGGCACCGTCGCGCGCAGTTCCGGTTCGACCCGCGCCGGAAGCTGATGACGACCGTCGACGAGACCGGCAGCGGCTTGGCGGTGAACACCAAGGGCGCGCCCGAGGAAGTCCTCACCCGCACCAGCGCCATCTGGCGCGAACACCGGCAGCAGCCGATGACCGAAGCCGACCGGGCCGAAGCCGAACGGGTCATGACCGGCTTCGCCGAGCGCGGCCTGCGCGTCCTGGCCCTGGCGTTCCGTGAGCTGCCGCCGGGAGCCGGGCTTCCCGGCCGGCGCGAGGACGCCGAACGCGACCTGTGCCTGACCGGACTGGTGGCCCTGCTTGACCCGCCGAGGGCCGAGGTACCGGCCGCGATCGAGCGCGCCCATCACGCCGGGATCAGGGTTCACGTGGTCACCGGCGACAACGGCCTGACCGCGGCTGCGATAGCCCGCAGCGTCGGCATCGGCACCGACAGCCTGCGGGTTATCACCGGTACCGAGCTGGACGCCATGACCGAGGCCCAGCTCGATGAGGTGCTTGCGTCCGGGTCTGAAATCGTCTTCGCCCGCAGCTCACCGGAGGCGAAGCTGCGGATCGCCGATGCGCTGAGATCCCTGGGCCAGATCGTCGCCATGACCGGCGATGGCGCCAACGACGCTCCGGCGCTGCGCCGCGCCGACATCGGCGTCGCGATGGGCCGGTCAGGCACGGCCGTGGCCCGCGAGGCCGCCACCATGGTCCTCACCGACGACAACTTCGCCACGATCGCCGCCGCCGTCGAAGCCGGGCGGCGGGTCTACGACAACGTCCGCAAATTCATCCAGTACATCTTCACGCATGCGATCCCCGAGGTCGTCCCCTTCCTGATCTACGCGCTGGCCGGCGGCGCGATCCCGCTGCCGCTCACGGTCATGCAGATCCTCGCCATCGACCTCGGCACCGACGTCCTGCCCGCGCTCGCACTCAGCCGCGAGCCGGCCGAGCCAGGACTGATGGACCGCCCGCCGCGCCGGCGGTCAGAGGGCGTCATCACCAGGGCGATCCTCGGCCGGACCTGGGGATTCCTGGGCCTGATCTCAGCGGCGCTGGTCATGAGCGGGTTCTTCGCGACGCTCGCACGAGCCGGCTGGCACCCGGGAGTTGCCACCGGAGCGGGCAGCCTGCTGCATCACGCCTATCAGCAGGCCACGACCGTGGCCTGGCTCGGCATCGTGACCTGCCAGGTCGGTACCGCCTTCGCCGTCCGTACCGATCACGCCTCGCTGCGGTCGGTCGGCGTGTTCTCGAACCGCTACCTGCTCGGGGCGATCGCGTTCGAGCTAGGGTTCGCGGCGCTGCTTATCTACGTTCCGGCGATGCACGGCCTGTTCGGTACCGCCGCCCTCAGCCCGGCGCAGCTCGCGCTCACGGCGCCCTACCCCTTCATCGTCTGGGGCGCCGACGAGATCAGGCGGTACATCATCCGCCGTAATAAGGGAGGGAGAAAATGACTACCGGGGTCGGCATCAATGGCTTCGGGCGCACCGCCATCATCGCCCCCTGGGCCGCGGTTCCCAGTCTGCCAGGCGGCCGGCTTCCCCTCCGCCGCGACGACTTCCCCTCCGTTGCGACGACCTGCCATTCATTGCGACGACTTACCCGACGTTACCGTCGCGACAAATGCCGCATAACCGACAGAACTCCGCTGTAACGGATGGGAAGTCGTCGCTACGTACGGGAAGTGGCGGAGACGAAATCCCGCGAACGGTGATATTACCGGCAAACCGGGCCGGGCGGCGGCCGGTGCTGGGCCCTGCGCGCGATCCGGTCACTGACCAGGATCGCCGCCCGCGACACCCCGCCAGCACGGCCGGAAACGGATAGGCAGGGAGGACCCAATGCGGCTTCTCGCGAATCCAGATTGCGTGGTGTACGGTTCGTTCCGCATTCCTGCGGTCCTCCGTATCCCCGCGTCCTTTCGGGTCCCTCCCTGCAACTCCTATTCCACCACGACCGCCGGTGGTGGAATAGGGCACCAAGTCCCTGGATGGCGTTACTTTCGGCCCTGTCAGTCGCCTGGCTTTTAATCATGACCGGATCACGCTGGGATCGCCGCAGGACCTAAGTCCCGGTCAGCGCATGACCAACTTACCTGGGCAAAGCGAAAATTAGAGACCACCGAGTTGACCTTCATCCCTGCCGAGGTGATGCGATGGCGGATTAACTAGAAATGAGATTTGTTAGGAGGAGATTCGATGACGAACATGCGCATCGTCGCAACTGCCGTGGCAGTGGCAGGATTCTGCGGTCTGCTCAGTGCTCCGGCGCTGGCGGCCGGCGGGACTACCCCGGCTCCGCCGACCCTGACCAGCATCCGCGCGGCTCATCACCCGGGCTTTGACCGCCTCGTCTTCCAGTTCACTAGAGGTCTGCCCGCGAAGCGGACCGTCAGCTACGTGCCCAAGGTGATCGCCGACGCGTCCGGAAAGGTCGTGCCGGTGTCCGGTAATGCCCGGATGCGGGTCGTGTTCTCCGCCGCCGCCGTCGGCAAGAACCTGAACCAGCGGAGCTTCGCGCTCCCGGGGCTGCTCCAGGTCGTGCAGGCAGGCAACTTCGAATCGGTGGTCAGCTACGGCATAGGGGTCGCCAAGAAGGAGCCCGTCCACCTGTTCACGCTCACCAATCCGGCCCGGGTTGTCATCGACCTTCCGACGCCATACCGCACGGTTGCCGCGCAGGTGTTCCTGGCTGACTCCCACGGCTTCGCGACCGGCGGCAAGCCCGTCAAGGCCGTCAGCAGGTCCGTCATACCGCCCGCGCTCGCACGCGGCGTCATGCAACGGCTGTTCGCCGGCCCGACCCCCGCGGAATTCGCGGCCGGCCTCCGGTTCGTCTCATCTGACGCGACCGGGTTCAAGAACCTGACGATCAGCGACCACGTAGCGCGGATCCAGCTCACGGGCGGCTGCAACAGCCACGGCAGCACGCTGACCATCGCCAGTGAGATCATGTCCACGCTCAAGCAGTTCAGCAGCGTCCACTGGGTCAAGATCTACGACCCCGCCGGGCACACAGAACACCCAACCGGCCACTCCGACTCCATCCCCACGGGCCTGGAGCCGTAAGACGGCAGCCCCCTGGCAGCGGGACCGGCTCGTCCGGTCCCGCCGCTTATCCACGTGCCGATGGTCCAGCCCTATCGTCGTCGGGTGCTCGCTATCCGCTGCTGGCGAATCCGGCCCAGCTTCCGGCCAGGTGGTAGGTGGCCACGGCGATGGCCATTCCCGCCAGCAGTGCTATGACCAGGAGCAGCCAGCGCTGGCCCGCACCGGCTAGCGTGGTCCTGGCCCGGCTCAGGTGCGGGGAATCTGAGCGGAGCAGCCTTGGCAGCCGCGGCGCGTACCAGAGCACGTGAATGCTCATCGCCCCGAACCACAGGACGAAGAAAGCCTTGTGGGCGAAAATCCACAGCGAAGGACCGGGCCCGACGATCGCCAGCGCTACTCCCGAGCCGATGACTCCGACGGAGGTCGCCAGGACCACCGGCCCGAGCAGCCGGAGCAGGATAGCCGGCGGTCCCTTTCTGACGTAGGGCTCCGAGCCCGTGTAATAACGCGCGAAGCGGTAGCAAGTCGAGCCGATCTTGAGCAGCACGGGTCCGATCAGCAGCATCCCGAAGAAGAAGTGCCAAGTCAGCAACTGGTGAACGCTCAGGATGGTCAGACCTTCGACCGCAAGTAGCACCAGCAGGACCGCGCCGGTCATGGCGGTCAGCCGTTCGTTGCCCTCTGCTCCGCCCGTGGAATCTGACTTCCTGCGATGTCGGGCGGCAGAGGAGTTACCGCGGCTAGTAGCAACCGGACCGCTAGTCATCGTTGTTCATCCCCCGACTGGCCTCCCCTGGTTGAAGCAGCATCCGGCCGAAAGCCCGGCGGCCGTGAATGGCCAAGCTCAGCCGCACCTCCTCCGTCCCGCCGCCAGGCCGATGCAGAGCGGCCGTCAGACGCGGTCCGCTGAGCGAGGTAACCGCAAAGGTGGTCGTCGCGAGCGGGACCGCGATGGTCGAGGTCAGGGCGACGGCTCGCAGGGTGCCGGCCGGCAGCAGCGAGATGTTCTTGTGCAGCAGGGCGGTGACGAGCCGAGGCAACCGCGTCGATTCGAGCTTGGACACACCGGCTATTCCGAGCACGACGGTGATCGTCAGCAGCACGAGGGCAACGACGCCGGTCGCTCGGGTCGTGTACCAGAGTGCGGTGTTCATCGTCGTCCAGCATGCGTGACGGCTCGCCCGGGATCAGTTCAGGGACTACTTAGAAAAGGTAAACATCGGCGTGGCTGTCATGAGTCGCCCGATTTAGGGCGTTAATTTCCGCCAAGTCGGAACCCGCGACCATAGACGGTTTCGATGAGCCCGGGAACGCCGAGTTTCTTGCGCAGCGCGGCGACATGGACGTCCAGCACCTTCGTCGGGCCGTACCAGTGCGCATCCCAGGCCATCTCCAGGATCTCCTGCCGGCTAACGACTCGGCCGGGATCGACCGCCAGGCATTCCAGGATGTCGAATTCCTTCGGCGTGAGCTGGATCTCCTTGTCGTTCACGGTCACCCGGGCCGCACGCAGATCGACCAGGAGCGGACCATGCCTGACAACCTCGCCATCTGGTTTGACCCGCCGTAGCACGGCCCGGATTCGGGCCTGCAGTTCGCCGAGGCCAAATGGCTTGACCAGATAGTCGTCGGCCCCGGCGTCCAGGGCCATGATCCGGTCGGGCTCCTCGCCATAGGCGGTGATCACGATGATCGCGGCGTCGGAGCGCTCCCGCAGCTTGCGGCACACCTGCACGCCGTCTATGTCCGGCAGGCCGAGGTCGAGAAGCACGACATCCGCCGGACGCCGCGCGATGGCGGCGCCGCCTGTGTCTACGTGATCTACCTGGTAGCCGCCCCGGGTAAGGCCGCGCACAAGTTGCGTGGCGATGCTGTCGTCATCTTCTACGACCAGCACGCTCGTACCGTCCTGGCTGGCGGCAACCGGGTCGGCGGCATGGCTATCCGGCGATCTCATGGCATCTACGTTAGGTGACCCGCGGGAGCGAATCCGCGATGTGGGCCCTGCGGCCGGGTAGAGGTGACCTTGGTCCCTGACGATGGGCGACCTAAGGGAGAAATGATCGTTTCAGGGCAGATTCAAGGGGGCCGAGATGGATCGGTGCGGGAGCTGACCGATGGGTGCGAAGCGCGCGGCCGCGGCCCGGTTGCTGATCCAGCGCCAGGCGGTCATCCAGCTTGGCGTGACGGTTGCCGGACTTGCGGTCGGGGGCCTGTTGTGGATTGCCGGGTCGACCGCCGCTGGTGACATCGCCTGGCTGAGCGTGGGCGTGGTCGGGCTCGCGTATGCGATCTGGACCATGGTCGACAGCCTGCGACGGCACCGGGTCGGAGTGGACCTGCTGGCGCTGCTCGCCATCGCCGGTGCGATCGCGGTCCGCGAATTGCTGGCGGCGGCCGTCATCAGCGTCATGCTGGCCAGCGGCCGGGCTCTGGAGAACTGGGCCGCGCACCGGGCGCGTCGCGACCTGAGCGGACTTCTCGAACGGGTGCCCAGGACGGCTCGGCTGTATCAGGACGGGTCGCTGGTGACGGTGCCTTTGGACGAGATCGTTCCCGGCCAGGTAGTGCTGGTGGCTCGCGGCGACGTGGTCCCGGCCGACGGGACCGTGGGATCCCCGGTCGCCGTCTTGGATGAGTCAGCGCTGACCGGTGAGCCGCTTCCGGTCGAACATCGGCGACCCGATCACGTCCGCAGCGGGTCGGTCAACGCTGGCCCGGCCTTCGATCTGCGGGTCACGGCCAACGCCGCCGACAGCACCTATGCGGGCATCGTCAGGCTCGTGACCGAAGCCGAGAAATCGCAGGCGCCGTTCGTGCGCCTCGCTGACCGGTACGCGGTGTGGTTCCTGCTGCTCAGCCTGGCTACGGCGGCCGTCGCCTGGATGTTCTCAGGCGCTGACCGGGCCGTCGCCGTCCTGGTCGTCGCGACGCCCTGCCCGCTGATCCTGGCGGCACCGGTCGCGTTGGTGTCCGGTATGTCGGTGGCCGCCCGGCGCGGTGTCGTCGTGAAAAGCGCTGGCGTGCTCGAGGCCCTCGCTAAGTGCACGACCCTGTTGATCGACAAGACGGGAACTCTCACCAGCGGGCGACCGGAACTCGCCGCGATCTTGTCCTCAGGCAGTCGGGACGCCACCGAGATCCTGCGCCTGGCGGCCTCGCTTGATCAGGCCTCAGGGCATGTTCTCGCGAGCGCCATCGTCCGCGCCGCGAAGTCCAGGGGCTGCGAGCTAAGCACTCCTGAAGACACGCGAGAAGAAACCGGCCAGGGCATCCGGGGCCAAGTCGACGGCTGCGAAGTGGCGGTCGGCAAGGCGGCCTGGTGCGGCATATCAGCCAGCGGGCCGGGCTGGGTAGCAACTGCTCGCCGTCGCGCCAAGCTGGACGGCGCGCTGACCGTGTTCGTATCCATCGAGGATGAACCAGCGGCCGTCCTGATACTCGCCGATCCGATCCGGCCCGACGCGGCCCGGACAATCCGGACGCTGCGGGAGGGCGGAGTGGGGCGGATCGTCATGCTGACCGGAGATCGCGCCGAGGTGGCCGAGACGGTGGGCGCGACGATCGGCGTCGACGAAGTACTGTCCGAACGAGCCCCGGCCGAGAAGGTTGCCGCTGTTCGAGTGGAGCAACGGCGTGGCCGGGTCGTCATGGTCGGAGACGGCATCAACGACGCGCCCGCGCTGGCTCTAGCCGACGTCGGTGTCGCCATCGGCGCCTCCGGAGCGGTGGCGTCAGCTGCGGCCGCCGACGCGGTGCTCACAGTGAACCGGCTCGATCGGCTCGGCGAAGTGATGGCGCAGGCACGGCACACCCGGCGGATCGCGGTCGAGAGCGTGCTAGTCGGCATGGGAATGTCCGTTGCGGCTATGGGGGCGGCCGCCGTCGGCCTGCTCCCGGCCGTCTGGGGTGCGCTGTTGCAGGAAGCGATCGACGTGGCGGTGATACTCAACGCGCTTCGGGCACTTCGGCCACTCCGGGCGGCGGTCCGGCTCACCCCCGAACTGAGCGCACTTAACCTGCGTTTCCAGGCTGAGCATCAGCTGATCAAGGAACATGCCAACGAGATCCGCGCGGTCGCCGATCGCCTGGGAACCGATCCGTATCCAGACGCGATGGCTGCGATCCGGCACGTGCATAAGGTACTGGTGAACGAGGTCGGGCCGCATGAGCAAGCGGAAGAGCGCGAGCTGTACCCGCAGCTGGACCGGCTGTTCGGTTCGCCGGCGGTCACCGCCACGATGAGCCGCGGTCACGCCGAGATCGCTCACCAGATTCGGCGGCTCGGGCAGTTGCTCGATGAGATCGGTGACAATCGGCCCGATGAAGCGGATACAGCGGATTTGCGGGCCGTGCTTTACGGGCTGTACGCGGTCCTGACCCTGCATACCGCGCAGGAAGAGGAGAGCTTCCTCTCCCTGGCCGAAAATGATGGCGACACCGCCGACCGTCCGATCCTGCCTGCGCGAGCGCGTAAGTCTATGTCCGGTTAGGGACCTTTGTCGCTGGCCTTGGGTCCTAGTCCCCTGACTGCCGAACGCGATGACGGGCGATGGTTAGTGCAAGCCGCAGTTCGCGGTGAGCACTAAATCGTACAAATGGTGTCTAGGAGCCGTTATGAATAGTCCGAGCGACATCTTGCACTGGTCGTTCATTGACATCACGCTGGCGAACCTGATCGTGATCGCGGTAATGGTCGTGATCTTCGGTCTGGCGCTCATTATCCGATTCCCGCACGTCAAGGCGGCTCCGACGTCGGCGGAGTCGGGTGACGATGACTTCGCCGCGGCCGGAGCGGCTGCCGCAACTGCCGCGGCCGCTGAACCCGGCGACGCCGACATGTGGACCGCTAAGGTCAGGACGAAGGCCGCCAGTCTGTTGCCGCCGAAGAAGCTGCTGCCCGATCGTCAGCCCGCGTACGTGGCCTCGTGGATCTACACCTTCGGAGTCGCCTCCCTCGTTGCTCTCGGCATCGTGATCGCGTCCGGTTTCGCCCTCGCCCTGGGCGGCTCCGACTGGTGGCACACGAACCCGATCGGGCACTTCTTCAACAGCGTGCACCTGTGGTCGGTCGAGCTGTTCATGGCCCTGCTGGTCATTCACCTGTGGGGCAAGTTCTGGATGGCGGCCTGGCGCGGACGGCGGGCGATGACCTGGATCACCGGCGTCATCGCGTTCCTCGCCTCGATCCTGACCGCGTTCACCGGGTATCTGTCCCAGCAGAACTTCGATTCCCAGTGGATCTCGGTCAGTGGCAAGGACGCGTTTAACTCGGTCGGCGTCGGCGCGTTCTTCAACCCGATGAACTTCGGCCAGATGTTCATGTGGCACATCGTCTTGATGCCGCTGGTCCTGGTGGTCATCATCGGCGCGCACATCTTGCTGGTCCGGATGCGCGGCGTCAGCCACCCGCTGCCGCGGACCCGCGTGAAGGGCCGCGAGGCCCGCAGGGCAGCGGCCGCGCGGGACGCGAGGCCCTGGCGCGGACCCAATCGCCGCTACGACATCATCAAGGAAGCCGTCGCCGCCACGGCCCTGGTGGGCACTTTGACCGTGATCCTGGCCGGCCTGCTGTCCTCGCCGAACATCCCGGCGGTCACCGTGCAAGCGTGGGCCCAGCACGACCAGCTCGGGTTCGTCAACACCGCCGCCATGCAGCTCGACGGCACCAGCGAGACCGCCACCTACGGCCCGCCCTACAACAACGGCACCGCCGAGGTACAGCAACTAGGACCGATCAACTGGCAGACACTGTCCGGCATCACCCAGCGGATCGACGCGGCCCAGACCTTCGTGATCGCGCCGCTCACGTCGCTGGCCAAGACCACCCCGGCCCTGGCGACGGCGCTGACTGCCTACAAGACCGCCAGCCCGGCCCGGCAAGTCCAGTGGGCGACCGCCTACGACAAGGCGACGGCCGGCACCACCACCAAGACGCCGTTCAACCAGGGCAACCTGAACCTGCCGGCCGCCGGGCCGGTCCCGGTCATGCTGTCTTACGAGCTGGCGATGGCCCGCAGCGGCGCGCTTGACACGGACCTGCTGGCCCAGCGCGGGTTCTACGGCACCGACTTCACCAAGCCTCTGCTGTTCCTTGAGGACGGCGCCTACTTCGGGAAGCTGGCCACCCAGCAGCACCTGCAGGGCGATCAGTGGGGCGTGATGAACGAGACCGGCCAGTACCCTGGCCAGCCGTGGCTGTGGCTCTACCAGCTCTGGTACCACATCCCGCCAGGCAGCACCCGGTGGTCGGCCGTCGTCGATGTGTGGGCCGTCGTGGCGACCGGCATCTGCACCATGGCGCTGCTCTTCGTGCCGTTCATCCCTGGGCTGCGCGATATCCCCAGGCTCGTCCCGGTCCACCGCCTGATCTGGCGCGACTGGAACCGCTCGCAAGCCGGCGCTGAAGAAGCGGAGGCCGGAGACGGCGCGTCCCGCCGGGTATCCGCCTGACGCAGCCCCGGTGCTGAAGATCACTCCAGCTTCAGCGCCAGCTTGGGACACAGCCGCACCGCCTCGCGGGCATGGGTTAGCCAGCGAGGCGGTACCGGCTGTGCTGGGACGATCGGATACCCCCAGTCGTCCAGGGTCACCAGCTCGGGCGCGATCTCAGCGCACAGGCCGCGTCCGTCGCAGGCGATCGGATCCACTGTAAGCAGTGCTAGCCCGGGGGGACGACCACCCGGAGCCCCCCGCGCTGCCCTGGACATCATGCCGGCCTCCGGTACGGGAACGGGAGAACAGGAAAGCTGCTCGGACCGGTGCACCAGCCGCCCAGGTGCTCGCTGACCTCGGCGGCGAAGACGCTGAGCGCACTGCGGATCATGCGGGCGGCGCCGTCTGGATGCCGGCAGGCACCCCGGCCGTCGACCTGACCGAGCCAGCGCCTGATCAGGTCGGGCGAGCTGGGCCGGCCGGCCGCCAGCGAGGTGAGCTCCGCGCTGATCGCACCGAGCCCGAACAGGCAAGGACCGCACTGGCCCGCCGACTCGCCGGCCAGGTACCGCGCGATCGCGGCCGTCTCGACCAGCGGGCAGCGATCGGCGGGCAACGCGGCGATCAGCCCGGCACCGGGACCCGCGTGGACGCCAGCCAGGCCCGCCGCGGAAAACGGCAGATCCGCCACGTCCGGCCAGCGGACCCAGGCACCGGAGTAGCCGCCGAGCAGCAGCGCGCTGACTGGTACGGACAAACCGCCCGCGAGCGCGAGCACGTCGCGGACCGGCCGGCCGATCTCGATCTCCCGCACCCCCTCGGTGCGGACCGCGCCCGTCAGGGTGACGAGCATCGTGCCTGGTTCGGCCTGCGTCCCGGCTGACCGGAACCACCGCGCGCCGTATCGGGCGATTAGCGCGATCTGAGCCAGCGTCTCGATGTTGTTCACCAGCGTCGGCTGGCCGTGCAGGCCGCGCTCGGCCAGCCGGGGCGGTGTCGACCTCGGCGCTGGCACGCCGCGCTCGATCCAGTTGACGACCGCACTGGCCTCGCCGGCCACGAACCCGTCGGCGGCGGGCACCACGCGCAGCCTGACCCGATCGAGCCGGGCGGCGACGCGCTCGGCCACAGCGAACTCCATGGTCGCCACGACGACCGGATCCACGACGATGTATGCCTTCCTGGCGCCGACCATCGCCGCGGCGATCACCGCTCCGTCCAGTACCAGGTGCGGCTCGGTCGCCGCCAGCACCTTGTCCTTGGCGCTGGCCGGCTCACCCTCGGTGCCGTTAGCCACCACGACCGGGCGGCCTCCGGCGGCGGCGACCGAGGCGAGCTTGCGCGCCGCCGGAAAGGCGGCGCCGCCCCGCCCGGTCAGGCCGGCCAGGCGGACCTCCTCGATCAGGGCGTCGGCGCTCGATCGGCAGAGCCTGGTCAGCAACGGGTTATGCCGGGCCAGATGGTCGTGCAGGCTCGTCGGCGCACCAGGGAACCCGCCGGTCAGCAGCCTGGGCCCGGTCCTGACGGCCGGCACCGCCGGCACAGCAGGCCCGGCGAAACGATTTCCGCTCATCGCACCATCGCCTCGTCCGCGCGCCTCGCCGGGCTCTTGACCGGCGGCCGCCCGGACCGCGACCGGCCGAAGACGCGCGCCAGGACAGCGGTGCCGACCAGCGCCGCGCACCCCCACTCGATCAGCCCGACCCACCAGATCCCCAGGTCGTTGCCGGCGGTCAGCGAGTGGATGAAGGCCAGCGGCCAGGCGGCGTAGGCCAGCCAGTGCACGGCCCGCCAGGTGCGGAACTTGAGCCGGTGCCGCAGCACGCTGGTGACCAGCACCGCACCGGCGAGGTCGACGGCCAGGGTGCCTGCCGCGATCGCCGCCGTCCGGTAGGGCGAGACGAAAGGCACTAGCGTGGCGGCCCAGCCGATGTTGACGAATGGGTCGAGCAGCGCGGTTACGACGTGCAGCACCAGCAGCGCGATCCCGAACAGCGACAGCGTCCTGTGCAACTCGACGACCGAGAACCTGGGCCAGCGCCGGGTCGCCGAGCCATTGGCAACGGCGACTCCGAGCGCGACGATCACGCTGAACAACGCCAGCAGCACCAGGCCGGTTCCCCTGGACAGGAACCACAGCCCCTGCGTGCCGGCCAGGGTGGCGATCACTTCTGGCTCCTGTCTTCACTCGGGTCGTGCGGCAGCGCCCGGGTAACCCGGGGCATCCGGGGTGGCGGTACGGCAATCGAGCCGCCGTCGGCGCTCGGCCAGCCGGCCACGGTCAGCACCGCTTCGTCGTGACGGACCAGCCGGGCGGGCAGTTTCCTGGCCGTCAGCCAACTGGCGGCGTCCGCGCCGAGGATGATCGCGGCGGTCGTCGCGGCGTTCGCCTCGGCGCAGGTCGCGGCGGCGACGCTGACCGTCCGCCACGGTCCGGCGGCGGGCCGGCCGGTGCGCGGGTCCACGATGTGGTGCAGCATCGTGCCGGCCCGCCGCCACTGGCGGCACGTGGTCGACGAGGTCGCGATCGCGCCACTGGGCAGGCGGACCACCTGGGTGGGGGAGCCCAGTCGCTTCGAGCGACTGGTCTGCCGGTGCTCGTCGGCGATCAGGACCGGCCAGCCTCCCGACGGCGCGTCGCCGCCGGCGCGGATATCACCACCCAGGCTCACCAGCACGCCGCCCTGGCCGGCTCTCACGGCGGCCGCGCTAGCGGCCCAGTCGGCCCCTAGTCCCTTGGCGGTCGCGCCGAAGTCGAGCCTGATCCCGGCGGGCAGGCGCAGCGTCGGGCCGTTGAGACCGACCGAACGCCAGCCGGGCACGGCCACCGGCTCCGGCGGCCGGTCGGAGTCGTCGATGAGCACGAAATCACGGTCATATCCGAGCGCCTCGAGTGCGGCGCCGACGGTGGGGTCCACCAGTCCTTCGGTCCACCGCGCCGCCGCCAGCGCGACGCCGATGACCTCGGCCAGGCTTTCGCTGATCGGCACTTCCGTGCCGTCGGCAGCCGCCTGCACCTGGCTGATCTCTGAGTCGGACCGGAACCGGCTCGCCGCCAGGTCGAGCCTTAGGATCTCGGCGTCGACCGCGCCGAGCACCGGCCGGAGCCGGTCGGACGGCCAGACGGCCAGGCGAGCCGTCGTGCCGATTGCGTCCCGTTCGGCCACCGCTACCGACCGCGAGCCGACGCCGGTCATCATCCAGGACGGGTTCGGAGCCAGCCTGGGCAGCAGCGCGGGCCCCGGCCGGTCGTCAATCATCGCGGCCATCAGTTATCCCTCCCGCGATCCCCGCCGCCGCCCCCGCCGCCCCCGCCGCCCCCGCCGGTCACGCCAGAACCGCCGGAAGTCACGACCGGGTGAGATGAGGTCGCCTTGTGCCCGGGCGCGGTCGTACCTGCCTGCCCGGTCGTACCTGCCTGCCCGGTCGTACCTGCCTGCCCGGTCACGCCTGAGCCGCCGGAAGTCGCGACCGGGTGAGTCACGCTCGCCTTGTGCCCGGGCGCGGTCGTGCCGGGCTGGCCGGTCGTGCCTGGCGGCCCGGTGCTGACGGTCCCCGGCGTGGTGGCCTGCTGGCTGGCCCCGGTCGCGGCGTGGGCGAAGTAGCCGGTGGTCACCGCGACGCCGGCGACGAGCGCGGCGGCCGTCCAGTTGGACATCCTGCGCACTCGGCGTACGCCTTCGTCCCGGTTGAACCTGGCGCTGGCCGTCGGTCCCGGGCCGCCGTTGCCCCGGTCCTCGTCGCCAGGCAGCCGGCGCCGCCCGGCCTGATAGTCCTGGTTCATCTCTCAGCATCCCCTTCCGGTGGGCCGGCTCGGTGCCGGCGCTTCCACAGTGCGTCAGGGGTGATGAGAGGACCGTGAGCCCGTGATGTGAGCTCCTCACATGTTTTGACCGTCGACTGGCCAGCGGCGAGATCGACGAAGACGAGTACCGTCGAGTGCATGACCTCATCGGCCAGCGGCACTGATATGAACCTCGAGCCATGCGCCTTCTGGTAGTAGAAGACGAGGCGAGGATGGCCAAGCTGATCAAGCGCGGCCTGGAGGAAGAAGGTCATGCCGTCGACATCGCCGCCGACGGGCCCGACGGGCTGTGGATGGCCGAGGAAAACTCCTATGCGGCCGTCATCGTCGATGTCATGCTGCCCGGCTTCGACGGATTCGAGCTCTGCCGGAGGCTGCGCGCGGCGCAGGTCTGGGTACCGGTTCTCATGCTTACCGCCAGGGACGCGGTCGGCGACCGGGTCCGTGGCCTGGATGCTGGCGCCGACGACTACCTGGTCAAGCCGTTCAGCCTGCTCGAGCTAGGGGCCCGGCTGCGGGCGCTGGCCCGGCGGGATGACCGGGCGCGGCCGGTCATCTTGTCCTGCGGGGACCTGAAGCTCAATCCGGCCACCAAGCAGGCCTGGCGCGACTCGGCCGAGCTGACGCTCTCGCCCAAGGAGTTCTCGCTGCTCGAGTTCTTCCTGAAACACCCCGGCACGGTGCTGACCAGGTCGCAGATTCTTGAGGCAGTATGGGACTTCGCCTACGACGGCGGATCGAACGTGGTGGATCAGTACGTTGCCTACCTGCGGCGCAAGGTCGACGTGCCGTTCGGCCGGCATGACATCGAGACGGTGCGCGGCATGGGATACCGGCTACGCGACGCCGGCTGAGCGCGGAGCCGGCCAGTGTCGATTCGGCTGCGGCTCGCGGCGGCGTTCGCGATCGTGTTCGCGGCGGCGTTCTCGCTCGGCGGCTGGCTGCTGGTCAGCCAGCTGAAGACGGTCATGCTGCGATCGACCGACGCCGGCCTCGCGACTCAGCTTGACCGGGCGCGCCGGCTGGCCGCGCCACCGGCGACTGGGGGCAGGTCCGCGCCATCGCTGTCGGGCTTGGCTTCTGGCGACTACATCGCCCAGCTAATTGACCCGGCCGGCCGGGTGCGCGCATCGAGTGAGGACGCCGGCTCGGTGCCGCTGCTTTCCCGCGCGCAGCTCCGGGTCGCCCGCCGGACCGCGCTCACGGTGACGACCACGTTCGACGACGACTCCGAGCGCGTGGCCGCCAGGCATCTCGCCGGCCGACCTGGATGGGTGGCCGTTGTCGGAATCTCGCTCGAGTCCTTTGATGCCACGGTGAGCGCCGTGGTGACCAGGCTCGCCATTGGCGGCGCGATTCTGGTGATAGTTTCCGGCCTGGGTTCTTACGTTCTCGGCCGGGCGGCGCTGGCGCCGGTGGAGCGATTGCGGCGCCGTGCGGCTGTGCTTTCAGCGCACGATCCTGAATCCCGGCTGCCGGTACCGGCCACCAAGGATGAGGTCGCCGCGCTCGCCGGGACGATGAATGACCTGCTCGGGCGGCTGCACGAGGCACTGGCCAAGCAGCGGTCTTTCGTGGCCGACGCCAGCCACGAACTGCGCACGCCCTTCGCGGTGCTGAGCGCCGAACTCGAACTGGCCGCCAGGCCCGGCCGCGACCGGGACGAACTAGCCGCCGCCGTGACCAGCGCCAGCGAGGAAGCGGCCAGGCTGAGCCAGCTGACCAACGACCTGCTGCTGCTGGCCACGAGCGATGAAGACCGGCTCGCGGCCAGGACCAGCCCGACCGACCTGGCCGATCTGCTCGCGAAGGCAGCGGCGCTGGCCGCGCAGCGCGGAGCGGCCGCCGGCGTGACGTGCCAGGTCGAGGTGCCTGGCCCGCTGAGCGTCAGCGTCGATCCCGTGCTGATCCGCCGGGCGGTCGACAACTTGCTCGACAACGCGCTGCGGTTCGCCCCGGCGCAGAGCCAGATCGTGGTGGCTGGCCGCGCCGAGGGCCGGGACGTTGTGATCACGGTGACGGACGCCGGTCCTGGCTTTCCCGCCGAGTACCTGCCGCGGGCGTTCGAGCGTTTCAGCAGGCCAGACAGCGGACGGGCCCGCGCCGAAGGCGGTGCCGGCCTCGGTCTGTCAATAGTGCGGGCAATCGCGCAAGCCCACGGTGGCCAGGTGATCGCGGGCAACCTGGACTCGGGCGGCGCGATCGTGCGGATCGATCTGCCCGGTGCGGCAGCCCGTGGGTCCGGTTAAACGGCGCCTTTCTTCCCGGCGTTCTTTCCTCCTTTGAACGAAGGACTTTCGGCCTTTCTAACTCGGGCCGGTGGGCTCTGCTTTGCTGAGCGCTTCTCCGCGATCTTAGAGATGTAACCGCACGAGATATCGAAGCAAATCTAGGAGGCAGAGATGCGCAGGAGGACTTTCGACGCGATCGTCGCAACGATGGGCCTTGTGATCGCGGGCGTGCTCGTGGTGGCGGGCGGGTTGCTGGCCTGGGGTCACTCGTTCGTGACCAGCCAGGTGCACACGCAGCTGGCGGCCCAGAAGGTGTTCTTCCCGGCCAGGGGCGACGCGGCCATCAAGGAACTGCCGAAGGCGGACGCGACGGCGATGACCAAGTACGCCGGGCTGCAGCTGACGACCGGCGCGCAGGCCGAGACCTACGCCGACCATTTCATTGCCGTTCACCTGATGAAGATCGGCGGCGGCCAGACCTACAGCCAGCTGTCGGGCAAGGCGCTGGCTGACCCCAAGAACACGGCCCTGCAGGGCCAGGTGCAGACCATCTTCCGCGGCGAGACGCTGCGCGGCCTGCTGCTGAACGCCTACGGCTACTGGGAGATGGGCCAGATCATGCTGTGGAGCGCGTTCATCGCCTTCGCCGCCGGAGCGGTGATGCTGGCGCTGTCACTGTTCGGCTACGCTCACCTGCGCCGGACCGCGCCGGAGACCGAGATCCTGCCCAAGATCGCCACCCGGACCCAGGTCCAGACCGCCTGACCGCTGCCCTGCATCCCCACTGTGCGCCCCTCCGCAACGGCGGGGCGCACAACTGTCGGTCGAGTTTCTCACCAATAACATCAAAAGCTTCACAATTTTTATGCATAAAAAATTGCGTTAGTTGAATCTTTGAGCCAGAGCCTGGTTGGAACTGCTCGCGTGGCATTCGACCGCGGCCGGGTAGCGGCCGGTGAGCCTGGACAGCTTGAAGCCCATGTGCAGGGCGAGCCGGTCATTGCCGTCGTGCAGGTCCGCGCCGGTGAGCTGGGCCGCCTTGGCGAGCCGGTAATACAGCGTCGCGCGGTGCAACTGAAGCCGTTCGGCCGTGCGCTTGGCGTCGCAACCAAGATCCAGGTAGGTCTCCACGGTGGCAGCCAGGTCCTCATCGGCACTCAGCAGCCTGAGCAGGCGCGGGTCAATGCTTGACGACTGGTCGTCGTCCTCGCCGGCGGGGACCTGGACCAGCACCCGGAACGCACCGAGATCCCGCCAGCGCACCACGTTGCCTACCGTGGGTATCGCGGCGGCCACCCGGGCCGCGAGGAGTGCCTCGCGGTGGGACCGCTGCGCCGCCCAGAGCCTGGTCCGCGGATCGCCGATGCCCGCGACCACTCTGACCTCGCCATCGGGGTGTTTGCTGCACAGTGCCCGGCCCCGCAGGCGGCGCTGCAAGGCAGCCGACGCTTCGCTGGCCGCGACGGCCGCCTGACGATCGTCGTCGAGCGAGGCCACCGGTACCAGCAGCACTCCGTAGTCGGCCCGTGCGAGCTGGAGCAGGCCTGGCGGGCGCCACTTGCGCACCAGTTCGAGCATGGCCTCGCCGATCAGCTCGCCCTGGCCGGGCGCGGATGTGTCAGCGAGGCGGACGACGACCGCCGCGTGGGGAGCGTCGGCGGCCGCGAATCCCTGCTCGACGATTTGCCGGCCCGCGGTCGCGCGCAGGTCAGGATCGGGAGTGAGCAGGTGGGAGAACACGCTCGCCGAGATCCGCTGCGCGAGTTCGTCCTCGTAGAGGAGCATCCCGGCGTGACCGGCGGTCTGCTCGATCTGCCCGATGTCGGAGTCGTCCAGTTGCCGCTCGTCGTCGATGAGGAACAGGAAGCCGAGCAGCCGGCCGCGGAACCGCACGGGTACGCACAGCCGGCCGAGTATTCCTAGCTCGGGATGGCTCGGGATGCGCAGCGGCGCGTTCGCGTGCACGATGCCGAACCGCCGGAACCAGAACATGACCTGCGGGCTGGTCTCTCGCATCAGGATCGAGTCCCGGCGGACCTCGTCGATCGCGCCATCCTGAGCCGAGTAGACAACCATCCGCTGCTCGTGATCTTCGAGCACCGTGGGAGCGCCAGTGCGCATGGCCAGGTCGTCGACGAGGACCTGGAGCTCGTTCTGCGTCATTTGGCAGACATTGTCAGGCACTACCGCGTGCCGGTCAAGGTCCGCGATTGGACGGTTGTCGTATCAACGGTCACGGAGATTCGACATTTGCGCATTGGCAGGGCTGTGACCACCCCACGACACTGCAAGCAAGACGTCGCTGCCAGGCCGGATGCCGGCAGCCTACGGCGGAGGTGCGCCATGCGAAGCTTCAGATCCCGTGCGGCCGCCGGCCTGATCGCGACCGTCGCGCTGATCGCTACCGGCTGCAGCAGCAGCGGCAGCGGCGGAGGCACTGCGCCTGCTCAATCGCAGGGCACCCCGCACCGCGGCGGCACGCTGGTGCTGCTCGGGCAGAGCGACATCTTCAATCTCGATCCGGTCAGCGCCTACTACACCGTCAGCACGCTGCTTGAACGGACGTTCGCCCGGCAGCTGTTCACCTACCCGGCCGCGCCGACCTTCCCCGAGCAGATCAAGCTCGTGCCGGACGTGGCGACGGTGGTACCCACGACGGCCAACGGCGGCATCTCGGCCGACGGGAAGACGTACACGATCCACCTTCGGCCGGGCGTCGACTGGAATACCTCGCCGGCCCGCCAGGTGACCGCCGCCGACTTCGTGCGCGAGCTCAGGTTCTTGTGCAATCCGCAGTCGCCGGTCGGCGCGCCCAGCTACTTCACCACCACGATCGTCGGAATGGCCGACTACTGCGCCGGCTTCGCGAAGGTGAAGCCCACGATCGCGGCCGTCGACCACTACGCGACCACCGCACCGCTTCCTGGCGCCTCCGCATCCGGCGCGCTCACCCTGGTACTGAAGCTCGTAGCGCCCGCACCGGACTTCCTCAACATCATGGCGATGGGCTTTGCCTCGGCGCGGCCGGCCGAGTACCTGAAGTACCTGCCGGACAGCCCGCAGCTCCGCGCGAACACGATCTCCGACGGGCCGTACCAGATCACCAACTACTCGGCGGGCAAGTCCTTCACGCTCGTGCGCAACCCCGCGTGGAGCAGTGCCACCGACCCGTGGCGCAAGGCCTACGTCAACAAGATCACCATTACCGAGGGACTGACCGCCGACAGCGTCCAGCAGCAGATCCAGGCCGGGACCGGCGACATGGAATGGGATGTCCAGCCGCCGCCGCAGGACCTTCCCGCCCTGACCAGTGCCAAGGACCCCAGGCTGATCATCGGGCCGCAGGGTAACGCCTTCGCCGGCTTCAACTACATCACGCTCAACCAGTACGCCGGACCGTTCAAGAACAAGCTGGTCAGGCAGGCGGTCGCCTACGCGATCAATAAGAACGCGATCATCCAGATCCTGGGCGGGCCCGCTCTCGGCACGCCGGCCAGCCAGCTGATCATCCCGGGCAACGTGGGCTACGCGCCTGGCTTCAGCCCCTTCTCCGACGGCGGCGGAAACGGCAACCCGGCGAAGGCGAAGTCGCTGCTGGGCCAGGCCGGCTTCCACGGCGGGCCGACGATCAAGCTGCTCTACTCGACTACCGACCCGGCCCCGCGCGAGGCCCAGGCCATGCAGTCGAGCCTGGCCGCGGCCGGCTTCAAGGTGACGCTGGTGCCGACCACGCAGAGCGACTTCTACGGCAAGTACCTGGAAGACCCGACCACCGGCAAGGCCGACAAGTGGGACATCGCGCTGCCGGGATGGGTGCCCGACTGGTTCGGCAACGATGGCCGCAGCACCGTGCAGCCGCTGCTGACCAGCCCGGGGCCCGGGTCTAACGACTTCGGCGGCTACAACAGTCCCGCGGTGAACGCCGATATCGCGAAGGCACTGGCCGCGTCCTCCCAGTCGGAGGCCGCCGGGTGGTGGGCCAAGGCCGACGAGCTGGCCATGTCCGACGCCGCGATGGTGCCGGTCAACGACTACAAGTGGCCCGTGTTCCACTCCTCGCGGGTGCACGGCTGCAACTTCTGGGTCGATGACCTCAACTGTGACCCGACCAACGTCTGGCTGGCCGGGTGACGGAAGTCGATCCGGTCACGCTCGCGGTCGACGGCCTGCAGGTCAGTTTCAGCACGCCGGACGGCACCGTGCGAGCGGTGCGTGGCGCCTCCTTCAGCGTGGAAGCGGGCGCCACGCTCGGCGTCGTGGGGGAGTCGGGTTCGGGCAAGAGCGTCTCGATGCTCACCCTGCTCGGGCTCACCTCGGCGGCGCAGGTCAGCGGAACCGCGATGTTCCGCGGCCGCGATCTGCTGAGGTTGAGCGAGGACGAACTTCGCCGCGTGCGGGGCGCCCAGATCAGCATGATCTTCCAGGATCCGCTGACCAGCCTGCACCCGCACTACCGGATCGGCTGGCAGATCGCGGAGGCCGTCCTCGCTCACGAGAAGGTGTCCAGGTCCGCCGCCCGGGCCCGGGCGATCGAACTGCTCGGTACGGTGGGCATCCCGCGCGCCAGCCAGCGAGCCGACGACTACCCCCATCAGTTCTCCGGCGGGATGCGCCAGCGCGCGATGATCGCGATGGCGCTGGCGCTGCGGCCCGCGCTGATCATCGCCGATGAGCCCACCACCGCGCTCGACGCGACGGTGGAGGTCCAGATCCTGCAGCTGCTGCAGCAGGTCCAGCGTGAGTTCCAGACGTCGCTGATCATGATCACTCATGACCTCGGGGTGATCGCCGGGATGGCCGACATGGTCATGGTCATGTACGCCGGCCGCCCGGTCGAGATCGCCGGGCGCTACGCGATCTACCGCTCGCCGCGTCACCCCTACACGCGCGGTCTGCTGGGCTCGGTGCCCGGCGCCCGGGGGCCGATCAAGCAGCGGCTGACTCCCATTCCCGGGCAGCCGCCGAGCCTGATCCGGCTTCCGGCCGGCTGCCCGTTTCATCCGCGCTGCCCGCTGGCGATGGAGCGCTGCCGCCAGGAGGAGCCGCCGCTGCTCCAGGTCGGCGCGCCAGGACAGTCCTCGGCTTGCTGGCGCGCGACCGAACTCGATGGGCTGGAATCTTGACCGAGAACGGGGCGCTGCCTTCTGACGCTGCGCCGGAACTTCTCAGGCTCACGGACGTGACCAAGCACTTTCCGGTCGGCCGTTCCTTCGTGCGTCCGCGCGGCGCGGGGACCGTCCGCGCCGTGGACGGCATCAGCCTGGCCGTCGCGGCCGGGCAAACTCTGGGCATCGTCGGCGAGACCGGCTGCGGCAAGTCCACCCTCGCCCGCTGCATCGCCAGGCTCTACCCGCTGACCTCCGGCCAGATCGTGTTCGACGGCCGGGACATCACCACGCTGTCCCGCAGCGACCTGCGCCCGGTGCGGCGCGACGTGCAGATGGTCTTCCAGGATCCGTTCAGCTCGCTCAACGCCCGCCGCCGGGTCGGATCGATCATCGCCGAGCCGCTGATCGTCCACAAGGCCGTGCCGCGGACCGGGCTGCGCGCCCGCGTCCAGCAGCTGATGGAAATGGTCGGCCTCAACCCCGAGCACTACAACCGCTTCCCCGCCGACTTCTCCGGGGGCCAGCGGCAGCGGATCGGCATCGCGCGCGCACTGGCCATCAGCCCGAAGCTGCTGATCTGCGACGAGCCGGTGTCCGCGCTCGATGTCTCGATCCAGGCCCAGATCATCAACCTGCTAGCCGACCTGCAAGCCGAGCTGCAGCTCGGCTACGTCTTCATCGCGCACGACCTCACCGTGATCGAGCACGTGAGCGACCGGGTCGCCGTCATGTACCTCGGCAAGATCGTCGAGACGGGCCCGGCCGAGGCCATCTACTCCTCGCCGCGCCACCACTACACCAAGGCACTGCTCGCGGCGGCCTCCGTTCCTGATCCCGACCGCGCCGAGCTGCGCCAGGAGGCAGCGTTGTCCGGTGAGCTCCCCTCGCCGATGGATCCGCCGTCGGGCTGCCGCTTCCGCACCCGCTGTCCGGCCGCACAGCAGCTGTGCTCCGAGCTGGAGCCGCCGCTGGAGGCGTCTCCGGAGCCGTCTGTGGACCAGGCGAACGGCGACGCCGATCATCAGGTCGCCTGCCACTTCCCGCTCGAGCGAATGGAGGCGACGCGATGACGATGACCATGCCGGTCGGCCCCCCGGGCGAGCTTGGCGCGTCCGAGGCCGTTCAGGCCCGCTCTCCCCTGGCGCTCGCCTTCGAGCGGATCCGCCGCGACCGGATGGCTCTGGCGTGCTCGTGCTTCATCCTCCTGATATCGGCGGCGGCGATCGCCGCGCCGCTGATCGCGCAGCTGATCGGCCACGGACCGGACACCCAGTACCTGAAGACCGGGCTCACCGCGCAGGGCCTGCCGCGGCCGCCCACCGCGACCTTCCTGATCGGCACCGACGACCTGGGCCGCGACCTGCTCGTGCGAGTCATCTACGGCGCCCGGATCTCGCTGCTGGTCGGGGTGACCTCCAGCGCGTCCGCGATGACGGTCGGAGTCGCGGTCGGCGTGCTCGCGGGCTACTTCGGCGGTGTCACGGACGCGGTTCTCGGCCGGCTCATTGACATCGTCCTCTCGCTGCCGTTCCTGCTCGCGGCGATCGCTCTCGAGACCGTCCTGGGCCCGAGCCTGCTGCTGTCGATCCTGGTGATCGCGTTCTTCAGCTGGGCCGCCGTCGCCCGGATCGTGCGCGGCCAGACGCTGTCGATCCGCGAGAAGGAGTTCATCGAGGCCGCCCGTTCGATCGGCACCTCCGACCTGCGGATCATCCGCGTCGACGTGCTGCCCCAGCTGGCCGCTCCCGTGATCGTCTACACGACGCTGCTGATCCCGGCCTCGATCGCGTTCGAGGCCACCTTGTCCTACCTGGGCCTCGGGGTCGTGCCGCCGACTCCGGACTGGGGGAACATGCTCTCCGAGGCGACCGGCTACTACCAGGTCGCGTGGTGGTTCATCCTGTTCCCCGGGCTGGGGCTGCTTTCTGTCACTCTCGCCTTCAACCTGCTCGGAGACTCGATCCGCGACGCCCTCGACCCGCGCGCGGACGGCCTGCTCCTGGCCCTGCGGAGGCGGTAGTGATCACCTTCCTGGTGCGCCGCCTGGCGCTGGGACTGCTGGTGCTGTGGGTGATCACGGTCGCCGTCTTCGTCCTGTTCTTCGTCGCGCCGCACAACGTCGCCCGGCTGATCGCCGGAAAGCTCGCGACCCCGCAGACGGTCGCCCTCGTCTCCCAGCGACTCGGCCTGAACCGGCCGGTGCTCGACCAGTACTGGAGTTTCCTTGACCGCCTCGGGCACGGGAACCTGGGCTACTCCTTCTACAGCCAGGAGCCGGTCTCGACGCTGCTAGGCAGCCGCATCGCGGTCAGCGTCTCGCTGGCGCTCGGTGCCGCGGTCATCTGGGTGGCGATCGGCGTAGCCACGGGCGTGCTCGCCGCGACCCGCCCGCGGAGCCTGCCCGACCGGACGCTGACGGTGCTCTCGCTCGGGTTCTACTCGATGCCCACGTTCCTGCTCGGAATCGTGGTGCTGTATCTGCTCTTCTACCGGCTCCACCTCGCGGGCGTGGACATCTTCCCTGGCAGCGGCTACGTGCCCTTGACCTCTGACCCGCTGGAATGGGCCCGTCATCTGGTGCTGCCCTGGCTGAGCCTCGCGCTGACCGCGGCCGCCGCCTATACCCGGCTCACCCGCGCCTCCATGCTCGACGTGCTCGGCGAGGACTTCGTCAGGACCGCGGCTGCCAAGGGCCTGACCCGCAACCGCGTGATCTACCGCCACGCGCTGCGCGCCGCGATCACGCCGGTGACCACCCAGTTCGGCATCGACTTGGGGGTCCTTCTGGGCGGCGCGGTGGTAACCGAGCAGATCTTCGGCCTTCCTGGGCTCGGCCAGATCGCCGTGCAGTCGATCCTCAGCCAGGATCTGCCGGTGATCATCGCGATCGTCACGCTGGCGTCGGCGTTCGTCGTGGTGGCCAACATCGCGGTCGACATCCTCTACGCGGTCCTCGACCCGCGGGTGCGGCTGGAATAGCGGCCGAGGAGTTCGCCGCGATGACCGGCGCGCCGGCGCACATCGACCCGGCCGCCGGAGGCGAGTTCTCCTTGTTCGGCGGCGCGATCTGCGGCCGGAACATCGAATGCGTGCCCGGTACCCGGCTCGTCCAGGCCTGGCGTGCC
>DATNFM010000159.1:0-21223 GCA_035606435.1 Streptosporangiaceae bacterium | reverse complement strand
GCTGGCCGACGCCGCAGCCGGAGCACCGCTTGGCTCGCTGCACGGCGTCCCGTTCACGGTCAAGGAGAACATCGACCTAGCCGGAACCGCGACGACCCAGGCCGTTCCCGCGCTGGCCGAGGCCGTCGCCCCGGTCGACGCTCCCCATGTCGAACGCATGCGGGCGGCAGGCGCCATTCCGATCGGCCGGACCAACCTTCCGGACTTCGGCCTGCGGGTGCACACCGACTCGGCACTGCACGGCCTGACCCGCAACCCGTGGCACCCCGAGCGCAGTTCCGGCGGATCGAGCGGCGGGGAGGCGGCCGCGATCGCCACCGGCATGAGTCCGCTCGGGCTCGGCAACGACCTCGGCGGGTCGTTGCGCAACCCGGCGCACTGCTGCGGCATCGCCTCGATCAAGCCCTCGACGGGTTCGGTGCCGGCCGCGACCGTGATACCGCCCGAGGACTATCCCATGTCCTTCCAGCTGATGGCCGTCGACGGCTGCCTGGCTCGCCGGGTGGCCGATGTCCGGGCCGGGTTCACCGCGCTCGCCGGGCCGCATCCTCGGGACCCGCTGAGCCTGCCGGTGACGTTCACCGACCTGATCGCCGGCGAGCGCCCGAAGGTCGCGGTGCTACCTGATCCGCCCGGCGGCAGCACTCACCCGGAGATAGCCGACGCGGTGCGCCGGGCCGCCGACGCGCTCGCCAATGAGGGCTTCGAGGTCACCGAGGCCGTGCCGCCCGACTATGAGCAGGCTCTCGAGCTCTGGGCCTCGATCCTGTCCGTCGACCTGCGGATCGCCATGCCGATCATGGAGCCGATCATGGGTGCCGGCGGTCGCCAGTTCCTCAGCTACGCCCTTGAGGCCATGCCCGCCTCTGACCTGCACGCCTGGGCGAACGCCCTCACCGCCCGGCAGGGCCTGGCGCGGCGCTGGGCCTTGTGGTACCAGGAGTACCCGGTGCTGCTCTGTCCGGTCTGGGCCCAGCCGGCGTTCCCGCTCGACTACGACATCGCCAGCGCCGAAGGCGCGGCCGGAACGCTGGAGCTGATGCGTCCGGTGCTGCCAGCGAACCTGCTAGGCACGCCGGCAGCCGTGGTTCCGGCCGGAATGGCCGCCGGACTGCCGGCCGGCATTCAGGTGATGGGCGCGAAGTACACCGAGCTGCGCTGCCTCGCCGTCGCCGAGATCATCGAGCGGCGGCTAGGCTCGCTGACCCCGATTGATCCCGTCGCGGGCTAGGAGGCTCGGGCGAGGGTCAGCAGTTCGGCGACAGCCGCTTCCTGGCCGGTTTGCCCGGCCCGGCCGATCGCGATGATCGGCGCGACCGCACGGCACCATTCGTGCAGCCGGCCGGGATCCAGGTGGGCGGCGGACGCCAGAGCCGCGCACCGGCTGGCGACGCCGTCGCGACCGGCGCCGTCGAGCGCGTAGTCCATCGCGTCGAAGCAGGGATCGCCGACGCAAGCCCGAGGATCGATCGCGACCAATCCGCGTACGGCGCCTCCGTCGAGCACGTTGCCCAGATGCAAATCACCGTGCAAGAGGACCGGCGATGGCGTGGTGGCGATCAGGCGCTCGTACCGATCGGCTCCTGCGCTCAGGTCAGCCGGACGGACCTGAGCCGCAATGGATGGCTGGGCCAGTCGACGGCCGATCCGGGCGAAGAACTCATCGCACCGGCCGCGCAGGTCACGGGGGAAACCGGGCGGCGGCCGAACCGAGTCGTGCAAGGCACGGATCAGGTCTCCCCAGGCTTGCGCCGAAGGCGGCTGCGGCAGTTCATCGGCGCCCGTGCCCGGCTCGATCGATTCAAGCAGGACCGCCCCGGCGTCCGCGTCGACAGCCAGCACGGCGGGCACCTTGCCGCTGGGCTCGAACAGGGCCAGCATGGCCGCCTGGTCAGCCAGGAATGGCTGATCGGGGCTGAGCTTGAGCACCGCGCGGTCCTCGCCAGCGCCGCCAGCGCCGCCGTCGCCGCCGGTCAATCGGCGGCAGCGCAGGACCACCGAGCTGGCGCCGTAGGAATAGCCGTCGCCGAGCCGCAGATCCCACCGGTCGGCCATTTCGTCAGCCAGAGCGGGAACACCCGAGCACCACGTCGCCACCTGCGGCCCGAACCGGAGCGACAGGCAGTCCGAGATCTCCTCGACCATGCGCGCGTAGTCCACTGCGGTCAAGTTACCTCGGGCACAGCCGCGCCCTTCCGATCCCGGGCGAAATCTAGAACCTGTTCTAGCTACGGCGCGAGGCGTAGAGTCGGCCTCGAACGCAGACAGCGTCTTTTAGACACGGGAGAACTAGATGCGCGAACATGACCGGTTCTTCATTGGCGGCCAGTGGGTCGCGCCGGCCGGCTCCGCCACGATTGACGTCATCTCGCCGCACACCGAAGAGGTCATCGGCCGGGTGCCCGAGGGCACGACGCAGGACATGGACCGCGCCGTCGCCGCCGCCAGAGACGCCTTCGACAACGGCCCCTGGCCGCAGATGGACCCGGTGGACCGCGCGGCCGCCGTCGGCAAGCTCGCGGACCTCTACGCGACGAGGCTAGGCGACTTCGCCGAGATCATCACCGAGGAGATGGGCTCGCCGATTACGTTCTCCCAGCTCGCGCAGGCCCCGCAACCGCAGATGATGCTGAGCTACTTCGCCGACCTCGGCAAGTCCTTCACCTGGGAAGACGAGCGTCCCGGCCTGTTCGGCCCGGTGACCGTGCGCCGCGAGCCGGTCGGCGTCGTGGCCGCGATCGTGCCCTGGAACGTGCCCCAGTTCACGATCATGACCAAGCTCCCGGCCGCCCTGGTCGCCGGCTGCACCGTAGTCGTCAAGCCTGCCCCCGAGACCCCGCTGGACTCCTACCTGCTGGCTGAGCTGATCGAGGAGGCCGGGCTGCCGCCGGGTGTCGTCAACATCGTTCCGGCCGGACGCGAGGTCGGCGAGCACCTGGTGTCCCACTCGGGTGTCGACAAGGTCGCGTTCACCGGCTCGACCGCGGCCGGCCGGCGCATCGCGTCGATCTGCGGCGAGCAACTCAAGCGCTGCAGCCTCGAACTGGGCGGCAAGTCGGCCGCGATCATCCTGGAGGACGCTGACCTGGCCGCGACGGTCGGCTGGCTGGAGATGGCGTCGCTGATGAACAACGGCCAGGCCTGCATCGCCCAGACCAGGATCCTCGCCCCGCGCAGCCGTTACGACGAGACCGTCGACGCCCTGGCCGGCATGGTCTCCGGCCTGAAGGTCGGCGACCCCGGCGACCCGACCACCCAGATCGGCCCGCTGGTCGCCAAGCGGCAGCAGGACCGGGTGGAGGGCTACATCGCCGTCGGCCAGGAAGAGGGGGCGAAGGTCGTGGCCGGCGGCTCGCAGTCCTCGGGCAAGGACCGCGGCTGGTACGTCGCTCCCACGGTCTTCGCCGACGTGGACCCGGGCATGCGCATCGCCCGCGAGGAGATCTTCGGCCCGGTGCTCGCGGTCATTCCCTACGAGGACGAGTCGGACGCGGTCGCGATCGCCAACGACAGCGACTACGGCCTGGCCGGCACCGTCTGGACCGCCGACACCGAGCACGGCATGCAAATCGCCCGCCGCGTCCGCACCGGCACCTACGGCGTCAACATGTACATGATCGACACCTGCGCGCCGTTCGGCGGCTACAAGGCCAGTGGTATCGGCCGCGAACTCGGCCCGGAGGGGCTGATGAGCTACCTCGAGTACAAGTCGATCGCCCGTCCGGCCGGATAGTCTTGTTGTCGGCTTAAGATCGGCAAAGCAAAGGCCTTCTAAGGAGAAAGCTCCCGCCGGGTTTGTTTCGTACCCGGCGGGAGCTACTCATTTCCCGGGCTTAAACAGAAAGGCCGATGAGGAGTCACTAACGCCGAAGACGAAGCCGACCACGTCGCCATGGTCATTGCCGCATTGTGGCGACGTGCTTTTCTTGCCGGATGCGGCCCGCAGGGTGCGGTAAACACCGTTGTGCAGCGTGAAGCCTCGGGATGGCGCCGAGCGGCTGACCTGGTACTCGCCGACGATAAGGCCGCTGCGCTCGGAAATGCACGTCGCCGAGGTAATCTTGGCTCCGGGCACCGAGATCCGGCGGAATCTGCCGTTGCGATCGGTGAAGCTGATGTGGTCACCGGCCTTGTCGAAGAAAATCCCGGTCATTGTGCCGCTATCGGAGATACCGTTAAGGATCGTGCTCGGATTCTTCGCTCCGGCCGGGCCGGGAAAGCTGACCGAGGTGAACTTGCCGTTTCGCAGCACGAAGCCGCGTTCGGCTCGTTTCGGCGTGAAGTACCAGCCCACGATGACGCCCGCGTCGTTGATATTGACGGCAGTTGTGCCCTCGCCGATCCCGTGACCGGCCTGAGGTTCGTCGATCGTGGTGTAGTGGGTGCCGTCGAATACGAAACCATGGAATCGGGCCGAACCGTACTGGCCCACGATGACGCCTAGGTTGTTAATCGCGGACGGGCAGGTTGCTCCCTTCGTCCCGGCCTTCGGATCGGCGAGGACAGTGAATTTCTTTCCCTTCCCGACGAACCCGCGACCGACGCCATTGCGGTTATCGCAGCCGACGATCGTGCCTGAGTCCGAGATTCCCTCGGCGGTCACCTTCGTGCCGCCGGGCACCTTGATCGTCGTGTAGCGGCCGACCGCGAGCGGCGGGCCGGTCAGCGGCGATGCGCCTGCCGACGGCGAGGCGAGAGCCAAGAGCGTGAGCGCCAGGCCGCCCGCTCCGGCGAGCCTGGTTATCTTAATCCCGATCTGAGGTGAGCTAACCATAGGAGAAGCATTCACCGGGTTTGGGCCAAGCGCCAGACCCGGCCACCACAGGTTGCGGCCGGAGAGGCGCCAAAGGAGGCGGGAGACCCTTCCGTGCCGCGGGGTCAGCTCAGGTCGGTGATGACGGTGCCGGCTGAAAGTGAGCCGATCTGGGTCTTGGTGGTGCTGAGCGGCGACGAACCGCCGGCCCCGGCGACGCCCGGGATTTCCCAGACGTTGCCGCCCGTGCCGATGAAGTAGAGGTTGGGCGTTGATCCCGTGGCGTCGTCGCCGTTGGAGGCGATGACCGGGAAAGCCGACGCGGTCAGGCTGGGGTTGAGCGGGATGAGCGTGGCGGTGGAGCCGCTGCCTTCAGCCGGAATTGGCGAGCCGGCATGATTGCCGACGGGCTGGGACAGGGTCGGAATACCGAAGGGGTCGAGGGTGAAGGCGTAGCTGTACAGGTTGCCTGAGGTCTTGTCGCGCGCCCAGAGGGTCAGGTTGCCATCGACCATGCCGGGTGCGATCAGCGTCATGTTGTTCCAGCCACCCGCGCCGAGTTCGACCGGCGGGTCGCCTGTCACCGTCAGGTTGTCACCGCAGCCGCCCTGGTAGAGCCAGAGGTTGTTGTTCTCCACTGTGAGCAGACTCGGGGTGCCCGGTGGGGGCGGAATGCCCGGAGGTGGCTGGCTGCCGCAGAAGTTGTCGGCTGAGGAGCCGGCCCAGGCGTCACCCGGTTCGAGAATCTGCGTTACGTCCGACCAATCCGTGCTGTTTGGGCTGCTAGTCGTGCCTGGGTAGCTGGCGCAGTTGTTGTTCTCGGCCGTCGCCACGCAGTCCGGGTGGGTGCCGAGCGTGGCGACGTTGTTCAGGGCGTTGTCGAACGGGATATTCACGTCGTCGGGTACGTCGCCGTTGGTGTAGAAGTACAGTTTCTTGCTCCTGGTATCGCTCGAGTTGTTCACATGAGCGACCAGATCGTCGTAGCCGGGGCTCTGGGAGTAGCTCCCGCGGTGGGTGATCTGGAAGTCCGGCCAGTCATCCTGTCCGTTCGCTTCAGTTTGCCCGTCTGGGCTTTGCCCGGCTCCGCTGACAGGCTGGGCGTTGGGCAGGGTGGCATTGACTGGCCCGGGATATTCGTTCAGGTTTCCTGAGTTCGTTACGGCCAGGAGGTCTGGGGCGCTGTTGCCGTCGACGTCGCCGGGCATGCGCTTAGCCTGCAGGTTGGCCGGGACGAAGAAATGGAAGATGACCGGCTGGGAATAGTTGCCGGCGTTGTCTACCGAGGCAACCCACATCGAATTGGTTCCCCAGCCGTTCACCCTGATCGGCGGCGTCGTGCCCGAGGTCGTGATCGGGGTGCTGGCGTTGATGCCGCCGATCGGGTCCAGCGCGTAGGCATAACCGTAAATGCCGCTCGCGAGGCAAACCTGGCAGGGGTTGGGGTCGGCGGCACCGCTGAAGGTAAACGTGCCCGAGCTGCCTGAGGTGTTGCCGCCGCCGTTCGGCGGGAACGCGGCGTTGGTCATCGAGGTCGGCGCGTTCGGCGTGGTCTCATCGACAGCGAAATAGCAGGGGCCGGCCGCAGCGGAGTCGTACTCGGTATGCGGGCCGTTCTGCGAGTCGTTGTAAGTGGGCACGCCGGTGACATCGGCCTGAACCGACCATTGATAGACGTGGCCGTCGGCGGGCGCCCCAGCGGGGAAGTCAATCGCGGTATGGGTGGTCGCCGGACTGACGCGGTAGAAATTCGAATAGTCACCGGCGTTCTGCCCGGAGAAATCAGTTCCGGCGTTCAGCGAAATACCGGCGGTCAGGTCGTTGACGGTGTACAGAGCACGCACGGACTCGTCCCCTAGCGGGGCACTGATCTGGGCGCTCAGAACGACGTTGGTGGCACCGTCGGTCTTGCCGAGCCATGGCATGGTCCCGTTCTGGCCGACGCACCCGGTATCTGGATTGCCAATGGTATGTGTCGGGGGAGCGGTGTCCAGTTTGTTCGGATCCGGCATACCGGGGACGAGATCATAGACCGTCAGGATGCTCGGATTGTTGTCCAGGTACATCAGGCCGCAGTTCCACCCTCGCGAGCTCAGCCCGTTGCCTGAGTCTCCGCTGGCACAGGGGTCGGGGGAACTCGGATTGTTCACGGCGAAGACGTGCGGGTCGCCGTTACCCGCTGGCTCGGCGCCTCGGATCTCAAGATCCAGGGTGCTGGCACCCTTGGACGCTACGACCTGGTTCCAGATGCTGTAGCCGAAATCCACGCTGCCGTTCGGGCCGCACCCGCCGGGTTTCAGCTCGGCGGCATGAATCGGCGAGCCGCTGTTGAGATCAGTCGGATTGTCCGACCAGGTGGTGGTGTGGTTCACGCCGCTGACCCAGTAGAGGTTAGCAGGCCAGGTGTTGCTGCAGTTCCAGTCCGCGCCGGAGTCTTCGACCAGGCTTAGGGAGGCGGTCTGGATCTTCATGGCAGGGTCAAGACTGGTCGTGTCGAAAGCGAATTCGGCCCGGTCCGGCCCGTTACAGCCACCGGCGAAGACCTGATTCCCGATCGGGAGAGTGGCTGGGCTCGCGGAGTTCCAGGCCGGCTGCTGGCAGGAAGAGCCGATGTCGGTGAATCCGACGTTGTTTGACTGCGGGGCCAGTTTGGAGCACGCGATGCCGGAGCCCTGGTCGCCGACGCAGGTCGTCTCATCGGCGGCGATCGCCGTGGAGATCCTGGCGCTGGAAAGCTGGCTCGACGCGCCGGTGAGCTGAAGCGGGATGCTGCCCCTGGTCAGCGACGTGGATTTGGCCAAGCGGGCGCTAGCGCCAGAACGCGCCGTCACCAGTGCTTGAGGCGCTGATCCGGTGAACAGGGCCGCACCGGTGCCATCTAGTGCGGCCAGGCCGGTGCGGCTTGCCTGCATTTTCAGGTCACGTGCGTGCAGGCTCAGCGTCACGCCGGCCGGCAGGCGACCGTGGACGCGAGTGAGCAGCAGGCTGATGCTGATCCCGCCGGTCTGGCCGGCGGTGACCTGAAGCCGTGTCCCCGGGCGCACCGCGTAGGTGGCGGTCGCGCCGGCGACGGCGGGGACCGGAAGCGCGCCTGGGTAGCCGACGGTCAGCGTGCCGCCCGTCGGGAAGGCGAGGACGGCGAGCGGCCCGTTGCCGCCGCCGGACAGGGTGAGCTTAGACGGGGTGACCGGGCTATAGCCGCCGTCCAGATCGCTGTGCAGCTTGGTGGTGATCTGATGCCACCGGCCGCCGGAGTAGACCCTCACCGGCAGAGCGTGGATGGTCGTCGCGAGGGTTCCGTTGGGGTTGGCGACGGTGCTTGAGGTCTCGGTCGTGTTCGCGGTCACCGGGACCGGCCGGCCTGATGAGCGGGCCTTGAACAGAGCAATTACATCAGCGTTGCGGCGCAAGACGGTCCGGCCCGGTATCGGACGGGAGCGGTGCCGGACCGCCTTCTGCGGCTTAGCGGTCAGGTCGGCCGGGCCGGCGGAATGCGATGAAACGGCGCTGGCTGGCAATCCAGCGAAGGCGGAGAACGCCAGGCCGGCTAGGCCAGCCGTGACTGCGAGTCGGTTGCGGAGGCGGGCAGCCGATCGGGGTTTTGGATGAACGGCCAACGAATGACTCCTAAGCGCTGTACGACCAAACCCGGGGGAAGCTTTCTCCTAAAAAATCACACTGCCGCACAGGAACGGTAGCAGATTGATAAACAGATTAGTCAATAGGTCATAACAGGTGACTTTACTAACACTTGCAGGGAATTGGCCGTTGAGTATGTTCCGATGGCCGCCTATCTGGCGTTGGGACCTGGGCCGCGAAAGGCGGTGCTGCTGACGGGAGTTGGCATGACCCGAATCGCCGGATGGCAACCGCAGAATGGCATGATCATTTCGGCGCTGCTAGCGCTCGTGGTTCCGGCGGTAACGGCGCCGCTCCGCTCTGCCGCCGCTGGGCGGGATGGCACCGCAGGTGGCGCTGAGTTATGACTCGCAGTCCATTGATTCCGAGACCTCCGCGGACAATACCCAAGCTGGGTGGATCGGGGACGGCTGGGACTACTCACCCGGCTTCATTGAGAGGTCATACCAGCCGTGCGGCCAGGACGGCATCGCAAATTCTGGCGATGAGTGCTGGGGCGGCTGGAATGCGACGATGTCTCTGGGCGGCCGTAGCTACGTGATGGTCCGCAATGACAGCGGCGGTACCTGGAAGCTGCAGTCCGACGACGGCACGTCGGTGCAGTTGCTGAACAACGCCTCGAACGGCTTGTGGAATGGCGAGTACTGGCTGATCACCACCCCGGACGGAACGAAGTACTACTTCGGCCTCAACCATTTGCCGGGCGGTGACGGAAGTGACCCGGCGTCGAACGCGGCCTGGGGCGTGCCGGTCTACTGCCAGTCAGGCGACCCTTGTCACTCCGCATCGACGCCTGAGCAGACACTCGGCTGGCGGTGGAACCTGGACTACGTCGTCGATCCGCTGGGCAACCTGACCACCTACAGCTACCAGCAGGAGACGAACTACTACTCGATGGGCGGCGGCCAGAACCCTGGCAACGGCACGCTGACCCAGTACGTGCGGGGCGGGACCCTGCAGACCATCTCCTACGGCTGGCTGGTGGCCGACGCCCGGGTGAACGGCACCATGCCGGCCGATCAAATCCAGTTCACTTCCTCACCGCGCTGCACGGGCACGGCGACAGATTGCTCGTCCTTCTCGAAGGCCACTGTCTGGCCGGACACGCCCGTCGACCAGATCTGCGGGTCCAGCGGAACGTGCACGAATATCTCACCGACGTTCTTCTCGACCAACATGCTCACGCAGATCGACACGAAGGTGCTGGAGGGCTCGGGCGCTTCGCCGTCGTATAAGAAGGTCGACACCTACCAGTTCAGCCAGTCGTTCCCGGCAGCGGGGACCTCGGGGGCTGTGATCTTCCTTAACTCGATCCAGCGCACCGGTGACGATGGCGGCTCCTTGCCGATGCAGACGCCGACGACGTTTGAGCCGGCCGAGGTCAGCAACCGGGTCGACGGCACGGTGCCGGGTCCGGATCCGAATCCGGACAAGGTGTACCGGCCGAGGATCGAAGGGATCATCACCGAGACCGGGGCCGTGATCACGATCACCTATGCTCCGCCGCAGTGCTCGCGCTTGAGCGGCGGCAACATGCCGGCGTCACCGCAGGCGAACAAGATGGCGTGTTTCCCGGTGTACTGGAACCCGCCAGGGGGGTCGGGGCAGATCCAGGACTGGTTCACCAAGACGCTGGTGTCTCAGGTCGTCACTTCCGACCAGACCCAGGCCCAGACGTATGAGCCCTCGCCAGATCAGGTGACTAACTACTCCTACCAAGGCGGCGCGGCCTGGCATTACAACGACTCGCCGGTGATCAGGTCCTCGAACCGCTCCTGGGACCAGTACCGGGGCTTCGGCCAGGTCATCGTCACCACCGGGACATCGCCCGATCCGGTCACGAAGACTGGCTACATCTATTTCCAGGGCATGGACGGTGACAACAACGGCTCCGGCGGCACGAAGTCGGTGTCGGTCCAGGACACGATTACGGATTCTTACGTAGACCGGAACTGGCTGGCCGGGACGGTACTGGAAACCGATACCTACACCCAGGCCGGGTCCTCGACGATCACGTCCAAGGTGATCAATGCGGCCGCCGGCTCGGAATGGCAGTACACCCAGACCGCGAGCCAGACCGAACCAGGCAGCCTGCCGCCGCTGCTTGCCGAGATGCTGAACCAGGCGCAAACCAGGACCCAGCAGGCGCTGGCGGCAGGCGGATACCGCACTTCCAAGACCACCAGGTACTTCAACGGCCAGGCCCAGGTGAACCAGACCGACTCAGCGCCATTCGGTTCCCCGTCTTGACACCGTGACGACGCCGATCGATCAGGCCAGCGGCCAGCCCACCTATCAGTTCGCCTACAACGTCGACGGCGCATCGCCTCCGTCGGTTACCACGCAGACTTTGCAAGAGACCGGTGCCTACAGCACGGATGTGAAGATCTACGACGGCATGCTGCAGCTCAGGCAAGAGCTGCTACTAA
Source organism: Streptosporangiaceae bacterium (assembly GCA_035606435.1). Lineage (GTDB taxonomy): Bacteria > Actinomycetota > Actinomycetes > Streptosporangiales > Streptosporangiaceae > Chersky-822. Next base: position 10,402 of record DATNFM010000159.1, on the reverse strand, counting down.
CCCGGCGCCTTTCAACTGGACCACCACTACCGCGTTCGATCAGGGCCGGGAGGAACCAACCACGCGGTGGCCGAGTACAACGGTCCGGCCAGCGGCACCCAGATCGCGGCCTGGACCTACGACAACAGCCTGTTCAAGAACAGCGCTACCGTCAAGACGCGCGGCGAGCTCTCTTCATCGACGTCCACGCCGAGCGGGCCGAGCGGGCCGGCTTACACCGAGTCGGTCGTGAGATACAACCTCGCCTACCAGCCGACCGACGAAACGCAGACGCTCCCGGCCTCGGCGCTAGTGCCCGGTCAAACCGGCAACCTCACCTTCGAGGACACTTCGACCTACACGACATTGACCGGCGAACCAGCTACCACGGCCTACGGTGCCGACAGCGGCCTGCCGCAGGAGACGGTCAGCTATTCCTTCGACGCGATGGGGCAGGAGACCCAGATCGCAGGCACCGACACCTACCTGGCCGCGGCCCGCGGCGCAGGACACCCTGGCCAACGCGACCGTGGCGCAGACCACGTATCCGGGCGGAGACCTCAGCAACTCGCCGTCATCGAATGCCACGTCCACCCCGCAGCCGCAACCCGACGCGGCGCAGGCGGTCACCACCACCAATCCGTCCGGGACTTCGGTGCTGACCGCCAGCTACAACGCGAACGGGGCGACGGTCGCCGAGCGGGGCAGCGGGCCTGGCCCGCTGATCTCGGCCATCATGAATTCGGCGAGGTTCTGCGTCGATGACTTCGGCGGAGGCACGGCCAACGGCACCAAGGGTCGATCTTGGCAGCTGCAACGGCGGCACCAGCCAGTCCTGGACGGTCGGCTTCGGCAGCGGCGGCAACATCAAGACCGGGGGAGGCGCTCACTGCCTGACGGTGCAGGGGAACGGCACTACTGCCGGCACGCTAGTCGAACTTGACGGCTGCGCTGCAGCCGACGCCGCCGGGCAGAAATGGGTCGCCGGCCCGAACGGGTCGCTGGTCAATCCCAATTCAGGGATGTGCCTGGATGACCCGAACGGCGTCAAGACGGTTGGCACGCAGCTAGACATCGCCGTGTGCAGCGGCGCAGCTCGACAGGACTGGGCGAGCGAGCAGATCACCTATACCCCCGACCAGCACGTGGCCACGATCACCACGCCCAACGGCATCGGCACTCAGACGGATTCGTACGCCTACGACGCCGACGGCAACCTCGTCGCCCAGAACGATTTCGACTCGGACACCATCTATCTGTTCGGCGGCGCCGAGCAGATCACGTACGTGCCCGCGAACAGGACCACGCTCGCGCAGCGGTTCTACACCGCGCCTGATGGCACCTCCGCCGTCCGCACCGTCAGCACCACAGTCAATCCCAACGGCATAGTGACGAACACCAGCAACGTCGTCACCTACGACGTCGCCAACACCCAGGGCACCCCCGTAGAGTCCTGGACCACCGGCGGCGCGGTCGCCTACCGCTACTACGACCCGTACGGCCACCAGATCGGGACTCCGCAGCCCTGGCCCGACAACCACGACTTCCTTAACAAGCCTCAGGATCCTGACACGGGCTATGACCTGCTCGGCGCCCGCCAGTACAACCCCGCGACCGGTGCCTTCCTGTCCCTGGACCCCCTCTTCCAGCCCGGCGACCCGCTCGCCATGGGCGGCTACGCCTACGCCGGCGACAACCCGGTGAACGCTGAAGACCCGTCCGGTCAGTGCCCATGTCTAACCGACGGCGGCACCGAACAGAAAAACCCGAACACCGGCACCTACGGCGGCGGTGGCGGAGGCGTCACCTACTCCGATCCCGGCACTAACAGCGGCGGCCAGGGATGTGATGAGCAATGCCAACTTGCCACGAGGTTTGCGACCCAGGCAGCTAATGACGCCGAAAGGGCTAGGGCGGCAATAAGGCTTTTGGAAGCCAATCTTACGACTTATTTCCAAGATTGGAGCAGTGCAAATAACGGCATATTTCAGCTTCTTGCCTGTTCGCCTATCTGCTTTGTCGGAACAAAGGAATATGACCGGCTAAATAGAGAGATGGTCAGGGAGGCCGATCAGGCGAGTGACTACACCGCCCTGTCTGACTCTTCGATTAAGTCTATGGCGGTCTTTCTCGGAATGCCGCGTCCTAACCTGGGACCCGAACACGATGTCTACGACCCGGCGTCCGGTGGGGCGAGGAGGATCACCGATATTGACAACATATTCCGGGGGGCGCTGACAGAGGAGAAGTCGGCGACCTGGGCGCAAGATCCGAGTGATTGGACGGCGAAACTAATGCGACAAATGGATAAGTATGTGGAGGCTAGGCAATATGTGGCTGGGTGGGAAGATGCTCCTGTAGGAGTAAGATTCACTAATCCAGGAGTGGAGCCCGAACTTCGGGAGGCAGTAAGCAATGCTGCTCAGCAGTGGGCTGATGATAACGCCATCGATATTGTTCTGACGTTCGAAGGGGAATGATGGGTTACGTCTTTGAGGACCCAGACGGGATTGAGGTATGGCTACCCAACCTCATAGCGGGCAACCTTTTCGTTGCGGTTGCACGATGTCTGGCTGAGTCATTCGCTGCGCAGACGGGGCTAGATCAAGAGACGGGGCTAGAGGAACTCGCTAGCGATCAGTATAGGGTCCACCCGCAGGCGTTTTCGCGATTCGTCGCTAAAGTGGTAGACCAGACTTGGCGCAACACCTCTCTTCGGGAGCTGGAGAGAGGTTTCGTGGCTTCGTCGGTCATTCTTTTGGAGAAGTTGGGAATGACTGGCGAAGCTGAAGCGTTGAAAGGAATTCTGAATCTTGAGGATCAGCTCTCACTTGAACGTCTTCGGGCTGCGATGTCTCACTGAATTTAACATTCGGTTGGCAGAATGAAGAGGTGGCCTCCCTCACCGTACGGATACCGCTCAAGAGTATTCAATGTATCCCGGTGTCTTTGGCGAGAGCGGACCAGAAATAGAGGGAGGCATTGGAGGCGAGTGAATGCAGAAGAGTTTGTCAAGGGCCTTCAGCTCGTGGTGTATCGGCGAGTCGTCGAAGACGTGCCTCGCATCATGGCCAATCCCCCGGCCGACGTCCGCGAGAAGAGCTGGTACAACTAAGCTCGTGGTTCAATTCGCTGGGCGATGAGGATAAGGAACGAGTGAAGGGCGTAGTGCGCCTCACGGCCGATCATGCTGTCTTTGGCGTGCTCGCCGTCTTGGACGGCGTGCGGATGCTTGATGACAATCACACTGAACTTCATCTTCGCACTGGCGACGGGGTACTCCTGAATGAGGACCACGAATTGCATGAAATATTTCGGTCTGTAGTTGATAAAGAAATTGGCTTCAGTGCCTAACGCGATCATTCCCAGGTGCTCGAGGCGGGAGGTGCTCGCAGGCAACATGTCATGGGTTGGCGGCGCCGGAGACGTCAGGGAGAGTGATGGTTACTGTCTACCGACCGTACTTCGAATCCGGCTACGAGTGGACGATGCCGGTCGATAACAGCCGTCCGATCCTGGATCTGCGCTATAGGCAGCGTGGAGCTCCTTGGCATCCACTTTGGATGTACCTACTTCATTTTGAGGAACCAGAGGACGGTGGGGCACCGCTGAGGGATGCCGACATGCCGTGGCATGGGTCTAGCGTTTTGGTCCTGAAGAGGCATGCGCGCAAGGTGCTGGAGCCGTGGTTGGCGGCAGACGCCGAGATTCTGGCGTGCGAGTGCGATGGGGCGGACGAGTTGTCGCTCGCGCATCCGTGGCGGGTCGTGGATGCACTTGACGTCGAAAACTCCCACGTCCGCCGGTTCACGGACGGCCGGGTCATGGGTGTTACTAAGTTCTCGTTCTGCGAGGAGATGGTCACTGGCCTGAATTGCTTCCGCCTGCCACAACTCCCGCGACTGTTCGTCACTGACTCGATAGTTGTCGCCGTCAAGGACGCGGGGCTGCACGGCACGATATTTCGCCCTGTCTGGCGAAGCGAATGAGCTATGTCTTTGACGACTATCAAGACCTCTTCGAGGGCGAAGTGATCAGGACGTTGACGTGCTGCGGCATCGCTTCGATCAAGCCGTCGACGGGTTCGGTGCCGGCCGCGACCGTGATACCGCCCGAGGACTGCCCGATGTCCTTCCAGCTGATGGCCGTCGACGGCTGCCTGGCTCGCCGGGTGGCCGATGTCCGGGCCGGATTCACCGCGCTGGCCGGGCCGCATCCCCCCTGGCCGCAGATGGACCCGGTGGACCGCGCGGGCCGCGGTCGGCAAGCTCGCCGATCTCTACGCGACGAAGCTGGGCGACTTCGCCGAGATCATCACCGGGGAGATGGGTTCGCCGATTACGTTCTCCCAGCTCGCGCAGGCCCCGCAGCCGCAGATGATGCTGAGTTACTTCGCCGACCTCGGCAAGTCTTTCACCTGGGAAGACGAGCGTCCCGGCCTGTTCGGCCCGGTGACCGTCCACCGGGAGCCGGTCGGCGTCGTGGCCGCGATCGTGCCCTGGAACGTGCCCCAGTTCACGATCATCTGGTACGTCGCTCCCACGGTCTTCGCCGACGTGGACCCGGGCATGCGCATCGCCCGCGAGGAGATCTTCGGCCCGGTGCTCGCGGTCATTCCCTACCAGGACGAGTCGGACGCGGTCGCGATCGCCAACGACAGCGACTACGGCCTGGCCGGCACCGTCTGGACCGAGCACGGCATGCAGATCGCCCGCCGCGTCCGCGCCGGCACCTACGGCGTGAACATGTACATGATCGACACCTGCGCGCCGTTCGGCGGCTACAAGGCCAGTGGTATCGGCCGCGAGCTCGGCTCTGAGGGGCTGATGAGCTACCTCGAATACAAGTCGATCTCGCGTCCCGGAGGCTAGCCGATTACCGGTCTTAGAGCCGGCAAAACCAAAGGCCTTTTAAGGAGAAAGCTCCCGTCCGGACTTTCACCCCCGGCCGGAGCTATCTGTCGTGCGGGGTCGGTTGCCGCGACACTTCCAGGTCACCGCCGGCCGCGTGTCGCCCGCGATGAGTAACTCAAAGCACGCAACTTTTTTCTAGAATATTGATGATAGAGTCGAGTTCGTGGAACGCTGGAGCTTCCTGACCAATCACGCTCGCGTCCTGCTGCGCATCGCGCAGGATCCGGACGCGCGGCTGCGGGACATCGCTGCCGTCCTGGGCATCACCGAGCGCAGCGCGTACGGCATCGTCACGGACCTGACCGCAGCCGGCTATGTCATCAAGCACAAGGACGGCCGCCGCAATCGCTACCAGATCCAGGCCCACCGCCCGCTGCCCGAACCCGTCAGCCAGGCCCCAGCTATCGGCGAAGTTCTGGCCGTTCTGCTTGGCGATGACCCAAGCCGATCAAAGCGAGTCGGGCCGCGAGTGAGGCAGCGGCCTGCGGCACCGACCGGGCGGTCCGCGGGGCACGGCTAGCTCCGACCGAACTGAAACGCGGGGCTCCTGGTCGTGCCCGGGGTTCATCCCAATGGTCCAGGATGGTCAGGTGGCAGGCGATCGAGCAGTCAAGGTCTGGGCGTGGATCGCGGCTGCCCATATCGGGGATGAGCCGGTGTCGGTCGCGGCTGTGTGCAACGCGGCTGTACTGAGGCTGGGGATTGACGGTGCGAGCGTGTCGGCGGTGAGCGGCAGGCGGAGGCGGGAGCCGCTGTTCGCCTCGAATGAGCTGAGCGCTGTGCTTGAGGAGTTGCAGTTCACTACGGGTGAGGGTCCGGCTGCGGATGGTTCCGGGCTGGGCGCGCCGGTTCTGGTCGGGGATCTGGAGTCGGCTGCGGCGCGATGGCCGGGGTTCGTGCCCGAGGCCGTGGCCGCGGGTGCGCGGGCGATGTTCGCGGTTCCTTTGCAGGCCGGAGCAATCCAGGTAGGGGTGCTGTCGCTCTACCGGGCGATAGCGGGACCGCTGACGGCCGGGGAGCTGGCCGATGTGCTGGTGTTCGCTGACGTCGCCCTGCACATGCTGCTGGATGCCGCCTCCGGCGTCAGCGGGTCGCCGGATTACCGGCCGCTGAACGAGTTCTCGGACCGCCGGGCCGTGGTGCATCAGGCCACAGGGATGATCTCGGTGCAGCTGGAGGTGAGCCTGGAGGAGGCGCTGGTCCGGCTTCGGGCGCACGCCTTCGCCCGCGGCACCGGTATTGGCCAGGTCGCGGGAGAGGTGGTGAGTCGGCGGCTGCGCTTCGATTCAGGTGCCGGGACCGATGCGTGAGGCGCCGCCCGGCGCGGTGCCGCGAATCGCGAACGTATCTGCGGAACGTCAAGGGTCTAGGCTAGCGTCATGGCAGCCACCATGGAGGAGCGTCTCGCCCAGACGTTCGTCGAGCTGGCCGACACGCTTGTCAGCGGCTTTGACCTGATGGAGTTCTTGCACCTGCTCACCGACCGGTGCGTTGAACTACTCGAGGTCGATGCCGCGGGGCTGCTGCTCGCCGACGCGCGGGGGGCGCTGCAACTCGTGGCTGCCTCCACTGAGCAGGCCAGGCTGGCGGAACTGTTCCAGATCCAGAACGACGAGGGCCCGTGCCTAGACTGCTACCGCACCGGTTCGCCCGTCATCGTTGGTGATCTCGCTACCGGAAATGCCGCGGCACAATGGCCCAGGTTCGCCTCGGCGGCAAAGAAGATGGGCTTTGCCGCGGTCCACGCTATCCCGATGCGGCTGCGGGAGGAGATCATCGGCACGCTCAACCTGTTCGGCTCGGCGCCGAACGTCTTGGACCAGGCGGTCGCGCGGGCCGCCACCGCTCTGGTCGACGTAGCCACCATCGGGATCCTGCAGGAACGCGCCGCTCGCGAGCAGGAACTCGTCAGTGGACAGCTTCAGGTCGCGCTCAACAGCCGGGTCATGATCGAGCAGGCCAAGGGGATAATCGCCGAGCGACTGCGAATAACCCCCGACCAGGCATTCATCACGCTCCGGCACTATTCCCGCAACAACAACCTACCGCTCACCCAGTTGGCCCGCGACGTCATCAGCGGCACCGTCGCCATCGCCGAAGGCACCCAGGCCGGTCTCCGGCCAAAGACACCAGGGCAACGTCGGTGAGGCGGCAACGTTAGTCGGGTTCCGACGATGTCGTGGGGTTCATCAGGAAAGCGCCGCTGAATTCGTCGGTCGGGCCGGTGAACGCAGCGGCGCATCAGCGCGCCGGTGTCATCGCCGCGGCACGCGACGTATTCCTTGGCTACCAGGTTCATGCCGTCCCGGCGCGACGTCACCGGCATGACGTCGGCGGCGAGGTAGAGGGCGGCCATTTCCTCGGCTGGGTACGACCCGCTGGTCACCAGGCCCGCCGCTCGCCGGCAGGCGCGCCGGACGCCGGAAAATTGGTCGCATCGGCATCGCGGACTTCAAATCTCAGCAACCCCGCGCACGTAGCAGCAGACGATAGCCGGAGGCTACCGAACGCTCCCGGTTATCGTCGGCACAGCTCACATCGCGACAATAGCGCTCCCCGGCCGCGAGCCTGCCCGTGGCTGCGGCCGGGCTTCGAGCCAGTGTCAGTTAGCAGTGCGTTGGCCGGCTGCCTGCGCGTCCGGTGGCGAGGTGGTGTTAGCGTGCGCGGGGCGCGGAACGGGGTGGCTGGCAGTGCGGCAGGAGCCGTGACCTTGTCAGGTCAGGTGGCCCGCGTCCTGCGGCGGTCGCGCCGGATGATCTGGCGCAACTGAGTGATTCGGGCGGTTCCGGCGGCGGCCATCAGCAGGGCGCCGGCGATGGCGGCGAGGAACAGCGCCACGGCGAGGGACAGGCGCAGGTGGGCGCCGAGGAAGCTGATGCTGACGGTGTGCGCGTTCTGGATGATGAAGATCATCACCAGGATGAGGCCGACGGTGCCGGCGATCAGGGCGGCGCGCATGCCGCTGATCCTGGTGCGCATCCCGCTGCGCGAGAGCGCCGCGGCCGGAGGCTGGGGCTGGGGCGGGGCGGAACCGTTGGCCGAGGGGGGCGGCAGAGTGCTCGTCGTACCCTGTGGTGCCGGTATTTCTGTCATGGTGCTTCTTCCGGTGGGAGCGGCTGTTCGTACCTGGCCCGCTCCTCGTGCACCGGGATGCGCGGCGGCCTTCGGCTACCCGTCTTCCGGTGTCTGTCCTTAGTATTACATAGAAAAATAAAACTAGCAATGTATTTCTAGAATATGAATACGCCCAAGCCGCGATGGCGGCCCGATCTGTTAACCTGAGGGCGCGTTCACTACGCGAGGCCGCGGCGAACGCTCAGCCACTGCCCCGGATGCCGCGGGCACGCGAGGCCATCTGAGCCAGCCTTGCGCCATCACCGTACCGTCATGCCCTTCAGTTTCAGAGCCCGCTCGTCTCAGTTTCAGAGCCCGCTCGCCGGATGCCTCGGCCAGAACTCGTTCTTCCAGGCAACCTTGAGTCCAGGGGATTCAAGGTTGCCCAGTGTGCCTGCTCGCGCCGCGACAAGCGACGACAAGGAGTGTTAGTGCCGACGAATTATGCCTTGCTCAGCACCTATCCACCCACGCAGTGCGGGCTCGCGACCTTCACCGAGTCTCTGCTCGCGCATTTGCCCCGGCCCGGTGACCGCGTTCGCGTCGTGCGCGTGCTCGACGAGCCCGCACCGCGCGCAGCCAAGGAGGTGGTGCACGATCTTGTGGCTGGCTCGGCCGCCAGCGCGTCAGCGGCGGTCGGCGTTCTGAACGGCTTTGATGTCGTGATAGTGCAGCATGAGTACGGCATATATGGCGGTCCCGACGGCCAGGATGTCATCTCGCTGCTTGAAGCACTGCGCGTACCGGTTATCGCGGTCCTGCACACCGTGCTGGCCAGCCCGTCGCCGAGGCAGCGGGTGGTACTCGAACGGGTCGCGGCCGCTGCCAGCACCGTCGTCACCATGACCCAGACGGCCCGGTCCAGGCTCATCGACGGCTATGACATCGCCGCCGAGAAGATATCCGTGATACCGCACGGCTCAGCGGACAACCGGATAGGCACGGCGCCGCCGGGCAGCCCCGGCCGGCCCAAGGTACTGACCTGGGGCCTGCTAGCGCCGCGCAAGGGTATCGAGCATGCGGTCGACGCGATCGCCATGCTCAGGGAACGCGGACTCCACGTCGATTACCAGGTCGCAGGCCAGACTCATCCCCGCGAGCTGAGGCAGTACGGCGAGTCCTACCGCCGTGCGCTCAAATTCCGAGCCAGCCGCGGCCTGGTGGCCGATCGCGTGCACTTCGACGGCGGGTTCCTTACCGCGGCCGCGCTGAGCCAGCTGGTTAGCGCTGCGGATGTCGTGCTGCTGCCGTACGACTCCACGGAGCAGGTCACGTCCGGAGTCCTGGTGGAGGCCGTCACGGCGGGCAGGCCGGTAGTGTCGACCAGCTTCCCCCATGCGGTTGAACTTCTCGGCGCCGGACTGCTAGTCGAACGCCAGGATCCAGCGGGCCTGGCCAACGCCCTGGAGCGCGTGCTCACCGAGCCCGGTCTGTCAGCGCGGATGAGCCGATACTCCGCCAATCTGGCACCGCAACTTCTGTGGCCAGCGGTATCGCAGTCCTACCGAGAACTCGCCTCGGCGCTCACCACGGCCCGCGCAAAAACCCCAGCGTGAACGCCCTGGCCGCACCAATCTAGGTGGCCGTCAACCTAGGGATTATAAACCTGGCGAACGTTCACCTGGGGAATACTGCGCAGGCGCGGCGAGTTTACATTTGGCGGTCGTAGTTCCTTCTGTGTACGTGGTTCAAGTCGCGCTCGCGGAACTGCTCGCGGGCGTGTTGCTGTTGATGCCGAAATTGGCGCGCGGCCGCCGCCCAGGCCCGGGTCCGCAACTGCGGGCGACGAAAGCACTACCTAGCAAGGAGTCACCATGGCACAGGGGACTGTGAAGTGGTTCAACCCGGACAAGGGTTTCGGGTTCATCAATATCGACGGCGGCGACACGGACGTGTTCGTGCATTTCTCCGAGATCGATTCGACCGGGTTCCGCAGCCTTGAGGAGAACCAACGGGTCGAGTTCGAGGTCACCCAGGGTACGAAGGGTCCGCAGGCGGAGCGGGTTCGCGTGATCTAACCGGATCGGACGCTGACGCGCCGCGGCAGCACTCCCGCCGAACTGTCCGCAAGCCGCCCGCCTGGCGGTTCAGGGAACCTTGAGTACGAGGACGGCGGTGTCGTCGTTGACGGTGCCGCCGCTGAAGGTCCTGGTCGCGTTGATGACGGTAGCGGCGATCTGCGCTGCGGTGAGGTTGGCGGGTCCGGCGAGGGTTTCGGTGAGGCGCTGGTCGCCGTAGAGTTCGCGGGTGATGTCGCTGCGCGCTTCGGTGACGCCGTCGGTGTACATGATCATGGCATCGCCCGGTCGCAGCAGAAGGCGGGTGTCGTGCAGGTCGGGGTCGTCGAACAGCCCGAGGAGGGTTCCCGGGCGCCCGGCTGTCTCAACTCGCCCGTC
>DATNFM010000158.1:0-23452 GCA_035606435.1 Streptosporangiaceae bacterium | reverse complement strand
GAGGAGTCATCCTATCTAGCACGGCAACTGGCTCGCCGAGCGCTGACAGAGGGCAAGAATGTGATCTGGGATATCACAATGTCCTCCGCGCCCTCGACTGTTAAGCGAATTGACGAGCTGCGAGCTAGCGGCTATCAGCGGGTTGATGGCATATTTATCGACATCCCCGTCGAGACTAGTGTGACGAGAACTGGCGAGCGGCATCGACGTGGTCATGACCGTTTTCTGGTCGGCAACGGCCTGGGAGGGCGTTACGTCCCGGCAGAAGTCATCCGAGCGCAGGCTGACGCCGAGTTTGGCAGCTTGAACCGTCGGGCGTTCGAATCGGTCAAAGACGATTTTGACCACTGGACGATTTACGATAACTCTGTCAGGGGCCGATCCGCTGCAGTTATCGACCGAAGCAGCCGCGATGAACCGGAACAAGGATAGTGAGCTAAGTAATGACCAACGAAGTTATTGAGCTGCTTGATGCCTTGCACGACGGTACCGTTACACTAGAACATGTTGCGCAGCGATTCAGGGACCGCAGGTGGCCCCGCCGAAGCCTTCAGGAACATGCTTCATACAAAGAAATGGCGGCGGCCGAGCTAAGCGACCCGGAGCCGTACATTCCAGGCTCCTACGATGACGTGGCAGCCGCCTATCATGCGAAGAAGATCAGCCCGGATCAGTTTCGAGTGCTCAGCAAGGCAGTAGCCGACGCGCAGAGCTCAGAAGATGAAGCCCGCGGACCTCGCCAGTGACCTACCCGGACTGCATAGGCAACGCCCAGCCAGCACGTTAAGTGCCGAGAGGATTACCCATCGTGACTGTCAGAGGGTGGTGTTAGGGTCTGGTTAGAAGTTGAGAGAGATGGCATCGCCGGGAGCCTGAAGAGATTCTGGTTCTGGTGATTGTGGAACTCCCCCGGTAGTTGGGGGAGGTTGTTCCCGGCTGAGTGGCCCTCCATTTTCTTAGTGTTCGCCGATGACTGTCCGCCGTTCTTGGTGCGGCTGTCGTCTCTTTGGGATCCGGTTCCTGGCGTGCTTCGAAAGGGAGGTGGTGCCTGTGTGCGGTCCTGACCAGCAAGCTGGCCTGCCTTCTGGCGCGGCCGGCCAGCCGGGCGCAGAAGCGCCAGGCGCGGAAATGCCGGGCGCTGCAGGGTTGCTGGTTCATTCTGCCCGCCTGGGCGCTTCAGGAGTGCCCGGTAGTTCCGGGCGTGACCCGGGTTCGGTGACCGAGGCTGTCCGGGTCGCAGCGCAGGCACTGCGATGGCTCGCCGCTGCGGATGTGGCATCACTGCCGGTGGCGGTACAGGCCGAGTGCCTGCGGGAACTGGAGCGCGCTGCCGCCATCCACGCCGCTGCCCGGGCGTCGGTGCTGTCCGCCTTTGATGCTGCCGCGGGGTATGAAGATGACGCCCAGGGATCGCCCAGGACGTGGTTGCGGTGGCAGACCCGGGTCACGACCGCAGCAGCGTCCGCCTCGGTGAAGTGGATGCGCCGGCTGCGCGCCCATCAGTATGTTGCGGCTGCGCTGGCCGCCGGCAGCATTTCCACGTCGTGGGCGCGGCAGGTCTGTGACTGGACTGACGAACTGCCCGAGGACGCCCGCGGCGACGCGGACCAGATCCTGCTGGCCGCCGCGGCCGCCAGCGCCCGTCTCGAGGACCTGGCCCGGCTGGCCGAGGAGATGCGCAGGCGGCTCGCCGAGCCAGACGACGACGGGGATGACGGATTCGAGGACCGCTACCTCCGGCTGCAGACCACCCTCGGCGGCGCCGGCCGGATCGACGGCGACCTGACTCCCCGGTGCGCCGAAGCTGTCCAGGCGGTGCTGGACGCGCTGGGCAAGAAGGCCGGTCCGGAGGACACCCGCACCCAGCGGCAGCGCCACCACGACGCCCTCGAAGAAGCCTGCCGCCGGCTCATCGCCGCCGGCGGGCTCCCGGACCGGGCCGGTCAGCCGACCCAGATCCAGCTCCACATGACACTCGAAGAACTCGCCCGCCTCCACCACGACCCCGCCCCAGGCGGCACCCCAGCCGGCGGCAGCCAGCCAGACCGAGGGACCGGGGATGCCGCGGGCGTGCGGGCCGCCCGCCAGGACCCCGCGCCAGGCAGCGCTCCAACCGGCGGCGGCCAGCCAGGCAGCGGGACCAGTGACGGCCCGGCGGTGCGGCCGGACCACGAATACTTCGGGCCCGCCGCCACGCCTGGTGATGCCTGCGACGCGACTATCGTGCCGATCCTCACCGGCCGGGTCGACCACGACCTCCTCGACAAGCTCACCGCCACACTCGCCGCCACCGGCGCCGGGCAGGCACCAGATTCCGAGTCGGTCAGCGATCTCATCCTGGCCAACGCCGTGGCCCTGCTGTCCGGGCCCGGCCAGCTCGCCTCACTGCTGCGCACCGGGACACTGAGCGGCCCGGCCGCCTCCGTCAGCCTCCCGATCGACCTCGGCACAGCGACCGAGACCATCCCGAACCATCTGCGCAGAGCCGTCATCCTCCGCGACCGGCACTGCATGGCACCGGGATGCTTCACCCCCGCCATTGGATGCCACGTCCACCACACCAAACCCCGCAGCAAAGGCGGCCGGACCAGGCTCAAAGACCTGATCCTCCTGTGTACCTTTCATCATCTGATCGCGGTCCACACCTGGGGCTGGACGATCACCCTCAATCCCGACGGCACGACCACCATGCGCAATCCGAGCGGCACCAAGATCTACCACAGCCACAGCCCGCCGACCGCAGCCTGACGGGGGCGGGGGGGCGGGGGGCGCCGGGCGCCCCTGGTTAAAGCGAGCCGGGCGCCCAGGCTATAGCGAGCCCGATAGCCCTCGTTGCGCCCGTTCATGGAGTTGTTCTCAGTGGAACCGCATCGTCTGCACTCAGTGGGTACGGTGCGTTCATGGCTGTGTTCGCGTTATGGAGTGCGCCTCGGGCACGGTCGACGGCGTTCTTTCGTTCGATGGCTGAGCGCGGTGATCTGACCGTCCTGCACGAGCCGTTCTGCAACCTGCGGGATCATGGCGAGACTGAGGCCGGGACGCGGACATTTGATTCGCCCGCATCACTGCTCGCCTGGCTGCGTGATGAGACACAACACGTGAGCGTGTTCTTGAAGGACCATGCCCTAACCGGCGAACCTTTCCGGGATGTACTCGCCGACCGGCGCTTCCTCGCTGCGGCCCGGCATGCCTTCCTCATCCGCCGTCCGGAGGAGATCGCAGCGTCCAACTTCGCTCTGCACCCCGGGATGAGCATCAACGCGATCGGGCTGGAGAGGTTGTGCGAGTTGCAGGCGGAGGTCCGTGATGCCGGGGGTGACGCCTCGGTTGTCATCGACTCTGATGATCTCGTGACACGACCCGGAGCGACGATGGCGGCGTACTGCGCGGCCGTCGGGCTGCCTTTCCTCCCGCGGGCGCTGACCTGGGAGCCTGGCGAACGGTCTGAGTGGCGCCGGTCCGCGCGCTGGCACGCCGACGTCAGCGCCAGCTCCGGCTTCGAGCTCCGCGAGCGCGGGTACCCGCACACCGTCGCGAACTCCCCCGACCTCGCCCGGTTCGCCGCCCACCACCAGCCGTTCTACGAGCAGCTTCACGCACAGCGGCTGGACGTCACGCCGTGGGAGCACATGGAGACCCGTTCAGCGGGTGTTCGAGACGCGAACAGCCTGCGGGGTGACGACACTGCGGAATGACGACACTGAGGGGAGCATGATGAGCGGTCTGGCTACTCAGGTGCAGGTTATGCGGGCGCTGCGCGAGCTGGTCCCCGGCGTGAGGCCCGGGGAGCTGTCCAGGGATGGCCGGGTGCTGCGGTGGGTGGAGGCGGGCGCCGGCCAGCCGGCCGTGGTGCTGGACGCGGCGCTAGGTGAGCCGGGCACGCTGGCCTGGGCTGGAGTCTTGCCGGAAGTGGCGCAGCACACGCGGGCGATCGCCTATGACCGGGCCGGCCTAGGGACGAGTGATCCGGTATCGCCGCCCGCCCTGGACACCGAGCTTGCCGACCTCGCCGCAGTGGCGGCGCAGGCGGGCGGCGGTTGCATTCTGGTCGGCCATAGCTGGGGTGCGCTCCTCGCCCAGCTGGTGACGCTGCAGCAGCCGGACCTGGTCGCGGGCCTAGTCCTTGTCGACCCGGCCGATGAGACCTACTGGGAGTCCCTGCCAGCCCAGGTGCACCTGGATAACCAGCAGTCCTGGGCCGTCCTGGAAGACAGCCACGCCAAGGGCGAGCACGCGCCCATGATCACCGGCGTCTTCGGGGACTTCGCCAGGCAACTGACCGACGGCCCGAACCTCCAGGCGCTGATCCAGGACGCCTACCTGGCCAGCTATGCCAGCCGTTCCCAGATAGAAATGGTACGGCTAGAGAATCAGCTGCTCACCTCATCGACACCGGCCATCACCGCCATCCGGAGGGCGACCTCTCTGCCCGACATCCCGCTCGTGGTGTTCAGCGCGACCAAGACGGTCGAGGGGACACCAGCCGAGGACCGGGAGCGGTGGACCAGGCTGAACGGCGAACTCGCAGCGACGGTCCCTGACAGCCGTCATGTCGTGCTCGCCGACACCAGCCACGCCGTCAACCAGGAGCAGCCACACGCGATCGCCGAGGCGATCACCGGCATGATCGACCTGCTGCGCTCCCGGGACTAGGGCACGGGGTTAGGGCGCGGTCGCGTCTTGGTGCACCGCGGTACCTCCTAGGCCTTCGGCGCGCATCAGGGCCGCACCAGCCCGCATGGCGGCGCCTGGACGGGCGAAGGCCCAGATCACGCCGAACAGCAGCCAGACGAGTGCCGTTGCCGGACCCCACCAGCCGACACCGGTCGGGAACGGGTACACGTTCCTGAACAGGGTGTAGCCAAGGATGACGATGCCCAGAACCGGAATCACGATCTCCCACGACCGCACCCGACGCTCGCCGGACGCACCAGGGAAGAAGACCAGCTTCATCATCCCGATCGTGGCCATGATGTAGACCACCAGCAGGATCAGCGTCCCGATCGTGCCCGACTCGACGAACAGGGTGAACGGGTCGCCGCGCAGCACGAACCAGGTGAACGCGATGATCACGTACGCGGCCACGACGACGGCGGCCGTCGAGATCGTCGGAGTACGCCGGCCAGGGGCAACATGGGCCAGGCGCGGATGCAGCAGGCCGTCGCGGCTGAGGGCGAACACCAGCCGGGAGGCCCCGACGCAGCACGCCAGCGCGCAACTGAAGGCCGAGACCATGGCACCGATCGTGATGATGTTGCCGATCCATGACGACACGTACAGCCGGCCGAGGTCGCCGATCAGCGATTGCGAGCCGACGAAGGCGCCGACGTCCTTCGTCGACGTGCCGAAGCCCATCGCCTCGACGGCGGTCACGATCACGAAGTAGATGCCGCCGAAGATGGCGACCCCCAGGATCGCGCGGGGGATGTCGCGGGTCGGGCTCTTGGTCTCCTCGCCGAGCGTCGAAGCCGCCTCGAACCCGGCGAAGGACAGGAAGCCGAACACGATCCCCAGGAACACCGCGCTCAGCCCCACCCCAGGCGGCACGGAGAACACCGACCAGTCGACGCCGAGCTTGCCCGGGCCGGAGTGTCCGGCCAGCTTGGCGAACACGATCACGATGACGATCACGATCAGCAGGACCGTGATCCCTTCGGCGGCGAGGACCACCCTGGTCCCGCCGCGCGCGGGCGTCGTGGCCAGCCACCAGACCAGCAGGAGCCCGGCCGAACCCAGCAGGAACCCAGCCCACGTCGGCTGGTTCTTCCATAGGCCGATGTCGCTCAGGAAACCCGCCGCGAAGCGGCCGCCGGCCATCGCCGTGACCACGGCGTAGAAGACGTACGTCCCGGCCAGCGCCCAGCCCGCGACCACGCCTGCCCGCGGGCCGAGCGTGGCCCCGACGAAGCCGTAGACCGAGCCGGAGTGGTGGAAGCGCTGCGTCAGCCGCACGAACGTGTACGCCACGAACAGCACGCCGACGAACGCCAGGCCGAACGCGAGCGGCACCGCGCGGCCGATGGTCGAAGCCGTGCCCTGCGGGTTAATGCTCGCCGCCATGGAAGGCGCCATCAACGCCAGCGAGATGGCGATGGCCTCCCAGACGGACAGGTTGCGGTGGAGTTTGACCTGGTCGGTCTTCGTCTCAGTGGTCGCCATGTACCAATATTCGCCCCAGACAGGCGAGATGGTAAGTCCTGAGCGCGAGCACTACCGGTCAAATTCTTAATATTTAACGCATTGCGCCGGTTTTGTTCCTCGGCTTCCAGAGCCCGATGTGGCGTGTTCCTAACCCTGGGCGGCCAGATAGCCGGCCAGCATCGCGTTCGCCGCCTGGCCGACCAGTTCGTCGCCGGGCAGGAACGCCGGATGGTGCAGGCTGAACGGGCCGCCGGTGCCGAGGAACAGCATCAGGGACGGGGCGCTGGCCGTGAAGTAAGAAAAGTCATCCGCGCCGCAGGACCGCAGCGACGTGTCGACCGTGAATCCCAAGTCGCGCAGCCACGGCCAGCAGGCCATTGTCAGACCCTCGTGATTCACTAGGGCTGGTTCACCTTGATCGATGGTTACGGTGCCCTGGCAGCCGAACGCCAGGCAGGTGTGCTCGACGACCTCCCGCAGCAGGGCGTGCAGGCGCGGGCGGTCCGCCTCGTCGAGTACGCGCAGCGTGCCCCGCGCGACCGCAGCGTGCGGGATGACGTTGGCGGCCCGTCCGGCCTCGATCATGCCGACCGAGATCACGACCGCGTGGGTCGGGTCCGACCGCCGGCTCACGATCTGCTGGAGCGCGACGATGGTCTGGCAGAGGGCGACCACTGGGTCGGCGGCGAGCTGGGGGTAGCCGGCGTGCCCGCCGGTGCCGGAGACGGTGATCTCGAAGTCGTCGGTGGCGGCATTGACGGTGCCGACGGCGGCCGCGACCGTGCCGGCCGGCAGCTGGTGCTGCAGGTGGACGGCGATGATCGCGGTGGGCTCCTGGGCGGCAAGGAGTCCGGAGGCCACGATGTCCTTGGCGCCGGACGGGATGACCTCCTCGCGGGGCTGCAACACGGCCAGCAGCGGGACCGGCAGCTCGGCGCCCAGGTGCCTGGCGGCCCGGCCGAACGCGGTCAGGGCGGCCAGGTGGACGTCGTGGCCGCACGCGTGCATGACGCCGGACTGCGAGGCCCAGGGCGCGCCGGTCTGCTCGGTGAGCGGCAGGGCGTCGAGTTCGGCGCGGACGGCGACGCAGGGGCCATCGCCGCCGATCCGGACGAGGCGCCCGGTGTCGGCCACCTCGACGACGGCCAGTCCGAGGTGGGTCGAGTCGCTCGGTGATGGCTCGGGCGGCGGCTCGACATGTCCTCGTCCCGGCACGCCGAGCGCTGCCATTACGCGCTCCGCTGTCCGGTACTCCGTCCCCGACAGCTCCGGATTCGCGTGCAACTCATGCCGCAGTTCGATCGCGGCCGGGAGCTCGGCGGCCAGGGCCGCTCGCAGTTTCGCGGCCAGCAGCGCCTGGTCCGAGCTGACCGCCGCACCGCCGACAGCGGCCTTCGGCGCGGCCCCAGCCGACACGACAGCGCCGGTCATGAGAGGTCCAGGCGGTAGACCCTGGCCGCGTTCTCCGAGCCGATCAGGTTCTTCACGCGGTCCGCGTCCGAGCTCGCCCACAGGCCGGCGTCAACGAACTCGCCGATTACCTGGTCCAGGTCTCGGCGGAACCCGATCGCGCCCAGATAGTGCAGCTCGGGCAGGCCGAACGCATCCGAGGAGTACAGCATCTTGCGGAACGGAGTTAGTTCGAGCGACTCGGCCAGCAGGGCCGTGGACCGGGCGCCCACGTGGTTCAGCACCGCGCCGAGGTCCATGTACACGTGCGGGAACACGTTCGTCAGGTGCCCCGCCATCCGATGGAACGGGTAGCAGTGCAACAGCATGATCGACGTACCAGAGGACTCGGTCGCCAGCATGAAGTCGTGCAGCAGCGACGGATCGGATCGATGCATCCGCAGGTCGGTGTCGCCGAACCCGACGTGGAACTGCAGCGGCAAGCCTGTGTCGACCGCGGTCCAGATCAGGTGCCGCTCGATCACCGGATCCTCGATCCTGCCCCCGGCTTCGATCGCCCGCAACATCCGGCCGGCTGCCTCAGCGACCTCGGCGGCTCCAGGACGCGCTGGATCGAAGTCGAACCCGTACCGGTAGGCCACGACCGACTTGTAGCCGACCGCGCCGGTGGTAGCGGTTTCCACGGCCAGCGCCGCTCCGAACGCGTCGGCGAACCCGGCGGCGGTCACGTCTCTTGCGACCTGTTCGGCGACCGCTTCGAGGCGGACGATCGTCATCGCGGGCCGGCCGCTCACGGCGGCCATCTCGTCCGGCGTGGTCAGGTCGCTTGTCTTGAAGCCGGTGTCGACCAGCCATGCGTCGACGTCGGAGGCGGTCAGGAACCGTCGATTCACCTCGTCCACGCCGAGCTCAAGACGGCGCCGCACGTACTCCTCGGCGGGCGCGGACGGCAGCAGATCCAGCACGGGAGCGCACCAGCGCCGGATCGCGAACCCCAGTTGCGTGTCGAACATCTGCTCGCCATGACCTTCGGCCAGCTGAGCCTCGAAGCCCGCGAAATCTAGATCCCGCGTGACGGCGCCGTGGACATGGTTATCGATGAGCTTCATGACTCCCCCGTAACGGTTCCGGCGAACAGCGCGTCGTACCGCGCCATACGTTCCAAAGGCGCCGCCCCGAGCCGGTCGACCAGCGCGGCGATCACGGTCTCGACGAGCGCGACCGCCGGCGTCAGCGCGTCGAACGGCGACGGCGACGCCACGCTCGTCGTCAAGATCACGTCGGCGTGGGTGGCCAGCGGCGAGCGATACGGGTCCGTGAAGGCAATCAGCGTCGCGCCTTGTGACTTCGCAATCATCGACAAGCGCACCGTGTCGTGCTGGTAGCGCCGGTAGTCGAAGGCGACCAGCACGTCGCCGCGGCCGACATCGAGCATCGCGCTGACCCGGTCAAAGGAGGTGACCACCCGCACGTTCGACCGCAGGATCCGCAAGTGCGCGGCCAGGTACTCGGCCAGCATCGAACTGAACCGGCCGCCGATCAGCGTCACGCCCCGCCGCGGATCGGCCAAGAGGCTCACCGCCTGATCGAATTCGGCTCGCGGCAGCCGGGCAAAGCTCGACGAGATCCCGCCGCAGAGCACCTTCTCAGATCGACTCACCGCGTCAGAGCCGGCCGGACCACCCCCGTACATCGACAGTGGTGACGACAGCCGAGCCGAGACCTCGGCCTTCAGCGACTGCTGGAAATCCGCGTACGAATCGAACTCAAGCTTGGTGACCAGCCGGATCACGGTCGGCGCGGACACACCGGCCTCGGCGGCGAGCTTGGCGACCGGCTCAAGGCCACGGACCGGATAGTCGGCCAGCAGCACCCGCGCGACCTTGCGTTCGGCCGGAGTAAGGCCAGCTACCGCCAGCCTTTCCGCGACGGTCACCATCGCCAGCGAGTGCGCGCCACCACGTCCTCCGGGCTGATGTCCGTGAACAGCACGGTCTCGCCCCGGCGCACCGCGAGAATCGCCTCGAACAGCGGGTCGCCCATCGCCTCGCGCAGCACCTCAGAGCGCTCGTACGCGTCGGTCGCCTCCGGCAGCGACTGCGGCAGCCGCGCGATGCCGCGCTGGGTCAACTCGTCCTCACCGAACGCCGCCGGGTCACCGGAGACCTCGTCCGGCAACGAGCCGGTCCCGGCCAGCCCGGCCGCCAGCAGCGAGCCGACCACCAGGTACGGGTTCGCGGCCAGGTCGAAGCACTTGACCTCAAGGTTCGCCCGGATGTTCTGCTCGCCCACCGAGCCGGTCACCAGCCGCAGCGCCGCCTCCCGGTTCTCCCGGCCCCAGATCTGGTAGACCCCGGCCCAATGCGAGGGCACCAGCCGGATGTAACTCGCCACCGACGGCGAACCCACCGCGACCAGCGCGGGCAGAGCCCCGAGGATCCCGGCCGCGAAGGACTCGCCTTCTTCGGTCATGTTGTAGCGACCGGTCCCGCTCGAGAGCAGGTTCTTGCCGTCGCGCCACAGGCTCAGGTGCACGTGACCGCCGTTGCCGACGTAGCCGGCGACCACCGACGGGGCGAACGATGCCTGCAGGCCGAACTTCGCCGATACGCCCCTGATCGTCTGGCGCACGAGCACGCTGTCGTCGGCCGCGCCCACCGGGTCGTTCGGCGCGATCGAGACCTCCATCTGCCCGGCCGCGTACTCGGGGTGGAACTGCTCGACGACGATGCCTTCGCGCTCCAGCGCCTCGACGACCTCGCGCCCGTAGTCGGAAAGCTCGATCACCCGCGTCATGCCGTAGGCCGGACCCTCGCAGGCGGGCACGAACTTCCCGTCCTGGTCGGTGCCGACGGCCCACTCCACCTCGAAGCTGCACTGAGCGGACAGCCCCTGAGAGGCGGCCTGGGCCACCATCTTCTGGGCGAACGTGCGCTGGCAGCCGACGTAATGCCGGCCCTCCTGGGTGTACCGGTCGGCCGGCGCGATCGCCCAGCCCGGCTGCGCCGCCAGGGGCACGACCCGGCTCAGGTCCGGGATCAGCCGCAGGTCACCGCCGGGCCCGCCGATATACGGGCTGGTGGTGATGCTGTCATCGACCAGGAACACGTCGAAGACCGGCGACATGCCGATGCCCCAGCCGGCCGCGCGCTCGAACCGGCTCAGCGGCACGGCCTTCACCCGGGCGACACCGGTGTTGTCGATCCAGACCAGCGCGACCATGCTGACCTGCGCGTCGCCCAGCTTGACGACCACCTCGCTGGCGGCGGCGGTGCGCTTGATCCGGTCCTGCACGCTCAGGGCAATCGGGCCGTCGGCCGTCCACGCAGTCATAGGTTGGTCCCTCGTCTCGGTCAGGTGTCGGAAACGTTACCGATGGGGCGGATGAGGCGTCAATATGTAACGCGTGTCACCAACCTCGCAGATCGATTGGCCAGGTTTCGACCACTTCATCGCCTCGGACGAGATACGCGCGCTCGTGGTACGCCATCGTCGGATCGACGTGGGCCGGGATCAAACGCACCCGGTCCCCGACCGGCCGCGGCGGGGCGAACGTCACATGCTCGTCCGAGCAGAACCAGACATCGGAGCCGGGCAGCGCGGGTTTTCCGTGGTCCATCCCGAACGCCTTAAGGCCGGCGTCCCCAACGGACCAGTCTTGCGACGACGAGATCACGGTCGCGAGCACGAACAGTGCCTGGCCGAACGGCAGGCCGAGTTGCCCGTAGGCCGTGTCCATCAGGGCGTAGGAGCCGGCCTGGATTTCGTTCGCCCAGGTGTTGATCGCGTAGGTGCCGGTACCGCCGGCCGAGATCAGGTCGCCGCCGACGTCGGCGTGCGCGGCCAGCAGCAACTCCATCGACGCCTTGCACTTGGCCGCGCGCTCGGCCCCGTCGACCAGGCCGACCACGTGGCCCTCGTAGCCCATCACGCCCCGGACGTTAAGCCCCTGGCTCCGGGCTAGCTCAGCCAGGCGACCGGCCTGCGTCGGCGCGATCCCGCACCTGGGCAGGCCGACGTTCACGTCGATCACGACCTCGTCGACGCCGCCGTCGACGGCCGCCTGGATCGTCTCCGGCGAATCGACGGCCACGGTGATCCGCGCACCATCCGCGACCAGCACGCCCAGACGCCGCGTGTCGAGCACCTCGTTGGCGAGCAGCAGGTCGGTGCCGAGACCGGCCGCCGCCATGCCCTCGCATTCCCTGATCGTCGCGCAGGTGAAGCCGGAATGACCGGCCGCCGCAAGCCTTTTCGCCAATGAAGTGCATTTATGAGCCTTGACGTGCGGCCGCAGTCGCTCGCCAGGAAGCGCAGCCGCCATCTCGGCGATGTTGCGGTCCAGGACCTCTTCCTCGATGAGGAGCGCCGGCGTCTGAAGATCGCTGATTTTCATTTAGAAATAATCCCGGTGGTTGGATCGCCCGGCCAGGTAGCTCTGGCGGGCGGCGGTCACTGAGTCGAGCTCGGATACCTCGGCGATCGGGACATCCCACCAGGACTCGCTGTCCGGGGCCGGAACCAGCGGATCGGTTTCGATGCTGATCAGCACCGGTCCGCCGGCCGACTTCGCCTTGGCCAGAGCGGCGCCGAGTTCGTCGATCGAGTTGGCCCGGTGAACGGTGACGCCAAGGCTGGCGGCATTCGCCGCCAGGTCGACCGGCAGCTTGCCGCCGTCGAGCCGGCCGGTGTCCGCATTGCGGTACCGGTAGGCGGTGCCGAAGCGCTGCGCCCCGACTGAATCGGACAGGGCCCCAATCGAGGCGAAGCCGTAGTTCTGCACGAGCACGACAATGATCTTGATTTGCTCCTGGACCGCGGTGACCAGCTCGCTCGACATCATCAGGTACGAGCCGTCGCCGACCATCACAAAGACCTCGCGATCGGGCGCGGCCATTTTCACGCCCAGGCCGCCGGCGATCTCATAACCCATGCACGAGTAGCCGTATTCGACGTGGTAACTCTTAGCGTCCCGACTCCGCCAGAGCTTGTGCAGGTCCCCCGGCATCGACCCGGCCGCGCAGACGACCACGTCCCTGGGCCCGGCCGCCGCATTGACCGCGCCGATCACCTCGGACTGCGCGGGCCTGGGCTCATGACCGACGTGGTACGCGCGCTCGACGGTCTCGTCCCAGTCGCGGGCCAGTTCCGTCGCCCGGGCGCGGTAGGCCGGCTCGACCTGCCAGCCGGCCAGCGCCACGCTGAGCGCCTCGATCGTCGCGCGG
Source organism: Streptosporangiaceae bacterium (assembly GCA_035606435.1). Classification (GTDB taxonomy): domain Bacteria; phylum Actinomycetota; class Actinomycetes; order Streptosporangiales; family Streptosporangiaceae; genus Chersky-822. Next base: position 10,676 of record DATNFM010000158.1, on the reverse strand, counting down.
GCGTCGCCTAGTACGGCCAGCCCGGAGTGCTTGGCCGCGTCGAATGAGGCGACGTTGCAGTTGACGAACCGAACCCCGGGCGCGGCGAACGCGGTCCTGGACGCCGTGCTGAAGTCGGACCAGCGAGTTCCGATGCCGATCACCAGGTCCGCCTCACGGGCCAGCGCGTTGGCCGCCGCCGTCCCGGTCGCGCCGATCGCGCCGACCGACTGCGGGTGATCGTGCGGCAGTGAGCCCTTGCCGGCCTGAGTCTCGGCGACCGGGATCCCGGTCGCCGAGACGAAGTCGCACAGTCCCAGGCCGGAGTAGATCACGCCGCCGCCGGCCACGATCAGGGGCCGCTTCGCGTCCTTGATGATTGCCGCCGCCCGCCCTATCGACGCGGCGTCGGGGACCGGACGCGGCACGTGCCATTCCCGGTCGGCAAAGAGTTCCTCGGGCCAGTCAAACGCCTCGGCTTGGACGTCCTCGGGCAGGCAGATCGTGACCGCACCGGTTTCGACTGGGTCGGTGAGTACGCGCATCGCACCGAGCAGGGCATCGGGGAGTTGCTCGGGCCGGTCCACCCGATCGAAGAACCGCGACACCGGCCGGAACGTGTCGTTCGCCGACACGTCCCGCTGGCTCGGGTGCTCGAGTTGCTGGAGCACCGGGTCGGCGACCCTGGTGGCGAACACGTCGGAGGGCAGCAGCAGCACCGGCAGCCGGTTCACGGTCGCCAGGGCCGCGCCGGTGACCATGTTGGTGGCGCCCGGGCCCACCGAAGAAGTCACCGCCAGCGTCGACAGCCGGTTGCGCATCCGGGCGAAGCCGACGGCGGCGTGCACCATCGCCTGCTCATTACGTCCCTGGTAATAAGGCATCGAGCCGGGCCGGTTCAGTTCGGCGTCGAGCAGCGCCTCGCCGAGGCCGGCCACGTTGCCGTGCCCGAAGATGCCGAAGCAGCCCTCGATCAGCCGGTGCCGGTCGCCGTCCCGCTCGCTGTACTGGGCGGCCAGGAACCTGACTACCGCCTGGCCGACGGTGAGTCTCATTTCCAGGTCTCCCTGATCCAGGCGTGCTTGGGATCATCGCAGATCAGCCACTCACGGGCTCCCGGGCCCGCCATCACGTTCAGGTAGTACATGTCGTAGCCGGGCACCGCCATCGCCGGGCCGTGCCAGCCGTAAGGCACGTTCACGACGTCGCCGGTCCTGACCTCGGCGAGCACGTCAATCTGGCGGTCGTCGCTGCTGTAAACGCGCATGTAGCCCATGCCCTTGCTCGCGGCGGAGTCAATCTCGAAGTAGTAGATCTCTTCGAGCACTGACTCCTCCCCCGGCCGGTCCTGATCATGCTTGTGCGGCGGGTAGGACGACCAGTTTCCAGCCGGGGTGACCACCTCGCAGGCGAGCAGCTTGTCGGCCTCGAACGTGCCCGCCATGCAGAAGTTCCTGATCAGGCGCGAGCAGTTTCCGGCTCCGCGCTGCTCGATGGCGACATCCGAGACGGGGCCGTATCGAAAAGGCAGAGTATTGGCGGCACGTGCGCCTGGGAGGGCGAACCGGCCCTGGCCTTCGATCCTGACCGTCGAGTGCGGCGGCAGGTAGGCGAAATCGGTGGGGCCGGCGAAGACGTCGACCCGGCCCTGGAGCTCGAACGTCTCGCCGCCGCAACTGACCGAGCAGGTGCCGGCTAGCGGGAGCAGCAGCATCTCGTGGTCGCCGGTCTCGATCTCGCCAGAGCCTTCGAGCACCTGCAGCGACGTCCAGTCCACTAACCCTCCAGTTCGGGTGTTTGCAACAGAGCGTCGACTTCCGCGGTCGTCGGCATTGCGGTGGAGCATTCCAGTCGTGACGCGACGATCGCCCCCGCCGCGTTCGCGAAGCGCAGGGTCTTGGTGAGCGGCCAGCCAGACAACAGTCCATGGCACAGGGCGCCGCCGAAACCGTCGCCCGCGCCCAGTCCGTTGAGGACGTTGACCGGCATCGGGGGCACGGTGACAGTCTCGCTGGTCGTCATTCCGAGGACGCCGCCCGGGCCCTGCTTGATGATCGCCAGTTCGATGCCGAGATCCAGGAGGGCGTGCGCGGCTCGTTCCGGATCGGCTTCCCCTACTGCGGTCTCGACCTCGTCCAGGTTGCCGACCGCTACGGTCACGTTCGGCAGCGCCTTCGCGACCTGCTCGTGCGCCGCCTCGCGCGACTCCCAGAACATCGGGCGGTAGTCCAGGTCGAGGACTGTCAGCGGCTGGCGGCCCCTGCCCGCCCAGGCTTCGAAATGCGCGGCCCGGCTTGGTTCCTGCGACAGGCCGGTCACCGTTGCCCAGAACACGCTGGCTTCCCTGACCGCGTCCAGGTCCAGCTCGTCGGGCTTGATCTCCAGGTCGGGTGCCTTCGGGAACCGGTAGAACCAGAGCGGGAAGTTGTCGGGCGGGAAGATCTCGCAGAACGTGATCGGCGTCGGCAGGCTCGGGACCGAGCTGACGAACTCATCAGATACCCCGAGCCTGACCAGCTCCGCGTGCACGAACCGGCCGAATGGATCGTCACCGGTGCGGGTGATCACCGCCGATCGCCGGCCGTGCTTGGCCGCTGCCACGGCCACGTTGGTCGCGCTGCCGCCGAGGAACTTGCCGAACGTCGTGACGTCGGCCAGCGCCAGGCCGGCCTGGAGCGGATACAGGTCAACCCCGACCCGGCCCATGGTCAGGACGTCGTAGCTCACCAGCCGCGTTCCTTGAGGTACTGACGGTTGCGGACCTGGTCGGCGGCGGCCTGCTGGTACTTCTCCGGGCTGGTTGGCAGCACATCGTGCTCGACCAGGACCCAGCCGTCGTAGTGACCGGCCCGCAGGGCGTCCAGGATCTCACCGCACCGGCCGACGCCCTCGCCGAGCCGGCAGAACACGCTGTTTTCCCACAGCTGCATTGCGTCAGTGAATGGGCCTGCGGAAGACGAGTCCTTCAGGTGCACGTGACTGACCCGGTCCCGCCAGTTCGCCAGGATCGCCAGCGGGTCGCCGCCGGCCGCGACCAGGTGCCCGGTGTCCAGGCACAACGACGCGTGGGTCGACTCCAGCACCCGCTGCAGCTCGTCCTGGACGGCCAGCCGGGTCCCGACCTCGTTGTGCAGTACGGTCTCGTAGCCCCGGTCCGCCGTATAGCTGACGACTTGATTGACGACCGGCACGACCTCCCCTCCAGTGCCAATCAGTGCGACCGTCGGCCTGGGAAGAAAGATCGTGTCCACCCGGTCCAGCGCGTCGAACGCGTCGCAGACCCGGCCCAATTCCGTCAGGTCGGGAGCCGCGACGTCGATCTCGACGTAGCCTCCGGTGAGCTGCAGCCCCCGCGAGCCCAGAGCCTCGTGCAGCTCGGCTCCGAGTCCCAGGTACCCGACCGGCCCGAGGTCGATCCCCTCGTACCCGGCCGCCTGGACCGCGTCCAGCACCTCGGTCGCGCTCGGCACGCCCTCGTGCTTGCCCACCGTGACCTCGAACGCCCCGTAGCTGACCGGCGCGTTACCGATCTTCACCATCGCCTATCTCCCCTCGCTCGCCGCCAACTCCGCTGCCCGCAGTGCCGCGACCGCGTCGGCGGCGCGGGCTCCGCTCCCGGTCCCAGTCCGCACCAGCCGGGCGAAGTCCTCCGCCTGCGCCCGCAGCGCCTGATGGAACACGGCTTCGCCGCCCACCGGATGCAAGATGCTGTCGTTCGCCGTCCCCTTAGTCCCGTACACGTCGACTTTGACGCTGTCCCCGGCCGGATGGAAGCGCCCGAGGCTGATCATCGCCGTGCTGCCCCCGTCAAGCGCGGCGACGATCTGCGCGCAGTCCGGGTCAGCTCCAGAAGTCCGCGCCGTGTGCATGGCCGTGAACTCCTGCCCGGTCAGCCAGCGGATCTGATCGAACTCGTGCACGCCCATGTCGGCCAAGATGCCCCCGCTTGAGTTCCTGAACTCCTCCGACGGCGGCGCCAGGTCCCACTGGGAGCAGTTCACCGCGAGGATCTCGCCCAGCTCGCCTTCCATGAGCTGCCGCCGCAACCCGACCAGGCTCGGCACGAACCGGCGCCAGTAGGCGATCTGCAGCACCAGCCCCGTCCGCTCGGCCAGCTCGGCATTGGACGTTGCTTCGGCCGACGTCAGCCCGCACGGCTTCTCACACAGCACCGGCAGCCCGGCCTCCATTACCGCAGCGAGCACCGCCGCATGCTGATCGGTCGGCACCGCGAGCAGCGCACCGTCCACATCGACGCGGCCCAGAAGCTCGTCCAGGCTTCCGAACACCGGAATTCCGGTCGCCAGCAGTTCCTCGTTCGGGTCTGGCTCGACCACCCCGGCGATCGAGACCTCATCAGAGCCATCGATCGCTGCCAGGTGAGTACGACCCATCCGGCCAGCTCCCACAAGAGCGAGGCGGAAGCTCTCCATATCGATCCTCCTAGTAGCGACCCAGTTCCTCGGCGGTTAGCGACGCGTCGGCCATCCGGCCCTCGGCGGTCCAGCGCTCCTCAAGCTCGTCGAGCAGCCCGGCGAGCACGTCGGCGTGCTTGCGAATCCAGCCGAGCCGGATCGGGATCACCCGCCCGGCCAGTTCGGACTCGGACGCGTCCTGGTCGACCAGTGCACCGCCCTGCTCGTCCGGGAACGCGATCGCGTCGAGCATCCGGATGATCCGGCGGCGCAGGAACTCCTCGGTCCCGGCGACGCGCACCGTGCGGCTGCCGAAGTACTTTCGACCGGCCGCGTCGGTCGCCGTCGCCGTGACGGTCAGATACTCGTCGCCACCCGTGGTTCCCGAAAAGTCAGCGCTCTGGGTGTCGATATGCGCGTCCGAACTGCCGGGCGACACTCGCCCGCCCGCGACTTTCCAGTGCACGCTGGTCACGCCTTCGGCGAGTTGGCTCCCGTCGATGTACCAGCCGGCCGACTGACCGGCCCCGACCAGCTCGCCTTCACCGATGTAGGTGCCCTCGGGGCAGACCGGGCCCCGGATCCGCAGCGCCCGGCAGCTCAGCCGGTCGACCACGTTCGCGGTGATCTGGCTGACCGCCGCGTCGGCCAGTCCCAGCGGCCAGTCGGTCGTCCCGGTCGAGAACACCATGCCGCCCGACTGCGCCGTCCTGATCACGATCGCGGCGTTGGCCTGGTCGTAGCCCGCGACCCAGCCGGGGGAGAGTTTCCCGACCGCGAGCAAGGTCCGGCCGCCGCTGCCGCCCTTGCGATGCTCGGCCATCCGTAGCGCGTCGCGCTCCAACCGCACCCCGTCCGTCTCGTAGCCGATGATCGGGAAATCCCCACCGCTGATCCCGCCTTCTGGGACGGTCACCCCGTCGAAGATCCAGTGGTCGGGCACGACCGGCTGGTAGGCGTCGATTGCCCGGCGGCCGTCCCACCAGCCGCCGCCGTAGGCGCCGGTGTTCATCGTCAGCCAGTGCTGCGGATCAGCCGCGTGCCACAGCGCGCCGGTGAGCCGGGACGCGACCTCAGGCGCCTCGCCGGCCATCTTCGGGCAGAACAGCCGGTCGCCGTTGGCCGAGTACTCGATCTTGAAGCAGGCGACGTCGCCAGCGAAGAAGCACATGCTGCCGCCCCGGTCGACGAACTCGAGCACCTTGCGGCGCATCTTCTCGCTCCAGTACTCGTCGTGCCCGGCGGATAGCAGCAGGCCCGCCCCGTCGAGAAGCGAATCGTCGTATTCGAGATCAAAGTCCGTGCAGTAGCTGACCTGGTATCGCGATTCCAGCCAGGCCACGAATGGCGCGTCCCAGTGCCCGAACTCTTGCCGCCGCGAGTCGCGCGCGTACACATCCGGGGCGTCGCCCTCCATCACCCGGCCGCCGACGCCGCCGTTGCCAGGGCGTTGCAGGCTCGCGACATAGCCCTGCGCCGCCCAGTCGCGCACCCAGTACGCCCCCGCATACGTGCTGGCCCCGCCGATCTGGTTGTAGGCGGCGTACGTTGCCGTCGGGAGCTTGAGGATAATTTCTTTCTTTTCTCTTTTCAGGAGAAAAAGGCTGGCGTCAGGTCTGGTACTTAGCGCCAGGTCGGCCTCGATCGGCGGGCCGTCCGGACCGACCGGCACGGCTATGTAGATCCCGTCGGCCAGTCCCGCATCGAGCTGGATTGAGTACTGGGGCCAGCCCCAGGCTTCGTCCGGCCGCCCCAGCGGCAGGTCGAATCCGTCGTACACGGCGTCCGGCCCGGCGACTTCTTCGACCTTCGCCCCGAACCTGAACAGCCTTACCTTGAACCGCTTGTGCTTGGTCGAGACGTGCAGCTTGAGCTCGTCGCGGACGGTCAGCGGCCAGGCATAGCTCTTCGTCATGCCGACACCTCCGGGTAGTGGCAGGCGACTAGATGCGGCAGCGCCAGCCCGGTCAATTTCGGCTCCTCGGTCGAGCATTTGTCGGTCGCTTTCCAGCAGCGGGTCCTGAACCGGCAACCGGAAGGCGGGTTGGCCGGGCTCGGCACCTCGCCCGTCAGGAGGATGCGCTGGCGGTTCCGTTCCCTGGGCGGGTCGGGCACCGGGACGGCCGACATCAGCGCGAGCGTGTACGGATGCGCAGGGCGGGAGTACACCTCGTCGGCCGGGCCCTGTTCGACGATCTTGCCGAGGTACATCACGGCCACGTCGTCGGCGACCTGGCGGACGACCGCGAGGTCGTGGGCGATGAACAAATAGGCCATGTGCTGGTCGCGCTGAAGCTCGCGGAGCAGGTTCAGCACGCTGGCCTGGATGCTGACGTCGAGCGCGGAGACCGGCTCGTCGAGCACTATCGTCTGTGGCCGCAACGCCAGCGCGCGGGCGATCCCGATCCGCTGCCGCTGTCCCCCGGAGAACTCGCCGGGGAACCGGACGGTCGCGGCCGGGTCGATCCCGACGCTGGTCAACAGCTCCCGGACCTTCGCGGCCCGGTCCGGGATCTTGTGCACGGTCAGCGGCTCGCCGACGATCTCGCCGACCGACAGCCTCGGGTTGAGCGCGGAGTACGGGTCCTGGAAGACCATCTGGATCTGGCGCCGCAGCGCCCGCAACTCGCTTTCCCCGACGCCGGCCAACTCGCGGCCGTCGAGCCTGATGCTGCCGGACGTCGGTTCATCGAGCCGGACGAGCAGCCGGGCCAGCGTGGACTTGCCGCAGCCAGACTCGCCGACCAGGGCCAGGCAGCGGCCGGCTCTGAGCTGGAGGTCGACCCCGGAGACAGCCTGGATCGTGCGGTGCGCACGGAAACCGGTCCTGACGCGGAAGTTCTTGACCAGGTTCGTGACTTCGACGACGACCTGCCCGTGGTTGGAAGCACCGTCGTGGGAAGCGACTGTTGTTGCGGGCTGGTCAAGGGCGGGTGTCACCTCGCTGCTGCCGGCGAAGTGACAGGCGGCCCGGTGGTCAGGTGCACTGCCGTCGTTCTCGACCGGCCTTAGCGGCGGTTGTCCGGCACAGGCCTGCGCCGCGATCGGACAGCGCGGCACGAACGCGCAGCCGGGCCCGTAGCCGATCCCGGACGGCGGTATCCCCTTGATAAAGGAGAGCCGCTCGGTGCGCTGGTCCAGCGAGGGCAGCGACGCCAGCAGTCCAGCGGTGTACGGCATCGCGGGCGCAGCGAACACGTCGTCGACCTTGCCGACCTCGACGGCCTTGCCCGCGTACATGACCAGCACCCGGTCGGCCACGCCAGCCACGACACCGAGATCATGGCTGATCAGGATCATCGCGGCCTTGACCCGTGGTTCCGGAGACGCTGCCTGGCGGATCGACTTCAGCAGATCCAGGATCTGAGCCTGGACGGTGACGTCGAGCGCGGTGGTGGGCTCGTCGGCGATGAGAAGTTCGGGCTCGTTGGCGATCGCCATCGCGATCACGACCCGCTGCCGCATCCCGCCAGACAGCTCGTGCGGATACCGCCGGGCGACCAGCGTGGGCTCGGGCAGGCCGACGGCGTCCAGGAGTTCGACCGCGCGCGTCATAGCGGCGGCCCGACTCACCTTGCGGTGCAGCCGGATGCACTCCGCGACCTGCCAGCCGACCGTGTACATCGGGTTGAGCGCGGTCATCGGATCCTGGAACACCATCGCGACCCGGTCACCCCGGATCCGCTGCCAGTCCGCTCCGAGTTCCGTGCCGTCGAGTTTGATGCTCCCGGTGACCTGGGCGGTCCTCGGCTGCAAGCCGAGGACCGCCAGCGCCAGCATGGTCTTCCCCGAGCCGGACTCGCCCACGACGCCGAGAGTCTCGCCTGCTTCGACACTCAGGCTGACGCCCCGGACCGCCTCGACGAGCCCAGACTCGGTGGGAATCGAGATCGCGAGTTCGTCGATCTCGAGCAATGGTCTGCTCGTACGGGACGGCTTGCCGTCCACGTCGCGCAAATCTTTCTCCATAATGATTGTCTTGATGTTGCCGTTTTATTTAATGAAGAGCGTATTGTAGTTAATCGCGTCCATTGCCTCGCTATAGACATAACCTCCGAGCCGCTTAGAAACGAAGTCGTACCACTTCGGATTGAATATCGGGGCGTACGGCGCCTGCTCCGACATGATCTTCTGGTCGAGATCCTCGTAGGCGGCGGCGCGGGCCGCGCCTTGCAGGGCGAGGACATTGGTGAACGCCGGGATGAACGCCTTGTCGCCCCAGCGCGCCATGTTCGGCGGGCCGTTCGGCTGGCTCGGGTCAAGGCCGGTGTTGATGATCGCCTCGCCGTCGGGAAAGTCGAGCGACCAGGGCTCGATGCCCATCGGCACGTGCGCCTTGTAGTTGGTGATGAACGATGAGTTCACGCTGTTGGGCGTGCCGACGATCTGCACGTTGATTCCCAGCGGCTTCAGGTTCGCCTGGATGACCTGGGCCATGTTGATGAAGCCGGGAGCGTCGTTCTGGGTCCGCAGCGCGAGCGTCACCGGGAGCTTGACGTGCGCGGCCTTCATCAGCGCCTTGGCCTTGGCCAGGTCCGGCGTGTTCGGGTAGATGTTGAACTGCTTGTAGTCCGACTGACCAGCCGGGATGATCTGGTCACTCGGCGCGCCCGCCAGCGGGCCGCCCCACTGGGCCAGGATCGCGGTGCGGTTGATCGCATAGTTGATCGCCTTGCGCACGTCGACGTTGTTCAGCGGCGGGACTTCGTTGTTCAGGAAGATGTAGGTCAGCGACGGCCGGGCCGAGTCGTGCACCTGGTCGGCCAGCGCCTTGTTCTGCGACAGCTTGATGATGTCGGCCGTGGCCAGGTTCGAGACCTGGAAGTCCAGCTGGCCAGCCTGGATCTGGAGCACCGACTGGGTCGACTGGGAGCCGATCGTGAAGTTGATCTTGGCGACGTGACCGCGGACGCCGAGCTTCTGGTCGTAGTTCTTGTTGAAGGCCAGGACCAGCGAGCGAGACGGCGCGTAAGAGACGATCTTGTAGGGACCGCTCGCGTAGTTCTTCTCGAGCGAGCCATCCTCGATCGGCTTCATCGGGGTGCCGACCGGGACCGGGCAGGTAGTGGGAAGTGCCGCCTTGTACAGGAAAGCGCCGTCGGCCTGGCTCAGGTGGAACGCGATCGTGTTCGCGGTGGTGGTGATGCCGCCGATGTCGTTTGCCTTGCCGGCCATGTAGTCGTTCGCGCCGGTCAGCGCGGTGAAGTAGCCGCCGGTGCCGGTCGCGACCTTGGGGTTCATCAGCCGCTCGAAGCTGTACTTCACGTCGGCGGGAGTGATCGGCTTGCCGTCGGAGAACTTGGCACCTGGCCGCATCGTGAACGTGTAGAGCTTGCCGTCGTCGGTGATCTTGGGCAGGCTCGCGGTGCCGGGGACGATGTCCGTGCCGGCCACACCGGGCTTGTCGGCGTACCGGACGAGGGTGGTGCACAAGGCGTTGGCCAGGCCCCAGGTGACCGCGAACCACCAGCGGTTCGGGTCGATGGTGTCGATCGCGCCGGACGCCATCGCGGCGTTCAGGGTTCCGGTCGCGACCCCCGGCTTCGGCTGACCGCCGCCGTTTCCGCCGCCGCTACTGGTGCTGCTGCTTGATCCGCACGCCGCCGCTAGCAGCGCGGCCACGGCAGCCAGCGCGAACAGCGCACTCGTTCGTTTCTTCGCCATAACCTTCTCCTAATCGCTGCTTGCATGTGTTTGCGACACAGCCCGGATAGATTCACCCTTTCTTCCCCTCCTCTTTCAGGCCGCGGGTACGCGCCGCAGCCTCGGATCCAGGACGGCATGCAGCAGGTCAACGACGGTGTTGGCGAGTACTGCGATAACGGCCGCGACGATGATCACGCCGGTGATGACCGGGTAATCGAGGTTTTCGATGGCGGAAAGGCCGGTGTAACCCAGCCCGGGAATTCCGAAGACCGTCTCCACGAAGAAGACTCCGGTGAGCGCGGTCGCGACGTCCGCGCCGAGCAGCACCGTGATCGTCGGCGCGATGTTGCGGCCTACGTGGGTGAGGAGCACCCGCCTCGTCGACGCCCCCTTGGCCCGCGCGGTGCGGGCATAGTCTTCCCCTAGCTGCTCGGCCGTGAGGGTCCTGATGAACCTGATGTAGACGGCGGCGAAGCCGATCGCCAGCGTGAGCCAGGGCAGGAACAGGTGGTAGGCCCACTGCAGCGGGTTATCCCCGAAGTTCGTGTAGCCCTGGATCGGGAAGATCGTCGTGCCGACCGGGAGCACCGGCAGGCCGAACAGCTGCCCTTGCGTCGGCTGGTAGCCGAGGAAGTA
>DATNFM010000157.1:0-4631 GCA_035606435.1 Streptosporangiaceae bacterium | reverse complement strand
GACCGGCCGCCGCCAGCAAGAGAGCTGCGGGAGTCTGTTCGGCCCGGACAGCGGCTCGCGGCGTGAAGCCCGCTGCGGCACAAGCGCGGTCGAGCACTTCGGCAAGGCCGTTGCTCGGGGCGAAGTGCACCCAGTCACGGTCGGCCAGGGCGCTGAGCGGAACCCGCCCGGCAGTCCCAGTCTCGGCCCCAGTCCCAATCCCGGCCCCAGTCCCAGCCCCAGTCCCAGCCCCAGCCCCAGTCCCAGTCCCAGCCCCAGCCCCAGGTCCAGCCCCAGGCCTATTCGGGTGGCCCGCCTATCCAGCCGCCCTTCCAGCCTGGCCTGGCCGACACCAGGCAGCAGCCCAGGCCCGCGACGCGCTGGCCGCTGATCATTGCCGCAGCGGTGATCGCGATCGCGCTAGCGGTCGGCATTCCGCTAGTCAGCAACCTCCGCTCCAGCTCGACACCGAGAAACCAGGCCGCCGGCGGAAACTCCCCGGCCGTCTCCACGACCCCGGCCGGACGCGCGAGCAACTCTCCGAAGTCCTCGCCCCAGCAGGCCACGCCTACGGACTGGACGCCCTACCAGGACTCAGGTGAGTTCTCGATCGACCTGCCGCCTGGCTGGGCGGTGAGCTCAACCAGTTCGGACGAGGTGAAGTTCACGGGCTCGCCGGAGGGTTTCGTCATTGTCGTCGAGTGGACGAACACCCCGCAGACCGATGCCGCCGCCACCTGGCAGCAGCTTTCCTCAGGCAAGGCCGCGTCCGACAGTTCGTATCACGAGATCTTCATCAAGCCAGTCCAATATCGCGACTACAGCACGACCGCTGACTGGGAGTTCACCGACGACTACCCGGCCGGACAACACAACGAATTCTTCGATCGTGGCTTCGTGGTCCACCCCGGCACGCTCGGCTTCGCGATCGAACTGTACGGCCCGGCCGATCAGTTCCAGTCGGTCTACTCCAGCCTCTGGCAAAACCTAGTAACCACCTTCCACCCAGCCTCCTAGCCGACCTTCGCTCAGCCCAGAAATGGCAGGCGAAAGCGCGGGGCTGGGGGCCGGTAGCAGCGGTAACTGCCGAGTCTTGCGACTGCTGGTGCGAATGGGGCTAACGGTGATGCTGTGATTCCCCGGCGACGACATCGACCGGGTGAATTTGCGGATTCACCGCCTGGATTCCAGGTGAATATGCACATTCACCGGGTTTCAAATTCGATCATAAACCCGCGATCTGTGGCGGGTGGCGTCAGTGGGACTGATGTGATTGAAGGGGCGTGCTGCTAAGGCCGGACCGTCGTACCCGCCGGCCGGATCGTCGTGCTGATCGGCCGGACAGTCCGGCTGATTGACGGGACAGTCCGGCTGATTGACGGGACAGTCCGGCTGATCGACGGGACAGTCCGGCTGATCGACCGGACAGTCCGGCTGATCGGCCGGATCTGGTTAACAGGCTTTGTCGCGGGCAGTTGAAATCGTCCCCTTTCGAAGGAGGCGCGATATGGGGTTTATGGACAAGCTCCGCAACAGGTTCATGATGAGCAAGGGCCGGGCCAAGCAGAACGTCGGCCGGGCAGCCGACGACCCCTACCTGGAGACCGAGGGCCGGGCCGAGCGCGCTGGAGGCGCCGCACGCCAGGTCGGCGAGCAAATCAAGGACGCCGGCAAAAACATGAGGGACGGCCTCAGGCCGTAACCGGCCGCCGCTGACCGCCCGGACGGCAATCGACCCGCCCGGGCGGTCAGAACAGGTTTCCCGGCGTGGCGTGTTTCGCAAACCACGACCGGATGAACGCGCCGTAAAGCGCAAGCAAAACAAAGGTCGCCGTCATTACCTGAGTAACGATCCTGACCCAGGAGCCGTGCTTCTCCGCGGAACGCACCGACCTCGTCGAGGCCGCCAGTCTCAGCCCTAGCCCGCGTTACCCAGACGCTGCCGAGACGAGACCGGCCCCTGGCACCGTGCCGCCATGAGCCTGGTCCGTCCCCGAACCTCGCGCGGCGTCGGCTGGATAGCAGCCGCCGCGGCCGCACTCACAGCCGTCGGCCTGATCGCCTGGCTGGCCTGGCCGTCGACGCCAGCCGTCCCCGGCGCTAGCCGGGTGCTGGCGCCCACGCAGAGGAGAGCATCTTCAACTGGGCCTGGCAACGAATGGGCAACCGCCGCCGGAACTGAGTGGGAGCCGATCGAGGCGGCACGTCCCGCGGAGTCTGTACCGACCGGTGCTGGCCGATCGTCAACTACGAGCGACTGGACATCGGCGGCCCCAGGTTAGGCTCCAAGTTCCCGAACAGCAACTACAAATTGTTCTGGCGTAAGTGACAGCCGCCGTCGGGGAGCACGTCGAGGGTGATGGTGGTGGCGCCATGCGAGACGACGAGCCCGGCAAGTTCGTTGCGGCTGGTCACCACCACCCGGCAGCCGGGCTCGCCGGGGATCAGCGGGCGGACCTGCTGCTCGTCGCGGGCGTTGTCGAGCACGACCAGCATCCGCTTGCCGGCCAGCAGGCTGCGGTACAGGCTGGCCCGCGCGTCCGCGCCGGCCGGGACGCGGCTGGTCGGCACCGCCAGCGCGTCGAGGAACCCGCGGATCGCATCCGGCCACTCGACTGGCGGCTGGGCCGGGTCGAAGCCGTGCAGGTCGATGTGCAACTGCCCGTCGGGGAAGAGGTCGGTCACCCGGTGTGCCCAGTGCATGGCCAGCGCGCTCTTTCCGATTCCCGCCGTGCCGCCGATGACGGCGATGACCTGGGCGCCTGGCTCTGATCCGAGGTGGTCTAGCAGCTTGTCGAGTTCGGTGAGCTCGGTCTGGCGGCCGGCGAAATGCGCCGGGCGAGGCGGAAGCTGCCGGGGGATCGTCGGGACCGCCGCGCGCTGGTGAGTCGGGCCAGCGACGCTGGTGGTGCTGCCTGACTCAGCCCGCGCAAATCTTTCTCCCTGAAAATGATGGTTTTCGTAGTGGTCTTGTTCGTCCATCAGGCTCGGGTCGGCGCGGAGAATGCGTTCGTGGGTCCCGCGCAGTTCTGGCCCAGGTTCCACGCCGAGATCGCCCGCCAGCGCGTTGCGCACGGTGAGGTAAACGGCGAGCGCGTCGGCCTGGCGCCCGCACCGGTACAGGGCAAGCATGAGCAGGACACCGAAGCGCTCTCGCAGCGGGTTCTTGGCGCAGACGGCTTCGAGCGCGGTGACCGCCTCGGCGTGCCGGCCGAGGCGCAGGTCCGCCTCGAAGCGCCATTCGAGTGCCTGGAGCCTGGCCTGGGTCAGCGGCGGCACCTCGTCGCGCTGCAGGCGTCCTGACGGGATGTCGACCAGCGGAGTGCCACGCCACAGCTCCAGAGCGTCGTCGAGAATCCGCGAGGCCGGTTGCCAGTGCCCGGCGCGAACGGCCGCGCCGCCGTTCCGGCACAGGCGGGCGAACCGCAGCAGGTCCAGCTCGTCTTCGCTGACCTCGATCAGGTAGCCGGGGTCGCGGGTGATGATGCGGGCGCCGAGAGCCGGGCCCAGAACTTTCCGCAGCCGTCGCACGTAGTTGCGGATGGTCGCGTGCGCGCCCGGGCCCGGGTCGTCATCCCAGATTGTCTCCGCGAGTTCGTCGAATGACATCGCGTGGCCGGAGTGCAGGAGCAGCGCCGCGAGCACCACCCGTTGTTTCGCGGCCGGAACCGTCAGTTCCTCTTTGCCGTCGCGGAGCTGCAGCGGACCGAGCAAGCCCAGCCACATAACCGAATCCTTCCGGCTTGCCCCCGAAGGCCATCGGGTCGGGACGGTAGCAGGCGGCTGACCGCAATTAAGAGACGTTCATGGTGTCAGTTTGGATGCATCCATCGCCGTGATTAGGTTGCCGGCTTTTCTTCCGGCCTCTCTTCCGGCCTCCACGCGGCGCGGCGCATCGGCGGTCCGCTCGAGCGGGAAGCGCTCCTCGATGACGGCGGTGAGCGCGCCGGCCTCGATCAGCTCGGTGCGATGCAGCAGGTCCTTGTACTTCGCGGCCCGCCGGGCGAAGGCCGGTGAAGGCGATCGCGGCCTTGCGGCGGCCGAACTTCGAAGTCCACGCCGCCTGGGCGAACAGGGCCGGTGACGGTGCGGTCGTCAGGTAGATGCCGCCCGGTTTCAGTGCCTTGCGGCAGCGGCCGAAGGAGCTCTTCCCGGCCACATCGAAGATCACGTCGAAGGTCTGGCCGCTGCTGGTGAAGTCGGCTTGGGTGTAGTCGATCACCGTTTCCGCGCCGAGCTGCGCACCACCTCGGCGTCCGCGCCGCTGCACACCGCGGTGACGGTCGCGCCGAGATCGACCGCGAGCTGGACCGCGGCCGAGCCGACCGCGCCGGAGGCGTCGTTGATCGCGATTGACTGGCCGCGCTTGAGTTGCGCCTTGTCGCGCAGGAAGCTCAGGGCGGTGGCGTCGACCAGCGAGGCGGCCTGTTCGTAGCTCAGCTTGGCCGGCTTGCGGGCAAGCGCGGCCGACTCGGGCAGGCAGAGGTATTCGGTGTGGGCGCCGAAGTGCGGCGCGGAGGTACCGAAGATCTGGTCATCGGGCTTGAACCTGGTCACCCGGAACCGCTGGCCGACGGCTTCGATCTGGCCGGCGAAGTCTCGCAGCTCTCACCCACCGTCACGGCTAGGCGGGATCGGCTGGGGCGTGTCCG
>DATNFM010000156.1:0-7874 GCA_035606435.1 Streptosporangiaceae bacterium | reverse complement strand
GCTAGACGATCTTGGTACCGAAGGCTGCGCCTGCGCCCAGGCCGATGGAGTAGGTGAGGCCGGCGGCTACGGCTGCCAGCAGGAGCTGGCGCAGGGCGCCGAACCAGAACGGGCGGTTCGTGATCCGTGATACCAGGCCGCCGCCGACGAAGGCGGCGACGCCGGCCAGGACCAGCGCCGCGAGTAGCGAGCTGAAGCCCAGCAAGTACGGGAGCAGGGGGATCAGGGCACCGATGGCGAACGTGACCAGGGAGGCGCCGGCGGCGACGTAGGGCGAGGGGAGCTCGTGGTGATCGACACCGAGTTCCTCGCGCACGTGCAGCCGCAGGGCTTCCTCCGGCCGGGTCGACACCTGTCTGGCTACCTGGTCGGCCAGGTCGGCGTCCACTCCCTGCCGGCGGAATACCGCGGCTAGCTCCCGCCGCTCGGCCTCCGGATGGTGCTCGAGCTCGTGCTTCTCCTTGGTGACCTCGGCGGCGATGAGCTCGTTCTGAGAGGAGACCGAGACGTACTCGCCGGTGGCCATCGAGAACGCGCCTGCCGCCAGCCCGGCCAGACCGGTGACGATGATCGCCTGGGAGTGCACTCCGGCTCCGCCGACGCCGGCGATCAGCGAGACGTTGGTGACCAGGCCGTCCATCGCGCCGAAGACCGCCGGCCGCAGCCAGCCGCCGGACACGTCACGATGATGGCCGTGCGCCTCGTTCCGGTGGCGAGCACTATCGCGCTGGCCGGCCAGGCCAAGGCGTCGCCTGACCAGGTCGACGGTGCTGCCCTGACCCAAAGTCATCCATAGCCTTCCGGTGGCCGGTCATCTCCGTGCCGCTTCGTCGCGGAGCTACCAGGATATTCGGCGCGGAAACCACCCGGCTGGGACGGCCGGGCGTGCGGCCCGGCCGTCCGCCGAGGTCAGGACTTCGTGGTGTTGTACAGGAACAGGTGGCCGATGGCGGTCGGGTAGACCCCGGCCACGTTCTTCGCCCAGGCCGACAGGTAGTTGTAGAAGTAGCCGTAGATGATCGGCGTCTCGGTCAGCAGCAGGTTCTCGATCTGGCCGGCGATCTGCTTTTGGGTAGTCAGGTCGACGGCCGCGATGTACTGGGCCGCCAGCTTGTCGTACTGGCTGCTGGCGAAGTGGGCCGCGTTCCAGGCGCCCGTGCCGGTCTTGGAGTTGATGGTCTGCAGCGGGTTGGTGAGGAAGGCGTTCGGCACGCCCCGGTGGCCGTAGTCGACCAGGCTCATCGTGGCGTCCAGCCAGTTCGAATTGCCGAACGTGGCCTTGCCGTAATAGGTGGACGACGGCTGGGCGTGCACGGCGATGTCCACGCCGATGTCCTTGGCCGACTGCTGAACGATCTGGGCGTAGTTCGGGATCTCCTGCACCGCGTTGGCGTACAGCGGGACCGAGAAGCCATTGGGGTGCCCGGCCGCATGGAGCAGCGACTTAGCCTGCGCGATGTCCTTGGCCCGCTGGGTGACCGAGGTGTCGGTGGACGGGAAGACAGGTGCGAACGGGCTGTCGTTGCCGAGATCGGCGAGCCCGTTGAACAGCGACTTCACGATCGCCGGGCGGTCCAGGGTCAGCGCGATCGCGCGGCGAACCCGGGCGTCGGTGAACGGGGCCTTGTCGTTGCGCATCGACAGTTCGCGGTGCGCGCTCGACTTCAGCTTGCTGACGTTGAACTGGCCGTTCAGCAGCTGCGGTCCGCCGCTGACCGAGAACTGGCCGAGCACGTCAATCGTGCCGCCGGTGAGGGCAAGCACGCCGGGCGTCTCTGTGCCGTAGAACGTGAACGCGGTGTCGGAAGGCAGCGCCTTCTTGCCCCAGTAGTTCGCGTTGCGCGTGAACGCGGCGCCGACGCTCGCCGTGTAGCTCTTGAACATGAACGGCCCGGTGCCGGGGAAGCTCTTCACCCACGTCCCCGGGTCCTGGCCCTTCTGCATGATGATCGTGTTGTAGTTGTCCGAGGACACCAGGTAAGGGAAGTTGCCGTTCGGTGCTTCGAGGTGGAAGGCGACCGTGAAGTCGTCGACCTTCTTCACCCCTGACGGCTGCACCACCCCGGCCAGCGTCGGGTTGGCACCCTTGGCGGTCAGCGTCTGGAACGTGTACACAACGTCGTCGGCGGTCATCGGATGACCGTTGTGGAACTTCACGCCCTGGCGGATCTTGAACGTCCAGACGTCGGCGCCGGAGTTCGGGGTCCAACTGGTCGCGAGCACAGGCTTGAGCGTCAGCGTCTGGTCGGACAGCGCCAGGTACTCGCCGGTCTGCGCGAGCATGTCCAGGCCGCCCTGGTCGGCCACGGTCACCGGGTTGATGTCACCGGACGGGGTGATGATGCCGGCCTTGATCGAGGCGTTCGCGCCGGGGGCGCCGGTACCGCCGCCGGTCGGCTTGCTGGACGTCGATGATCCGCCGCAGGCCGCAAGGATGCCGCCGAGCACGGGGATCGAAATCCCCACGACCGCGCCGCGTCGTAGCAGGTCGCGGCGGCTGATCCGGCCAGCGACGAACTCGTCGATGACGTGGTTAGCGATCTCTCCTTGGCCCGCGCGCAACTCATCGAGCCGAGAATGATCAACGTTCACGGTTCCTCCGTGTGTTCGTCTGCCGGAGATTCATCTGCCGACAACAGATTTCCTACCTAATCGGAGATGTAACGGCCGCGCAAACTTCTTATCCTTTCGGCGCGGCGCTTCCCTGAAGTACCCGAAGCTGGTCGATCGGTATATGGCAGCTGATTTGGTGACCTGGTTCGACCTCGGCCAGCGGAGGCTCGGTGGTCTCGCACACGCCGGTCGACAGGCGCCGCGGGCAGCGGGTATGGAAAACACAGCCGGATGGCGGATTCGCTGCCGATGGTATTTCTCCGGTCAGCTTAATCCGCTCGGTGCGCAGCGTGATCTCCGGACGACCGTCCGGAGATCGCGCTGCTGGTGTTTGCTGATCCAGCCCGTCCAGGCTGGGGACGGCGGAGAGCAGCGCCTCGGTGTAGGGGTGGTGGGGTCCGCCGAACACCTGCTCGGCTGGGCCAAGCTCGAGCACGCGGCCCAGGTAGAGCACGGCGATCCGGTCGGACAGATACCGCACGACGCCAAGGTCGTGCGAGATGAACAGGTACGTGACCTGTTCCTTGGCCTGCAGATCGGCTAGCAGGTTGAGGATCGCGGCCTGCACGGACACGTCAAGGGCCGAAGTCGGCTCGTCGCAGACCACCAGCCGAGGTCCGCCGCCGAACGCGCGCGCGATCGCCACCCGCTGTTTCAGCCCGCCGGACAATTGCCCGGGACGCAGGGACAGGTGGCGATTCTCCATCCTGACCGACCTGACCAGGTCGGTCAGGCGCTCGTTCAGCCGGCCGCCGGTCAGACCAGCCAGTCGCTTGAGCGGCTGGCTGATCAGCCAGCGGACAGTGCGGCGCCGGTTCAGCGCGGAGTCGGGGTTCTGGAAGACGATCTGGAGCGACTTGAGCTGGTCGAGCGGCCGGCCACGCAGGCCTGGGGTGAGCGGGGTCTCATCGAGAGTGATCACCGACCCGGGATCGGGCTCGGTCAGGCCGAGCAGCGTCCGGGCGAGCGTGGTCTTGCCGCTGCCCGATTCGCCGACCAGGCCGAGCGTCTCGCCCCGCATCACCTCGATGTTCACGTTGTTCAGCGCCTTGACCGCAGACTCGCCGCTGCCGAAGGTCTTGTCGAGCGAGCGGATTTTCACGATCGGATCGGGGGTCGCGCCGTCGGGGGAATCGAGCAGCCCGGACGGACCAGGTGGCAGGTCTTCTGGCGCGGTGCCAGCCCGGGGGGAACCCCCGGATCCCCCCGCGGTGCCAGGCATTTCCGGCACGTCTGCGTGCCGGTAGCAGCGAGCGGTGTGGTCCAGGCCGACATCGAAGCCAGGCGGCGGTTGCTGACGGCACTCGTCGACCACCAGCGAGCAGCGCTCGGCGAACACGCAACCGGTCATTACCTGGCCGGGCTGGGGCAGGAACCCGGGGATCGCGTCGAGCCGTCCGGAATCCTTGCGCTGGCCGCGCCGGGGGATGCAGCGCAGCAGCCCGACCGTGTACGGGTGCCGGGACGCCGAGAACACCTTCTCGGCCGGGCCTTCCTCGATCAACTCACCGGCGTAGAGCACGCCGACCCGGTCGCACATCTTGGCCACGACGGCCAGGTTGTGGCTGATGAACAGCACTGAGGTCGACATCTGCTCGCGCAGCCCGGCCACCAGGTCGAGGATCTCGGCCTCCACGGTGGCGTCGAGCGCGGTCGTCGGCTCGTCGAGGATCAGCAGCGAGGGCTCGGCTGCCAGCGCCATCGCGATCACCACGCGCTGGGCCATCCCGCCGGACAGTTCGTGCGGGTAGCGGTCCATGACCCGGCCCGGGTCGGCGATCTGCACCCGGCGCAGCATGTCCACGGCGCGGTCGAGTGAGGATTCCTTTCCCAGGCCCGCGATCTCGAAGACCTCGGCGATCTGCCGTCCCGCCCTGATCGACGGATTCAGGGCCCGGCCGGGCTCCTGATAGACCATCGACACGGTCCTGGCCCGCAGCAGGCGCAGATCTTCCCTGGACATCGCCAGCGGGTTGAGTCCGTTGATGCCGATCGACCCGCCGCTGACCCGGCCGTTGCGGGCCAGGTACCTGGTGAGCGCCAGCGCGACCGTTGACTTGCCTGACCCCGACTCGCCGACCAGCCCGTACGACTCGCGCCGGCCGACCGTGAACGACACGTCCCTGACGACCGGCCGGTCCTGGCCGCGCACCTTGTACGTCACATCCAGGTGCTCGACCACCAGAGTTGGCGCTTCGGGGCCTGCCTCAGGCAGTGGTTGCGATCCAGTCACGAGGAGATCACCTGCTCGATCGAGTCCGTCACCAAGTTCAGCGCCATCACCAGCGACGCGATCGCCAGCGCCGGGAACAGCGTCTCCCACCAGTAACCGGCTCCGAGCAGTCCGTAGTTCGTGGCGATGTCGCCGCCCCAGTCGGGAGTCGGCTGCTGCACGCCGAAACCGAGGAACGACAGCGTGGCGACGGCGAAGATGGCGTAGCCGAGCCGGACGGTGAACTCGACCACGATGACCGGCAGCACGTTCGGCAGGATCTCGGCGAACATGATGAACGCGGGCCGTTCGCCGAGGAGCCTGGCCGAGGCCAGGTAGTCCTGCTGGCGCTCGACCAGCACGGCGGTGCGCACGGTCCTGGCGATCAGCGGAGTGAAGATGAAGCCGACGACCAGGATCAAGGTGATCGAGGAAGGACCGACGGCCACGATGAACAGGAACGCCACGATCACGACCGGCAGGGCCAGCACTGCTTCCACGATCCGGCCGAGCACCGTGTCAACCACGCCGCCGAAGTAGCCCATCGCCAGCCCGAGCATGGCGCCAAGCACCACGCCGAGCAGCGTGGCCACCGGAGCGATCAGCAGGATGTCCCTCGCGCCGACGATGACCCGGGCCAGCACGTCGCGGCCGAGGTCGTCGGTGCCGAACAGGTGCGCGCCCGACGGCGCGCCGTTCTTGGCCAGCAGTTGCTGGGCGAGCGGGTCGAACGGCGCGATCAGGCGCCCGAACACCGCGCAGACCAGCCAGAACAGCAAGATGCCGGCGCCGATGCCGAACGTGGGCTTGCGCAGCAGCAGGCGCCACTGGGCCGGCGGCGCCGCGAACGCATGAGCGACCGCGACCTCGCCTGGTGCGGCGCTCGGCGTCGCCGTCAGCTCGCTCATCCCGTCACCCCCGACCGCAACCTCGGATTGAGCACGGTGTAGAGCACGTCGGCGATCAGCGTCGCGATCATGTACACCACCCCGATCACCAGCACGCCCGCTTCGAGCATCGGGAAGTCCTTGCCGTTGGCCGCGTTGAGGATCAGCCGCCCGATGCCCTGGTAGTTGAACAGCAGCTCGACGACCACGAGCCCGCCGATCAGGTAACCGGTCTGAGTCGCGATCACCGTGATCGTCGGGAGCAGCGAGTTGCGCAGGACATGCCGCCTGATCACCACCGAGCGCGGCAGGCCCTTCAGCGTCGCCGTGCGCGCGTAGTCGGATTCGAGCGCCTCGACGGTGCCGGCCCTGGCCATCCGGGCGATATAGCCGAACAGCACCAGCACCAGCGGGATCACCGGCAGGATCAGGTGTTTCAACTGGTCGGCCGGCGAGTCCCCCGGGCTCGTCGCGGCCGTGATCGGCAGCACCTTCAGCGCGATGCCGAAGACGACGATCAGCACGATTCCCGACACGAACTCGGGCACGGTCGACGCGGCCAGCCCGGTCAGCGAGATCACCCGGTCGATCGCCCGGCCCGAGTACATCGCCGCGAGCACGCCGCCGGCGATTCCGAGCGGGATGATGATGATCAGGGCGAGCAGCGCCAGCTTCGCCGAGTTGCCCAGCGCGGCGACCACGAACGGCTCGACGGCGGAATGGTACTGGTACGAGGTCCCCAGGTTCCCGTGCAGCAGCCCGCCGATCCAGCCGAGGTACTGGACCACCAGCGGCCGGTCGACGCCGAGCTGGTGATCGACGGCCGCCACCGCGCTCTTCGACGCGAACGGTCCAAGGACGGCCCGGCCAGGGTCACCTGGCAGCACCTGACCGGCGAAGAACACGATGAGGCTCAGAAGCCAGAGCGTGATCAGCGCCAAGCCGATCCGCCTGAGCAGGTAACGCGTCACGCTGCCCTCCCGCCGCCGGCCCCCACCGCCGACCTGGACGATTAAATAGTCACTTTATAGCCAGCGCTTTGTAACTATCCGACAGAAGCAGGCCAGGGGGTCAACGAGTGCGGATCACCGCGATCGACCTCGAGCGGCTCAGACTCCCGCTAGACCCGCCGTTCTGCCCGGCCTGGGACCCCGCGCCACGACACTGCTATAGCTGGGGCTGTAGCACTGTCACATCGACACGACGGGACACTCGCGCCCGACGGACGGAGGCTCTCGATGACAGCTGGACCAAGGCCGGTCCGAGCGCCACGCGGAACGGATCTGACCTGCCAAGGCTGGCCCGCCGAAGCGGCCATGCGGATGCTGATGAACAACCTCGACCCCGAGGTTGCCGAGCATCCGGACCAGCTGATCGTCTACGGCGGCTCCGGCCGGGCCGCGCGCAGCTGGGACGCGTTCGACGGGATCGTACGCGGCCTGACCGAATTGGCTGGCGACGAGACGCTCCTGGTCCAGTCGGGCAAGCCGGTCGGCGTGTTCCGCACCCACGAGTGGGCGCCCCGCGTGCTGATCGCCAACTCCAACCTGGTCCCGCAGTGGGCGACCTGGGAGGAGTTCCGCCGGCTCGAAGCGCTCGGCCTGACCATGTACGGCCAGATGACGGCCGGTTCGTGGATCTACATCGGCACCCAGGGCATCCTCCAGGGCACCTACGAAACGTTCGCGGCCGTGGCGGCCAAGCGATTCGGCGGCTCGCTGGCCGGAACGATCACGCTGACGGCCGGGCTCGGCGGCATGGGCGGCGCGCAGCCGCTCGCGGTCACGATGAACGGCGGCGTCGTGATCTGCATCGACTGCGACCCGGCCAGCATCAGCCGCCGGATCCGGTTCGGCTACCTGGACGTGGAGGCCGACGACACCGACGACGCGATCCGTCGAGCGACCGCCGCCGCCCACGCCGGCCAGCCGTTGTCGATCGGCTTGCTCGGCAACGCCGCCGACCTGCTTCCGGCCTTGCTCAAGATGGGCGCGCCGATCAACATCGTCACCGACCAGACCTCGGCTCACGACCCGCTCACCTACCTGCCGAGCGGCGTCCCGTTCGAGGACATGGCCGCGCTGCGGGCCGAGGACCCGCAGGGCTTCACGCGCCGGGCCCGCGAGTCGATGGCCGCGCACGTCGAGGCGATGGTCGGCTTC
>DATNFM010000155.1:0-26195 GCA_035606435.1 Streptosporangiaceae bacterium | reverse complement strand
GCACCCTGAACTGGCTGGGCCGCACCCTGAACCGGCTGGGCCGCACCCTGAACCGGCTGGACAGCACGCCGAGCTGGCCGGGCCCGCACATCGCACGAGTGCCGCGCTGGATGCGCGCCAGGTCGCGATCGTCCGCAGGGCCGACACCGCCTTCATCGCGAGTACCCACCCCGAGCGCGGTGCCGATGCCTCACACCGGGGCGGCCGTCCGGGGTTCATCGAGGTCACCGATGACGGCCGGTTGGTGACGATCCCTGACTACATCGGCAACCGCCTGTTCCAGACGCTCGGCAACCTGACTGTCGTCCCGCAAGTCGGGCTTTTGCTGCTGGACTGGGAGACGGGGAGCGCGTTGCAGGTGACGGGGAAGGCGCGGATTATCTGGGACGCGCAGGCGGTGCGCTCCCGGCCAGGAGCTGAGCGATTGATCGAGATCGCGGTCGATGGCGTCCACGAACATGATCGGGCGATGCCGGTTCGCTGGACCCTAATCGAGCCCTACCAGCGCAACCCACCTGTCAATCCCCGTGCGGCAGCGCCGGGGTGACCTTGACCGGCATCACAAGGCCGGCTTAGCCTCACGGAAAGTGAGGTTACTTCGCGTCAGCGAATTGATGAGCAGCAAATTGCTAGTTGACGAGCAACCGGGTGGCCGCTGACCAGGAGGTTAGCAAG
Source organism: Streptosporangiaceae bacterium (assembly GCA_035606435.1). GTDB lineage: Bacteria > Actinomycetota > Actinomycetes > Streptosporangiales > Streptosporangiaceae > Chersky-822. Next base: position 25,520 of record DATNFM010000155.1, on the reverse strand, counting down.
CTCGGCCCGGTGGCCAGATGGCATTGGATGATCTGGCGGCGGCTCAAACGGCCGCAGCCAGCGGAACGAGAACGACGGGCTTCAGGCCGGAAAGGCCGGTCAGGCCGGTCAGGCGGGTCAGGCCGGTCAGGCCGGAAAGGTTAGGTGATCAGCTTCTCGGCGGCACGATCGGCTGGCTCGGCCGGTCGGGCCGGATAGCGGCATCGTCTTGACCCCGCGGAAGACCTGACGGGGCCAGGAGGAACGCCCTTGGCGCGCCGCGCGGTAGCCCTCGCTGCGGGCAGGCTCTTGGCGTCCGATGAATGGCGCCTTGGAGCCTCAGAAGCGAAAGGGGTTCGCGGTGCGAGCGGGCTTGGCGCTGGTACTAGGGATCAGCGTGGCAGCGCTCGCGATCGTGGCCGCAGTGGTCGTCGTCTTGGTCGTCCTTCGTTCAGCCCGCCATCGCCGGGTGACCGACCAGGCCGCCAGCGTCGGCCAGCCCACCGGTAGCGTCGGCCAGCCCACCGGCAACGCCGACCAGCCCACCGGCAACGCCGACCAGCCCACTGGCAACGCCGAGCCGACCGAGCCGACCGAGCCGACCGAGCCAGCCGGGCCGGCCGAAGCGGACGAGCAGGAAGACCGGATCAGGGCCGCCGAAGTCGAGGCGGCCGTGATCGTCGCTCAGGCTGAGCGCGCCGCCGCCCGAACGGCAGAACGCGCGGCCGAGCAAGCCGCCCAGGCGCGACGGGAACTCGACGAGGAAGCCCGCCTCATCACCGCAGAAACAAGGCAGCTCCGCAGCGACCTCGAGCGCCGCGAGATCCGGGTCGCCGAACGCGAGAGCCGCCTGGACGACGAGCTGCGCAAGCTGGATCAGCGCAACGAGGACCTCGATCAGGCCCGCAAGGATCTCGACAGCCGCAGCACCGCGCTGGACGACCTGGAAACCAAGAAGCACGTCGAGCTCGAACGCATCGCCGGGCTCACTGCCAACGAAGCCAAGGCCGAACTTGTCACGACGATCCAGACCCAGGCCAAGCGCGAGGCGGCGGTCGCGGTCAGGGACATCGAGAACGAGGCCAAGAAGGAAGGCCAGCAGCGGGCCAGGAAGATCGTGACGCTGGCCATCCAGCGGCTCGCGAGCGAGCAGACCAGCGAGTCGGTGGTGTCGGTGCTTCATCTGCCCGCCGATGAGATGAAGGGCCGGATCATCGGCCGTGAAGGGCGGAACATCCGCGCGTTCGAAACGGTCACGGGCGTCAACCTGATCATCGACGACACTCCTGAGGCCGTCCTTCTCTCCTGCTTCGATCCCGTGCGCAGAGAGATCGGCAAGCTGACGCTGGAACGGCTGGTCGCCGATGGCCGCATTCACCCGCAGCGGATCGAGGAGGTCTACGAGCAGAGCCGGCGAGCGATCACCGAGCTGACGATCAGGGCCGGCGAGGACGCGCTGATCGAGGTCGGGATCACCGACATGCATCCCGAGTTGACGCAGCTGCTCGGCCAGCTCAGGTACCGCACCTCCTACGGGCAGAACGTGCTCAAGCACCTGGTCGAGTCCGCGCACATCGCCGGGATGATGGCCAGTGAGCTTGGCCTTGATCCGGATCTGCTCAAGCGGGGCACGTTGCTGCACGACATCGGCAAGGCTCTGACGCACGAGGTCCAGGGCAGCCACGCCCTGATCGGCGCGGAGATCGCGCGCCGGTACGGCGAGCACGAGGACGTGGTGCACGCGATCGAGGCGCACCACAACGAGGTCGAGGTCAGGACAGTGGAGGCCGTGCTCACGCAGGCGGCGGACGCGATCAGCGGCGGGCGGCCGGGAGCGCGCCGGGAGTCGCTCGAAGCGTACGTCAAGCGGCTTGAGCGGCTCGAACAGATCGCTCAGGCCCAGCCGGGCGTCGAGAAGGTCTACGCCATGCAGGCCGGCCGGGAGCTGCGCATCATGGTCAAGCCCGGTGCCGTCGACGACATCGGTGCGCAGGTCATCGCCCGCGACGTGGCCCGGCAGGTCCAAGACGAGCTGACCTACCCGGGCCAGATCCGCGTCACGGTCGTCCGGGAGTCCCGCGCAACCGAGTTCGCCCGCTAAGCGGCAGCCAGGCAACCAGCCAACTAAGCAGCCGGCGCTAGTGACCGTCGCTCAGCTTCAGCATCGGCACGTTCCGCGGCTTGAAGCCGAAGATCTGCCCGTAGAACGACAGCTCCGCCTCCAGCGAGGTGACCATCGTGTCGGCCCGGCGGAACCCATGCGACTCACCCTCGAACGCGATATAGGCATGCCTGATCCCGTGCGCGGCCAGATCGGCGGCGAATACCTCAGACTGATCGGGCGGCACGACCGGATCGTCTAGTCCCTGCAACAGCAGCACCGGGCTGGTGTTCTTGTTCACGTGCCCGAGCGGCGCCCGCTCGGCGTACACGGTGTCGAACCCGGGCAGCGGCCCGATCAGCCCGTCGAGGTAACGAGACTCGAAGTCGTGGGTGGCCTCGGTGAAACTCCGCAGGTCGGCCACGCCGTAGTAGGCGACGGCCGCGCCGAACACCGGATCGGTCACGGCTCCGGTGGTCACGGCCGCCAGCGCGGTCCAGCCGCCGGCCGAACCGCCGCGGATACCGAGCCTGGCCGCGTCCGCGTGACCGGCCTTGGCCAGCGACCTGGCCGCTTCCTTGGCGTCGGCCACGTCGACGATGCCCCATTCCCGGTTCAGCCGGTTCCGGTACAGCCGTCCGTAGCCGGTTGACCCGCCGTAGTTCACGTCGATGATCCCGATGCCACGGCTGGTGAAGTACGCCTTCTCCAGGCTGAGCCGCGCGGTCACATGACTGGTCGGCCCGCCGTGCACCCACACGACGTACGGCGGCCGCTCGCCCGCCGGTGCCGTCACCTCGGGGTTCGACGGCGGGTAGACCAGCGCGTGCACGACCCGGCCATACGGGCCTTCAAGCTCGACCTGCGCCGGTACCGGCAGGTAGCGCCGGTCGGGCAGTTCGCTCAGCTCGGTCCGCAGTACCGTGTACTCGCCCGAGGCGATGTCCACCTTGACCAGTGAGTCCGGCTCCAGCGGCGCTCCGGCCACGCAGGCGATCACGCTGCCGCTGGCCGCGACGCCGAGCATGATCTCGCTGAACGGCAGGTCCAGGTCGGTCAGCTCCGAGGTCTCCGGGTCCAGCAGGCCGAGCGTGGCCCCGCCCCGGCCGTGCCTGACCGCGAGCCTGCCGTCGCCGAGCAGCGCGAACGGGCGTGCGCCCAGTTCCCACAGCGCCCCGGCGAACTCCTCGTCGGCTGGATACAGAGCCTGCGGGGGCTGGCCTCTGAGGCCGACCTGGTAGATGTTCCACCAGCCGGTCCAGTCGGTCGCGACGTACAAGCTGGAGTTGTCGCGCCACAGCGGAGCGAGCACCGACTCCCGGTTGGAGCCCTTGATCAGCCGGCTTTTGCCCAGCACGCCGTCGGCGACCGGCGCGACCCGCAGTTCGGTGCCGTCCCACGGCATGTGCGGGTGGTTCCAGCTGATCCACGCCAGCCACTGGCCGTCCGGCGACGGCGTCGGGAACGCGAAGAAGTCGGAACCGGTAGCGAGCTCACGGATCTGGCCCGGGTCCTCGGCGGCCGAGGCGTCGAGCGGCACGGCGATGATCGCCCGCGTCACCTTCCCGGCCGAATGCCGTTCGCGCACGCACCAGACTTCGCGCCCGTCTGGGGAAAGTACGAAGTCGGCATAACGCAACCCGAGGGGTTCGGACGTAGGCGGCTCAGGCGTCAGCGGCACAGGCTGACCCGAGCCATCGGCCACGGCTTGCCCGGCCAGGTACATCCGCTGGTCGCCAAAGTGGGTGAACACAATCGGCGGGTCGGCATCCCTTTGTGCCCCGCTCGCCTCCGGGCGCTGGAGCGCACTTTGGCTCGCGGGGCCGCTCCCCGTCCCGGGCTCCGCCTTAGCTAGCGTGGCTACCGCGACGCTTGAAGGCACCGGCAGGTAGGACACGCCGCCGTACTCGTGCACCCGGGTCCTGGCGCTCCACGGGGCCGGCAGCATCATCCGGGTGACCCCGTCCGAACCCCGCCGGACTACCGTCCGCCGGCCCGCATCGGCAGGCTGGTCTTCCTGCCACCAGATGCACTGGCCGACAACGGCGGGGAAGGCGATCTTGATCCGGCTGCCAGCGACCGAGGTCGCGCTGATGGGGGACGGCCAGGCGCCGTAGGGCACCTCCGGCAGCGCTGGTTGGACTTGTTCAATGGGCATTTGTGCGGAAAAGTCGCCCGAAGTTTCGGCGTGATTCGAAGGGGGGCGACCCCCTTCAACCCCCGCGAAACGGCCGGAGTCGCTAATTGCTTGCGCGCTTGCCGCCTGATTCGTCATCGCCGTCCCGTTGTCCCTCATAGGGATATCGTGCCTTACCCGCCGGGGGCGGTTCGCGGCGAATGCCGACAACCGGCGGGCCGGTTCGATTAGCCCTGGTAGCTATAAGCTGGCAAGCCCTTGACGCCGGCCGGGCAGGTGAACAAGGCACCCGCTGACCGTCCCGGTCCTGCCGCAGTTGTAATGAACAATTCGGTTAGGTCGGGCCCGCCGAACGCGCAGCTGGTCACGTGCGCCGCTGGCAGCTTCACCACGCTGGTCAGCCGTGCACCGGCATCGTAGCGCTGGATGACGCCGCCACCCCACACCGCGACCCAGACGCCGCCTTGCGAATCCACCGTCAGGCCGTCGGGAACGAGCTCGCCTGAGCCGAGCCTAGCGAACACCCGGCGCTCGCCCATCTGCCCGGTCGCCACGTCGTAGTCGAGAACGTCGACCCGGTAGGCGAAAGAATCGATGTAATACATGAGCTTGTCGTCCGGGCTCCAGCCGAGGCCGTTGGAAATGCCGATCCCGTCATACAACTCGGTAACACTTTGGTCTGTATCGAAGCGGTAAAACTTACCCCGTCCTGGCTTCTCGTCGGCGTCCATGCTTCCCGCGTAGAACCGGCCGGCCCGGTCGCACTTGCCATCGTTCATCCTCGTATGCGGGAGGTCGGGCGTGGTCGCGAGTTCGGTCACCGTTCCGGTCTCGGTATCAAGTGCGTAAAAACCGTTGCCGCCCGCGAAGACGAGGCCGCCGCTGGCCCTAGGTACGACCGCCCCGATCGGCATGCCCACGTCCCAGGACCTGTGCGCACCGGTCGCGTCCATGCTGTGCACCGTCCGGGCCGGGATGTCGACCCAGTACAGGGTCTGGGTCGGAATGTCCCAGTGCGGTCCCTCGCCAAGCTCTGCGGCGGGCAGGAGCATCTCGGTCGGCTCCAAGATGATCAGGTCATCAGCGTGCTCGTACACGATGGCTCCTTACCTGGCGGGAAGACGACGATTTCAGCCGATGCGCTTCCCTGTCAATGCGCGCCGGGTCCATGGCCCGTCTAACCTAAGGAGCATGCCGCTAGCCGACGGTCAGCGAACCTTCGAAATCCGCACCTACGGGTGTCAGATGAACATGCACGACTCAGAACGGCTGGCCGGGCTGCTCGAGCAGGCCGGCTACAGCAAGGCCGAGACCGGGTCCGACCCCGACGTCGTCGTGTTCAACACCTGCGCGGTCCGCGAGAACGCCGACAACCGGCTTTACGGCAACCTCGGCCATCTGCTGCCGGTAAAGAACAGCCATCCGGGCATGCAGATCGCGGTCGGCGGCTGCCTGGCCCAGAAAGACCAGGCCGTGATCACCGAGCGGGCGCCGTGGGTCGACGTGGTGTTCGGTACCCACAACATCGGCTCGCTGCCCGTCCTGCTCGAACGGGCTCGAGTCCAGCGGCGGGCCCAGGTGGAGTTCGCCGAGTCACTTGAGCAGTTCCCGTCGATGCTGCCGGCCCGGCGCGAGTCGCCGTACTCGGCCTGGGTCGCGATCTCGGTCGGCTGCAACAACACCTGCACGTTCTGCATTGTGCCTGCGCTTCGCGGCCGTGAGGAGGACCGGCGACCGGGCGACGTGCTCGGTGAAATCAAGGCGCTGGTAGCCGACGGAGTACTAGAGGTCACGCTGCTGGGCCAGAACGTCAACTCCTACGGGGTCGGCTTCGGTGACCGGCTCGCCTTCGGCAAGCTGCTGCGCGCCTGCGGCGAGATCGAGGGGCTGGAACGAGTCCGGTTCACCTCGCCGCACCCGAAGGACTTCACCGACGACGTGATCGCGGCGATGGCGGAGACCCCGAACGTGATGCCGCAGCTGCACATGCCGCTGCAGTCCGGCTCGAACGCCGTGCTCAAGGGCATGCGGCGGGCCTACCGCAAGGACTCCTACCTGGCGATCATCGACCGGGTCCGGGCGGCGATCCCAGATGCGGCGATCACCACCGACATCATCGTCGGTTTCCCCGGTGAGACCGAGGCGGACTTCGCCGACACGCTCGACGTGGTGGAGCGGGCCAGGTTCGCCGGGGCCTACACCTTCCAGTACTCGATCCGGCCCGGCACGCCCGCCGCGACCATGCCCGGCCAGATCGCGCCCGCCGTGGTGGCCGAACGATTCGGGCGCCTGGTCGCGCTGGTCGAGGAGACCTCGCGCAAGGAAAACGAGGCCCAGGTCGGCCGCCGGGTGCAGGTGCTGGTCGCCGACGGCGAGGGTCGAAAGGACGAGGCGACCCGCCGGATGTCGGGCCGGGCCATGGACAACCGGCTGGTGCACTTCAACCCCGGCAGTTCCGCCGACGGGGCGCCCAGGCCGGGCGATTTGGTGAGCACGGTCGTGACCAGGGCGGCGCCGCACTACCTACTGGCCGACGATCCGCCGGCCGAGGTCCGCCGCACGCGCGGAGGCGACGCCTGGCGGGCCCGCCGGGACCAGCCGCCCGAGCCGTCCAGAGCCGCACCGCAGCCGGTCTCGCTCGGAATGCCCGCACTCGGAAGGCCCTGAACGGATGACTGGCCTATCCGAGCTCCAGGATTGGCTGGCGGCGAACTGAACCGACTGATCGTGGTCGTCGGCGCGACGGCGGCCGGCAAGTCCGAGCTGTCGCTGCGGCTGGCCCGGGCGCTGGACGGCGAGGTGATCAGCGCCGACTCGATGCAGCTGTACCGGGGGATGGACATCGGCACCGGCAAGCTGACCGAGCGCGAGCGCGGCGGGGTGCCGCATCACCTGCTCGACATCTGGGACGTGACCGAGCCGGCCAGCGTGTCGGAGTATCAGAAGCTCGCCAGGGACGCGATCGCCGGCATCTTCCGGCGCGGCAAGACCCCGATCCTCGCTGGCGGGTCCGGGTTGTACGTTCGGGCGGTCGTCGACGACCTGCGGTTTCCCGGGACCGACCCCGAGGTCAGAGCACGTCTGGAGCGAGAGCTGGCCGAGGTCGGCCCGGCGAGCCTGTATGCCCGGCTGGCCGAGCTGGACCAGGCGGCCGCGGCCGCGATCCTGCCGAGCAACAGCCGCCGCATCGTCCGCGCGCTTGAGGTGATCGAGCTGTCCGGGCAGCCGTTCAGCGCGACGATGCCCGAATACCGCTCGGTGCTGCCGACCGTCCAGATTGGCCTGGACCTGCCCCGGCCCGAGCTGGACCGGCGGATCGAAGCCAGGGTCAGGCAGATGTGGACGGACGGCCTGGTCGACGAGGTTCGTCGGCTGATCAAGCTTGGCTTGCGCGACGGCTGGACCGCGAGCCGGGCGCTCGGCTATGCGCAGGTGCTCCGCTTCATCGACGGCGAGTGGACCGAGCCGGAAGCCGAGCAGCAGACCGTCCAGGCGACCCGCCGGTTCGCCCGCAGGCAGGAATCCTGGTTCCGCCGCGACCCCAGGATCCGCTGGCTCCCAGCCTCCGATCCAGTCCCGACCTCAGTCGCCCTCGCCGCGATCACTGACGACTAGCATCGAGACATGATCTTTGCCAAGGGTCATGGGACCGGGAACGACTTCGTCATCCTGCCTGACGTTGATGATCGACTGCAGCTCACCGCTGAGCTGGTGCGGCGGCTGTGTGACCGGCGGGCCGGGATCGGCGGCGACGGGGTGCTGCGGATCGTTGCGGGGGGTTCCGGGGGGTCGGCCCCCGGGGCCAGCACTGTCGGAACGACGGCGCCCTGGTTCATGGACTACTGGAACGCCGACGGCAGTATCGCCGAGATGTGCGGCAACGGGATCCGGGTGTTCGCCCGCTACCTGCTCGATCACGGCCTGGCCGCGGGGCCGGAACTCGCTATCGAGACCCGGGCGGGCGTGCGTACGGTGCGGCAGGAGTCCGGGGAACTGTTCAGCGTGGACATGGGGCCGGTCAAGGTGGGCGGGGCGGCCACCGTGTCGACAAGCACCGACGGTGCGGTAGGCGGGCGCGAATCCGCCTACCGCACCGTGCGGGTTGGCGGGAAGAACTACGACGGACTGAGCGTCGACGTCGGCAACCCGCACCTGGTCATCATGGTCAGCGAGCCGGTCGCCGGCTTTGACCTGGCCCAGCCGCCCGCGGTCGACGCCGCCGGCTTTCCCGACGGCGTCAACGTCGAGTTGGTCAGGCCGACCGGTGACCGGGCAATCGAGATGCGGGTCTATGAGCGCGGCTCGGGGGAGACGCTGTCCTGCGGCACCGGCGCCGTCGCGTCGGCGGCCGCCGCCTCGGTAGCGGCTGGCCGGTGGCCGGACGGTTCTGATCGGTGGCTGATACGCGTACCGGGCGGGACCTTGGCGGTCACGCCCGGCGCTACTGCCAGCGTGCTGACCGGTCCGGCGGTGATCGTGGCCGAAGGCGAGCTCAGCACGGACTGGCTGGGGTTATCTGCTTCCTGACTCGGCGATCCGAAGGCCGATCGACACGATCGCCCATCCGGTCTGGCTTCTGATAGTCGCTGTGCGGTTCGGATCGATCGCCTTGGCGCAATGAGCCCTGGCGGTCTGGGCGGCCCGTTCCTCGTGACGCTCACGGGCGAGTTGATCAAGTTGGCGCGAGAACATGGACGTGGTGTCCCCTTCTGGCTTGGTGCTTCCTGCACTAAGTAGTGGGTTAGGCGTCGGCCAGTACGGCGCGGCCGATCCGGATCGACCCGCTGGCCGAGCGGCACTTCAGGTTGAGGTCGACCTCACCCTGGTCCGGCGACGGCTGCAGGTCGCTGGTGACCCGGCCGGAGATCGACGCCAGGTCGAGATAGATGCCCGCACCGGGGGCGACGCTGGCCTCGATGGAGCCGGACACCGTGGAGATCTCGGCCTTGCCTCGGATGAGGCGGTCGATCTGGACCCGGCCGGTAGCAGTCTGAGCGGCGACCGATGCCTCGGCGACGCCGATCTCGACCCGGCCGCTGACCGTGCCGACGTTGATGTCTCCGCCGACCCGGCCGAGCCCGACCCGGCCCGACGCGGTCTTCGCGGTGACGGACTCGGTGATGTCAGCGACCTCGATCCGGCCGGAGACGGTGTTGAGGATCGCCGGGCCGGCGATCGTGGCTGCCTCTACACTGCCCGACGCCGTCTTGGCGTCAAGCGCGCCCAGTTCTCCGGTGCATTCCAGACTCGCTGAGACGGTGCTGACCAGGCAGCACGAGCCCGTCGGCACGGTGACCGTCAGGTCGAACCCGGAATGGTGACGCAGCCAGGTGGTCTGCTCACTTGGCTCGCTGACCTCCAGCCGGTCGTCGACCAGTTCTACGGTGAAGTGGCTGATCAGCTCGTCGTCGTGGCGTCCTGGCCTAGTCGGCTCAAGGTCGACGGTGATCGTCTCGGTCGGCGCGGCGATGATTCTTACGGAGCCGGCGATCACGTGAACGTACGCTTCGACCGGTTCTGAGCGCGCGAAATCCCAGTGCGACATTGTCTTGCCATCCTTTTGCGAGTGTGTGTTTGCTGCTGATTAGCTGCGGACGTAGCCGCTGATGCGCTGGCCGACGCGGACCTTGAGCGCCGAGGTGGCCGACTTGATCGGGTCCTCGGGGCGCTGGTCCAGCGCCCGGATGGCGGCGTGGGCCAGCCATGAATTGACCGACATTCCGGCGGCGGCCGCCTGGGCCTCGATCCTGATCTTCAGCGACTCCGATAGCCGCAGCGTCATCCTGGCCGTTCCGGCATCGTCGGACCCGGTGTCGGTAGCCGGGCCGGGCGCCGGCTCCGGCGCCGGCGTGGCGACGGCGGTCACCACGAACTCCGGCTCGCCGGCGTTCAGCCGGACATCGATGACGGTCTCGTCCAGGTGTTCGGTGATCTCCGCCGCGGCGGCGCTGAGCACATCGAGCAGCGTGAGACGGACCGATGAATCGAGCGCCTCGGCCAGCTGATCGGCTAGCCGCACGACCTCGGCCGGAGCGAAACGGGTCAGCGTGCCGAGCTCGCGGCGCAGACCCTCGACGTACTGTGACAACTCCATGACACCATAATGCCGCCACGCGTGACGTCAGTCAAGGACTTCGTGACGCATTTTGACGTCACATTGGCGTCAAGCTGCGTCAGACTTGGTGTAATGCCTGGTCACGGCACTGGCACCACGGCGTTGGCGTAGCCGACCGGCTGCCAGACGGACGCGCCCTCGGCTCGGTAGAGATACCGGAAGCCGGTCTGGACCAGGAAGTTGCGCAGGTGCTTGTTGAAGACCCAGAGGAGCACGTAGCCGACGTGCATCTGCGCCGCGTTCCGCCTGGCCGCGAGCAGTTGCCCGGGGGTGAACTTGTACCGGCCGCTCTGGGTGCTGATCAGGTCGGCGTAGAACGGCTCGGCGTCGATCGCCTCGCGTACGCCGGTCGGTACCCGGGACAGCAGTGCGTTGGCGAGCGGATGGCCGTCATGGGTGGCCAGCACCTGAGTCTGGGGCGGGAACGGCAGGCCGGTGACACCGGTCCCGCCGCGCAGGCCGAACGGCACGTCGACGACGATCGAGGCCGAGTGATCGGCGGCGATCGGGTTGTCGAGAACCGGGAAGCTGGTCCGCATCGTGGTGCGGGCGTGCGGCGGGGTGGTCAGGCCCGCTTCGAGTACCGCGAGGGCGAGGACGGCCACGAGCAGCCAGCGAGCGTGATAACGGATCCAGTTCACCGTGTAGCCGGCTAGCAGCGCGATCGAGATGAGGCCGAGTTCGGCGATCCGGGACGGCTCGCGGAAGCCCGACAGTCCCGGGATCTTGATGAACCAGGAGTACGGCAAGATCAGCGAGGTGACGATGCCGTTGGAGTAGTGCCGCAGCGGCAGGAAGACACCCGCGCCGGTGATCAGGTCGCCGCCGAGCGCCAGCACGGCGGCACCGAACCAGAGCAGGAGCAGCAGCTTGGTGTTGCGACGCTGCCGCCAGGCGAGCACTAGGCCGGCCAGAGCCAGGAACGTGGCCAGCGCGCCGAACGTGCTCGCGTTCTTGGAGTGGGTGAACGTCAGGCCGAACGTGGTGATCCGGGGCGAGGGCAGGAACATGTCGGGGATCTTGATCCCCTGCAGGTAAGACGACGCGTTCAGCTTGGTCGGCGGGCTGCCCTCGGCGTTGGCGTGAACGATGGCGACGAGTTGCGGCAAGCAGGCGGCGATCGCGATCACGCCGGTGATGGCGATCAGCAGGAACCGGCGCCAGTTCAGGCGGCGGGGAACCGTGCGCAGCCAGCGCAGCCTGGCCAGGGCGAACTTGGCTAGTGGCTTACCGACGCGTCGGCGCAGCCAGGCGAGCCGCGGCTCGGCTTCTTCTATGACTTCGACCTCGGGGGGCTTCGAGCGGGCGAAGCCCGCTCGAAGCCCGCGCCAGAATCTGGTCCGCTGTTCATCGCTTTGACCGGCCGGCTCCGGCTCCGGCAGCTTGGGCGGCTTCAAGGCAAAGAGCCAGGGCAGCAGGGCCAGCCCGGCCAGCATCAGGCAGAGCACGGCCGATTCCTGATCGGTCAGCATGCTGGCCCCGAGGACCAGGCCCAGGACGATCGCCTGGCCGAAGCCGGACCGCCAGCGCGATGCTTGCCTACGCAGCCGGACCGCCGCTTCAAGCGTGATCGGCAGAAAGAGCGCGCCCGCAGCCAGGTTGATGTGCACCCAGGTCTGGAAGTCGAGCATGGAAGCGAAGCCGAAGAACGCCCCGGCTGCGATCGCGCCGACCTGCGACGGCACCCACAGCCTGGCCAGCCGGTACATGGCGTAGGCGAGCAGGCCCGGCATGAGGACCGAGAGCAGGTTGTAGGCGAAGGCGGGCCCGAAAGCGACCGTGACCGGCGTCATCAGGGCGCTCGGGAGCGGCATCAGCGCATGCATGCCGAGGCTGGCGCCAATCGGGGCGGCCAGGTACGTGGTCGTCCACGGGTCAGACAGATGCATGACCGAGCGGGCCATCCACCAGAAGCCCCAGGTATAACTGCCGGCGTCGCGGGTGTTGGGCAGCCGTCCGGTGAGATAGGACGCATGCGGCCAGGTGACGGCGATGCCGACGCCGAGGTAGGCGAGCAGAACGGCGAAGTGGATGAGAAGCGGGTGCCGGAGGATTCTTCTGAGCCGACGTCGCGGGACCGGATCTTGGCCTACGGATACCGTCTGTGGCGGCTCGGTGGCAGTCAGGTGCGAGTGCACACGCAACAATACCCGGGGGTTGGCGGGTGCCGGTGTCGTTGTTATCGAAAGTTAAGCGGTATTTCTAAATCGTTGCTGGGTCGTCTGTGGTCTGAAATGGCGGTGTTGTGATTGGTCGGTCACCTAATGAAGACCTTGCTTGGGGAGGTCGGTCGGAGTAGGGACGATGCATGAGTCGAGCGGATGGAGGCGTCTAGGAGCTCAGCGATGTGCAGGACCGGGATCGGTGTCTGCAGGGATGACTTGATTTGGAGGGCGCAGCCTGGGTTGGCTGAGACGACCAGGTCGGGGGAGATGCTCTGGACGGACTCGGCTTTGCGGGTTCCTAGCTCGGCAGCCGTCTGTGGCTGGACCAAGTTGTAGATGCCTGCGGAGCCGCAGCAGGTGCCCGCGTCAGGGAGTTCTAGGAGTTCTAGGTCTGGGATCGCCTTGAGCAGGGCTCTTGGTTGCCTGGTTATTCGTTGGGCGTGGGCTAGGTGACAGGCGTCGTGGTAGGCGACCTTGAGGGGGAGGGGGTGTCTGGTGGCGGCTGGGCCTAGGTCGGCGAGGAACTCGCTGAAGTCCTTGACCTTGGTGGCGAAGGCGGGGTCTTCGTACTCCTTCATCGCGGAGCCGCAGCCGGCTGAGTTGACGACGATGGCGTCGACGCCGGCCTGGTCGAATTCCTCGATCAGGCGGGTGGCGAAGTTCGCTGCCTCTGTTGTGCGGCCGTCGTGAAGGGAGAGGGCGCCGCAGCAGCCTTGGGTTGGGGGGATCACTACGTCGCAGCCTTCGGCGGCCAGGACTCTTGCCGTGGCGATGTTGACCTGGGGGAAGAAGACCTGCTGGACGCAGCCGGTCAGCATGCCGACTACGGCTCGGCGTTCGCCTCGTGCGGCTACGCGGGCCGGGAGGTGGCCTCGGACGGAGCGCTTGGAGGGGCGGCCGGGGGCGACCTTGAGGGCGGCGGCCATTTCCGGGGCGAGGCGTTGCGGGAGGTTGCGCTGCATGAGGCGGTCGAGCCTGATGCGCTGGGCGGCGCGGAGCGGTGCCATCAGCAGGCGGAGCCTAGATGGGTAGGGGAACGTCGCGAAAATGGCGGCGCGAAGCGCGCGCTCTCGGGCCGACCGGGGCGGGAGAGCCTGGACTGGCCCCGACGAGTCCGTTGGCGGTTCCGTTGCCCAGGAGCGGGCGGCCTCGATCAGTTTGTCGTAGCGGACGCCGGACGGGCAGGCCGGGACGCAGGCCATGCAGCCCAGGCAGCGGTCCAGGTGCGTGGCGGCCGTCTCGGAGGCACTTGCGCCGTCGAGCAGCTGGCCGATCAGGTGGATCCGGCCGCGCGGCGAATCCATCTCCTCGCCCCAGAGCTGATAGGTCGGGCACGACGGCAGGCAGAACCCGCAGTGCACGCAATCGCTGACGATGTCGGCAAGCTCACCGTTCGGATCGAGCCGGCCCTTTTTAGAAGGTTCGGGGTTGTCCATCTAGAGACTCCCAGCGAATCGGCCTGGTGACATCATCCCGGCTGGATCGAACTGCTGCTTGATCGCGCGCATCAGGTGCAGGGCCGGGACCGGGCCGAAGGGGTCGGCGAGTTCGGTCACGGCGGCCGGCGCGTGCTGGATGAGGACGCTGGCACGGGGAGGGCTCGCCCCGGAGCCGGCTTGCCAATCCAATGAGCCCCGGAGGCTGGTGATGAAGTCGGCGATCCGCGCGGCGTCTGCCGGGGACGCGGCCGGCAGGGCCGCGTGCAGTACTCCGGCGGCGGCTGAGCCGCCGACGGCGGGGTCGAGGGACGCGCGTTCGGCGGCGGAGCGGAGTTCGGTGAGCACGCGGACCAGCTCGCCGGGCCAGAAGGCTAGCTGCAGCACGGTTCCGTCGGGCTGGGCGGCCGGACCCGACCGCCACCAGGGCGGGGGTGAGTCGGTGACCGAGACGACCGTCCTCGGGTTCCCGTCGCATTGACCGGCCTCTTTGGCCAGGAGTTCGGAGAGCTGGGTCGCTCGCTGAGTCACCCCGGCCGGGTCACCTTCGAGTGCGATGCCGAGCGCAATCGGGGCACTGGCCAGCGGCCAGCTGAGTTCGGCGGCGACTGGAGCGACCGCTGGCGCCACGGCCGCCGCGAGCAGGCGTTCGCAGGTCTGCGGTGAGTCGCACTGGGTGCTGACGTAGGCCGTCGACTGCGGGAGGGGGTGGAGCCGGAACGTCGCCTCTGTGATCAGGCCGAGCGTGCCTCGCGACCCGGCGAACAACTTGCCGAGGTCATAGCCGGCCACGTTCTTGACGACCTTGCCGCCGGACCGGGCGATGGTGCCGTCGGCCCGGACGATCGTGATGCCGATCAGCAGGTCCCGCCCCGAGCCATACCGCAGGCGCAGCGGACCGGCCACGCCGGTCGCGAGTACCCCGCCGACCGTGCCGGTGCCCGAGGCCCCGTTTGCGGGAGGATCGAGCGCGAGCCGTTGACCGGCCCCGGCGAGGACGCTAGCGAGTTGCTCGAGCGTGATTCCGGTCTCGACGGAAGCGACCAGATCGCCGGCCTCGTGCTCGATCACCCGGGTGAGCCTGGTCGTCTCGACTATCAGGTCGGCGCGTTCTGGTGGACGGCCCCAGTCGAGCCTGGAGCCGGAGCCGCGCGGGATCACGGCCAGGCCGAGTTCGGCGGCCGCCTTGAGTACGGCACTGGCCTGCGCGGTCGATGCGGGTGCGGCGACGAATTGGGGCTGCACTCCCGCGACCGCGTCGGCCGGCTCCGCTCGCCTGACCTCATCGCACGCGTCGGTGAGCTGGGCTGGGATCGAGTCAGCGGCCAGCATCGGCACCGAACCTGCGCAAAATTTTCTCCCTGATAAAAGATCTTCTCTTTCTGTTTTACAAGGTTCTAGAAGTGTTCGATCTGGCCGGAAGCAACCAGCGGATGAGCCTCAGCTTCCCGTCTGACCCCGGGGACTTCGCCGCACAGTCGCGGGGTCGGGAAGATCTTGCCGGGATTGCACAGGCCCGCCGGGTCGAACGCGCAGCGCAGCAGTTGCATGGTGTCGAGATCATCGGCGCCGAACATGCGCGACATGTACTTGGACTTGTCCACGCCGACGCCGTGCTCGCCGGTGATCGAACCGCCGTGGGTGATGCACTCGTCCAGGATCGCGCCGGACAGTTCTTCGGCGGCGGCGGTCTGCTCTGGGCTGGAATCGTCGAACAGCACCAGCGGGTGCAAGTTGCCGTCCCCGGCGTGAAACACGTTCGCGACCCGGAGGCCGGCGGCCGCTGACAGCGCGCTGATCCGGTCCAGGACCTCGTGCAGTGCGGTTCGCGGGACGACGCCGTCCTGGACGATGTAGGCCGGGCTGATCCGGCCTACGGCCGCGAACGCCGCCTTTCTCCCGCGCCAGATCGCTGCTCGATCATCCGCGTCGGCCGCCTCCCTGATCTCGAACGCACCGGTGTCCTTGGCGATCTGGCGAACCGCGGCGGTCTCCGCCTCGACGTCCGCCTGCGGGCCGTCGAGTTCGACGATCAGCACCGCGGCCGCGTCCGCGGGATAGCCGCAGGCGACGCTGGCCTCGGCGGCCTCGATGGACAGGGCGTCCATCATCTCGATCGCGGCGGGCAGGATGCCGGAACCGATGATCGCCGAGACCGCGGCGCCGCCCTCACCCGTCGAGTTGAAGGCGGCCAGCAGCGTAGTGACGGCCTGCGGGATCGGCGTCAGCTTGACGACGATCTTGGTGACGATACCGAGCGTGCCCTCCGACCCGGTGAACGCGCCGAGCAGATCGTAGCCGGGACAGTTGCCAGTGCCGTCGCCGAGCCAGGTCAGCTCTCCGTCCGGCGTCACGACCTCCAGGCCGGTCACGTGGTGCACGGTGAACCCGTGCTTGAGGCAGTGCGCGCCGCCGGAGTTCTCCGCTACGTTGCCGCCGACCGAGCAGATCTGCTGGCTCGAAGGGTCGGGGGCGTAGAACAGCCCGTAAGGCTGAGCGGCCTTGGAGACGGCGAGGTTGGTGACGCCTGGTTCGACCACGGCGCGACGGCTCTTGGCGTCGATCTCGATGATCTGGCGCATTCTCGCGGTGACGATCAGCACACCGTCGGCTCGGGGAAGCGCGCCGCCGGACAGGCCGGTGCCGCTGCCCCGGGCCACGAACGGGATCCTGGCCTGCGCGCATTCCTTGACGATCGCGGCGATCTGGGCGGCGGTCTGCGGGAGAACGACGATGCCGGGGGAGCAGCGGTGGGCGGTCAGCCCGTCGCATTCGTAGGTGCGCAGCTCCATCGGGTCGGTGATGACCGCGTCCTGGCCGCAGATGTCGGCGAGCCTTGGCGCGAGCGTCGCGACCGCCGCGTCTTGTCCAGTTGGTGCTGCTGGCGTCGGCTTTGTCATCGGCTTCGCTCCCGCCACATTGGTTCCGGGCCGTACTCCATCATCTACAGAGGCGGTGAGGTAGTGCCAGTGGCGGGGTCGGTGATTCGGATCTCGTGCCCGCTGGCCGCGCTGGCCGCGCTGGCCGCTGGGGTGGCGGCGAAGGCGAGGAGGTTGCGGGCTTCGTCGGCGACGGCGGCCTGGTTTTCTGCTGACATGGTGGCGAATGGCCTGATCAGGAGCCTTGTCGCGGTGCTTGTGGTTTCGAGCTGCCAGGTGGCCTCGAAGGTGCCGTCGATCAGGACGGTGCCGCAGCGGCCGCCATTGCCGGGAGCGAGCGGGATCTCGTTTCCCGCCGGATTGACCCGGTTCCGGTCGGCGTAGGAGAACAGCACGTTGTCGTATTCGGGCAAGAACCTCGGCGGCGCCGGGGTGTCGGCGTCTGGCCTCGGCGCGTCCGGGAGGTCGAGCAGCTCGTTGCCGGCCGGGTCCTTGAACGTGCGCAGGCTGGTTTTGAGCCCGTCGGCGACCTCGCGGAGCCTGGTCAGGCCCGACCAGGTCTGGACGTCGGCGATCGTGGCCGGCCCGAAAGCGGCCAGGTAGCGCAGGATCAGCTGGTCGAGCGGATGCGGCTCGGCGAGTTCGGAGCCGAGCCAGGTCTGGACCGGGGTCCAGGCGACCGGGCCGGTTCGGCCCCAGATCCCGCGCGGCGGCACCTGCACCAGCGGGAGGAGATAGGTGAACGCGTACCCGAGCGAGGCCGCGTCGTAGCCGGGCCAGCGCTCGGACAGCTGCCTGACGACCTCGGTTCTGGTCAGCGGGCGCTCGGCGGCGAGTTTCCTGGCGACCTCCAGGACCGGGTCCAGGTCGAGGCCGGTCAGGTTGCGGGCGAACGCCTGGCTGTTGAACGCCCGGGTCAGCACCATCTGGGTCAGCGGACGGAGGGCGAGCGCGTCGTCGGCGGTGACCAGGTGGATGGTGCCGCGCATGACCGGGATGCGGACGGCCTGGCGGGTGCCGACGAGGTCGCTGAGTTCGGCGTGATCGAAGCCAGCTAGGCGGGACCACAGTCCGACGTAGGGAGCGTTCGGGGCCTGAGCCTGGAGCCCGACCAGGTGGGCGATCGTGTCGATCGCGGGCTTGCTGGCGCGAGCGAGAAGGAGTTGGCGTTCGAGCATGGCCCGGTTGAGCGCGCGATAGCTGAGAGTCTGGGCGGTCTGCGCACTCTGGCCGGGGATGGTCATGGGCCAACGTTAGGCGGTTGCGGGATGGTCGCACTTCGGGCGGGTCCGGTTAGATTTGCCGTATGGAAGTGCTGGAGATCTTCAACGGGCTGCTTTCGCCCGAAGGCATGGCCGATCCCTATCCCCTCTACGCGGCCCTGCACGAGCACGGACCGATCGTGCGGGCCAACGAGCAACTGGTGCTGGTGCCCGGATACGAGCTGGCCAGTTCGGTGCTCAGGGATTCCGCGTTCCGGGTGCCCGACGCCGAATCGCTCGACGAAGTAAATCCAACCTGGCGAGAACACCCCTCGCTCGACCCGGACACCATGCTCACGCTCAACGACGACCCGCACGCGCGGATCAGGAGCCTGTTCTCCAAGCAGTTCACCAAGCGGCGAATCGCCGAGCTTGAGCCGGCCGTGATCGCCCAGACCGACGCGTTGCTCGACCAGATCGCCGATCTCGGGGCGGGCGGGGCGCAGGTCGACTTCATGGATGAGTTTGCGTTCGCCCTGCCGGTGACGGTGATCTGCGAGTTGATCGGCGTCCCGGAGAGCGAGCGCGACGAGTTCAGGCCGCTGGCCCGGTCGCTGACCGCGACACTGGAACCGCTTATCGATGAGGCCGGGCTGCTCGAAGCCGATGCCGCCGCGTTGAAGCTGGCCGGGATGTTCGCCTCGCTGGTGGCGGAGCGGCGGGCTCGGCCCGCCGATGACCTGCTCAGCGGACTGGTGGCGGCGGCCGCCGCCGACGAGGGGCGGATCAGCGAGAACGAGTTGATCCAGAACCTGATGTTGCTGCTGGTGGCCGGGTTCGAGACCACCACCAATCTGCTCGGGAACGGGGTGCACCTCGTGCTGGAAGATCCGGCGGCCGGAGTTGAGTTGCGGTCGGCTGGTTCTTTGGCTGCCGGTTCTTTGGCTGCTGGTTCTTTGGCTGCCGGTTCTGCTGCCGCGGCCTTTGTGGAGGAAGTGCTGCGGTTTGACTCGCCTGTCCAGTTCGCCGAGGACAGGCGGCGGAAGGTCCCCGCCGAGATAGGCGGATATACCGTCGGCCCGCACGACCACCTGATCGTCATGCTCGGTGCCGCGAACCACGACCCGCGCCGGTTCGCCGAGCCTCAGCGCTTCTGGCCGGGCCGTCCCGATCCGGGGCCGTTGAGCTTCGGCGCGGGTGCGCACTTCTGCCTGGGCGCAGCTCTGGCCAGGCTCGAAGGCACCATCGCGTTCCCGCGTCTGTTCGGCCGCTTCCCGGCCCTCGCCGCCGCCGGGCCCCCGCAACGTCGGGTAAGCCTGGTGCTGCGCGGCTTCGAACACCTAATGATCACCGTCTGAGGGCGCCTGTGGATTTAGCCACCCGTCGGCTAGGCTTGTCCGGCTTGTCCAGCTTGTCCACAGATTGACTTCGGCTCCTGGCGACGTGTGTAGCGCTTGTCCACAGGTCAGGACAAACACTTTCTGTGCCCTGCCGTTGGCACGACTATGGCTGCATGAGCCGTGATGTATTGCGAGAATGCCGGAAAGTTGCGCAGTTCCAGGATGGAGTGATCTCCAGGGTTCAGGCGCTTGCCTCCGGTGCCTCCCCTGATGTCATCGACCGGCTGCTCGGTTCTGAGCGCTGGCAGAAGATCCATCGTGGGGTCTATCTGGTTTCCAGCGGTCCGCCTACTAGGAATGCCCTTTTGTGGGCAGCGACATGCCGAGCTGGATCTGGCGCCGCGCTCAGTCACGAGACGGCAGCGGAACTGTTCAAATTGACTGATAGGAACTGCCGGCCGATACATGTGACTATCCCGGCCAATCGGAGAATCAGCCCGATGAAGGGTATTGTCGTTCATCATTCAAATCGTCTTGCCGATGCGATTCACCCGAGCTTGATGCCACCTAGGACCAGGCTCGAGGAGACCGTGCTCGACCTGGTCGACCACTCGGCGGTCTTCGACTCGGCACTCGACATTGCTTGTGCGGCTTGCCAGCGCGGACTGACGACCGTGCCCAAAATCGTCATCGCGATGGGCCTACGGGCGAAGTTGAAGTGGCGAGGCGAGCTCGCGACGGCACTCGGTGAGATCGGCAGTGGTGTTCACTCAGTGCTTGAGTACCGGTACCTGCACAAGGTGGAACGGCCACACGGACTGCCGGAGGCCAGTCGTCAGGCCCGAGTCGACGGGGCTGGTCGAACTCGTTACCTAGACAATCTGTATAGGGACTACGCCCTGTGCGTCGAGTTAGACGGTCTGCAAGCACATCCTGCTGAGAAACGCTGGGAGGATCTCAGGCGGGTCAACTCGATTACTGAGAATGGCAAGACGGTCTTGCGGTATGGCTGGATCGATGTCGACCGGCTCTTCTGTGAGACGGCTGGCCAGGTGGGTACGGTTTTGCGTCATCTCGGGTGGCGGGGCAGGTTGCGTGCGTGCGGGCCGAGTTGCGCCGTCGGTCGAATCTGATGCGGCGGCGGCGGCAGTGGCAGTGGCAGTGGCGGCAGTGGCAGTGGCAGTGGCAGTGGCAGTGGCAGCGGCAGCGGAATGGCGAAGAGTTTGCCGCGAGGCCTCCGGAAAGCCTTCGTGATCATGGTCGGCTGACCGGTATTTCCGATTTTCGAGGAAGAGTTTTCGTTTCAGGAAGAGTTTGCCTGCGAAAAGCGCGGCTAACTCTTCCTGGAACGGAAAGTCTTCGCCAAGTTGGCGTGTCAGGTGGTGAAGGCGGAGCGGGCAGCGGTGGAGCCGGGGCCGGCCTGGTTCCAGAAGTTGTAGGTGCCGTGGTCTAGGAGTTCGCGGCCGGCTTCGACCAGGGCGTTGTAGGCGACGAAGGCGAAGGCGCCGCCGATGCTCACTCGCTTGACGCCGATCTCGGCTAGTTCGGCGACCGTGGGGACGCCGGGGAGGGCTAGGACGTTCACTGGCTTGTCGACCGAGGCGATTAGCTCGCGGAGTTCGTCGAGCTTGGTGACCACGGGGGCGTAGAGCACGTCGGCGCCGGCCTGTGAATAGGCCTGGAGGCGGGCAATCACGTCGGGGAGGTCGGGCTTGCCGCGCAGGTAGCCTTCGGCGCGGGCCGTGAGTACGAGGGGGATCGGGCCGGAGTGGGCGGCTTCGGCGGCGGCGGCGACGCGGTCGGCGGCTTCTGAGCGGTCGTAGAGCGGGTTCTCTGGGTCGCCGGTGTAGTCCTCGATTGAGCAGCCGGCCAGGCCGGCGTCGATCGCGAGGCGGATGGTCTCGGCGCAGCCGGCTGGACTGTCGGCGTAAAGGTTTTCCAGGTCAGCGGAGACGGGGAGGTCGACGGCGGCGGCAATCGCGGCGGCGTTGGCGATGGCCTCGTCACGGGTCATCGTCCCGTCGAGCCGGCCGTGGGTTGCGGCGAATCCGTTGCTGGTGGTGGCGAGCGCGGCGAAGCCGACTGACTGGAGCAGCTTCGCCGAGCCGGCGTCCCAGGGGTTGGGGATCAGCAGCGGCGAGTCGCCGTGGTGGAGCGCGAGGAACCGCTCGGCGGTTTCTGACTGAGTTGGCATACGCCAGAACCTAGCCCTTGGTACCGACACCCTAGGGATCAACAGTCGAGTTTCGGCATGCCCTCCCGCTACGCCCGCGCACCCACCGCCCACCGCCCATGGCCCATGGCCCGCGGGCTGGACTCGGGAGCCTAGGGCATGCGCTCGTAGGCGGGCAGGGTTAGGAACTCGGCGTACTTGTCGGCTAGGGCGACTTCCTTGAACAGGGCGGCTGCCTCGGCGAACTGGTCGGCGGAGTAGGCCGCGCCGAGGGCCTCGGCGATCTTGGCGAGTTCTTCGTCGACGATCTGCTCGACCAGTTCCCTGCTGATCTGCGGTCCTTCAGCCAGGTGGACGTCGTTGTGCAGCCACTGCCAGACCTGGGACCTGGAGATTTCGGCCGTCGCCGCGTCTTCCATCAGGTTAAAGATCGCGACCGCGCCGGTCCCGGCCAGCCAGCTCGCCAGGTACTGCAGGCCGACGCTGACGTTGTTGCGCAGGCCTGCCTCGGTGATCGGGCCGGGCGTGCTCGCCACGTCGAGCAGTTGGGCGGCGCTGACCGACACGTCATCGCGGCGCTTGGTCAGCTGGTTGGGCGCATCGCCCAGCACCGAGTCGAACACCTCGCGGCACACCGGGACCAGGTCGGGATGCGCGACCCACGAGCCGTCGAACCCGTCCCTGGACTCCCTCGACTTGTCATCGCGCACCTTGGCCAGCGCGACCTCGTTGACCTGCGGGTCGCGCCGGCTCGGGATGAACGCGGCCATGCCGCCCATCGCATGGGCGCCCCGGTCGTGGCAGGTCTTGACCAGCAACTCGGTGTAGGCGCGCATGAACGGGGCCGTCATGGTGACCGCGTTGCGCTCGGGCAGCACGAAATCGGCCCCTCGTGTCCTGAACTTCTTGATGATGGAAAAAAGGTAGTCCCACCTCCCGGCGTTGAGACCCGAGCTGTGTTCGCGCAGCTCATAGAGGATCTCCTCCATCTCGAACGCGGCCGGGATCGTCTCGATCAGCACGGTGGCCCGGATCGAGCCTCTGGGCAGGCCCAGTGCGTCCTGGGCGATGTTGAACGCGTCGTTCCACAAGCGCGCTTCGAGGTGGCTCTCCATCTTCGCGAGGTAGAAGTAAGGACCCTTGCCCTTGTCGATTTGGCGCTTGGCGCAGTGGTAGAAGTAGAGGCCGAAGTCGAACAGGCTGCCGGAGGCGCGCTGGCCGTCGATCATCAGGTGCTTCTCGTCCAGGTGCCAGCCCCGGGGCCGGACCACGATCGTGGCCAGCTCGTCGTCGGGGCGTAGCTGGTAGTCCTTGCCGTCGGCGCTGGTGAAGTCGATCTTCCGGTCGAGTGCGTCTCTGAGGTTGAGCTGGCCGCCGACCATGTTCTCCCACAGCGGGGTGTTGGCGTCCTCGAAGTCGGCCAGCCACACCTTGGCGCCTGAGTTCAGCGCGTTGATCGTCATCTTCTGGTCGGTCGGTCCGGTGATCTCGACCCGGCGGTCGATCAGGCCCGGCGCCGGCGGGGCGACCCGCCAGGTGCGGTCCGACCTGACGTGGTGGGTATCGGGAAGGAAGTCCAGGTTCTCTCCGCCGATCAGGTCGATCTGTCTGCGGGCCCTGGCCGCCAGCAATTCGGCGCGGCGGCCGATCAGTTCACGCTGAAGGCGTGCGACCAGGCCAACTGCTTCGGGGGTCAGGATCTCGTCGAAACGGTCCTTGAACTCGCCCGTGATCTCGATGCCATGGCCGTAACTCATGTCGCGTGCCCTTTCTGCCTCGCTAGCGGTGCTACCGATGGATATAACCTTGACACACGCGAAGTGGCGGGCACATCTAGGCCCGGCTGGGCGTTATTCAGGTGACGGTCGTTGCAGCGCGTGGCAACATCGAGTGACCGCTGATAAGAGGGCGGTCCAGTCCTGGATGGCAGATGACAGCAGACTTCGAGAATTCCCTAGGCGGTGCTGGTCAAGGGGGACGACCCCCTATAGACCCCCGCGACGCCAGCACCGACGACGCAGAGCTTTACGATGTCGGCCAGCTTGACTTGGAGGACCGGCACTCTCTGCGCCGGGTAGCCGGTCTTTCGACCGAGCTGCAAGATGTCAGCGAAGTCGAATACCGGACCCTGCGCCTTGAGCGGGTCGTCCTGCTCGGCGTGTGGACCGAAGGTACCCAGGCCAACGCGGAGAACTCGCTGCGTGAGCTGGCCTTGCTCGCCGAGACGGCCGGATCCGAGGTGCTCGATGGCCTGATCCAGCGCCGGAGCCGGCCGGACGCGTCGACCTATGTCGGCGCGGGCAAAGCCCGTGAGCTAGCTGAGCTGGTCCTGGCGACCGGGGCGGACACGGTGATCTGCGACGGAGAGCTGACGCCGGGCCAGCTCCGGCAGCTAGAGGGCGTGGTGAAGGTCAAGGTCGTTGACCGGACCGCGCTGATCCTGGACATCTTCGCCCAGCACGCCAAGAGCAAGGAAGGCAAGGCCCAGGTCGAGCTGGCCCAGATGCAGTACATGCTGCCGAGGCTGCGCGGCTGGGGTGAGTCGCTGTCCAGGCAGGCCGGTGGACGGGTGGCCGGCGGTGGCGGGATCGGGACCAGGGGTCCCGGCGAGACCAAGATCGAGACCGACCGGCGCCGGATCAGGACCAGGATCGCCAAGCTGCGGCGCGAAATCGCCGAGCTGTCGGTCGGTCGTGAGGTCAAGCGCGGTCAGCGTCGGCGGCACGAGGTGCCTTCGGTCGCGATCGCCGGTTACACCAACGCCGGAAAGTCGAGCCTGCTCAACCGACTGACCGGAGCCCAGGTGCTGGTCGACAACTCGTTGTTCGCCACGCTCGATCCGGCGGTGCGCCGGGCGAAGCTGCCGTCGGGAACGGCGTTTACGCTGACCGACACCGTGGGCTTCGTCCGCCATCTGCCGCACCAGCTGGTGGATGCCTTCCGCTCGACGCTTGAGGAAGTGACCGACGCGGACCTGATCCTGCACGTGGTCGACAGTTCCGACGCCGACCCCAGGTCTCAGATCGCGGCGGTGCGCGAGGTGCTGGCCGAGATCGGCGCCCGTGAGGTCCCCGAGCTGGTCGTGTTCAACAAGTCCGACGCGGCCGACCCGATCCTGCTCAAGGGCTTGCAGCTGTCCGAGTCGCATTCGATGGTGGTGTCGGCGCGTACCGGCGATGGCCTGCCGGGGCTGATGGCTGAGATCGAGCAGTTGCTGCCCCGGCCGACCATCGAGGTGTCCGTGCTGCTGCCGTACGCCCGCGGCGACCTGCTGGCGCGAGCGCACCGGGAGGGCGAGATCATCTCGGTCGAGCACACCGACGCTGGTACCGCGCTGACCGTTCGGGTCCAGCCGGCGCTGGCGAGCGAACTCGACCGGTTCGTGGTCACCTCAGGGTCGGCTTAGAAGGACCCGGCATGGGTAACCCGGCATAGGCAACGCTGCGAAGATCACAAGCGTCTGTGCAGGTTCGTCCCATAGCACAGGGGTGGGTGATTGAGTAGTGCAATACCGGCACGCAACCGATATGGTATGTGGGTTCCCGTAGAGCGGACCGTGCAGTCACATATCGCTATCCGATTCGGAAGTGCCGGCCGAGCATATTCGGCGGCCGACTCCAGGTCATGGCAGGTGATGCGGCGTGATAGCGATAGCGGCCTGCGATGTTCTGCTGAATTGGCGCCCCGAGCCGCGCTCTAGTGTGCTGAGCTGCTCTCGGGCGCTGACGGAACGTGGTTCCTAGGCAATGAGACACGGTGTGACCATGACGAACGGCAGGCTGCTCACGCAGCACGCGCGCACGAAGCGCGGAGCCTGCCGATGATACGCCTTCTCACCAATATCGGTCG
Source organism: Streptosporangiaceae bacterium (assembly GCA_035606435.1). GTDB lineage: Bacteria > Actinomycetota > Actinomycetes > Streptosporangiales > Streptosporangiaceae > Chersky-822. The sequence continues at coordinate 144 of DATNFM010000155.1, read as the reverse complement.
ATTGTGGACTGGTACTGAAATAGTCAGCAATACAGCGATCCTGATGCAGGATGACCGGATCGCCTGGGCTGGCCCCGCGAACCAGCTGCCGCCCAGCCTGCCCGGTGTAATCGACGACATCGTCGATGTCGACCAGGTCGAGAA
>DATNFM010000154.1:0-3852 GCA_035606435.1 Streptosporangiaceae bacterium | reverse complement strand
TAGCAGGCCGACGTCGTCCTGGTCCTCTAGCCAGGCGCTGAGGCTCAAGTGTCCCCGGACCAGGTTCCAGCGGCCTTTAAGGTCGGGAAACTCGTACTCGTCCATCGCCTGTGCGATCTCCGCCACGCGACTAGAGATCCGATCGAGGTAAGAGCGTTGCCGGCTCTCATCCCAGATGCGATAGCAAAGTTCGATAAACTCGACCAAGTTGGCAAACCAGAACCATCCGTCCGACAATTGCCTCGCGACCTTTATTCCTTCGTCCAGATATCCTAGCCCTACTTCGGGGTCTTCCTGGGCAAAGATCCGTCCGGCGCGGTTGAGCGCGGATGGGTACCCGCGCACATTGAGGTCACGGCATAGGTCCAGTGATCGCGTGATGAGCCGTTTTGCCAGGTCAATGGCGGTGCCTGTGTGACGACCGGTATTGCTGGTCGTTCATTGACCGTTATCAGGTTCGCTTTCGCCTAGCTGGTGCGGAATTGTCAACCAGAATATACGTGCGAAAGTGTGATGCTGCAACCCGGGCCATAGCGTCCATTAACAGCAGCAAACGCTGACAGAATGTACGATCTGGCCAATCTCGGCGCGGCCGTCCAGCCAAACGCCGGTGACCTCGCCCGGCAAATGGCCACCGTGCTCACCGTGCGCGAGCAGCCTTTCGCCGATGTCTGCCAGTCGAAGCTGAGGCAAGCTATCAATCCAGGTTCCGAACCTTCGCTGAATTTCTAGCTCAGGAATGACGGCTACTCTGCGGTTGGCTCGGCCGGATCCGCCGGGTCGCCTGGGTCGGCCGGGCCGACGGGGGTGGCCGGGTACTTGGCCTGGAGTTGGCGGAGGGTGGCCTCGATCCCGGCCGCGTTGTGCTTGAGCGCGCCGAACAACTTCAGGCCGGTCACCTTCGCACCACCAAGACGGGTGTAGTCGAAGGTCTCGGTGACCAGCGTGCTGTTCTCGGTCAGCGGCTTGAACTCCCACCGCCAGCTGTGCCCCAGCGGATGCTGCCACTCCACCACGCTGCCGTCGACGAAGTCGATGACCGTGCTCGTAATCTTGTACGAGACGCCCTGCTTCATCTGCATCGAGAACTTCGCGTCGGCCGACAGGCGGTCTGGCCCGCTGATCGAGTTCTGGACCGAACCGCCGCCGTCTAGCTCGTGGTGCCGGCGCGGGTCGGCCACGATCTCGAAGAGGTCCGCTGCGGGCGCGTTCACCTCGGCCGCCCGGGCGATCTTGCGCGGGCCGGCGTCGACGGTAGTGACGGTCATGCGAAAAGGCTACTCACTATTGCCAAGCCGACCAACTACCGGTGCCGGGATAAAGCAGCGTTTAACGGCCGGGACGGGAGCGTTCATCCAGTCGGCTCTCCAGCCGGTCTTTCTGGGTTCACTGGCACGACGTCCAGCCTTATGAACTGGACGATGCCGATCAGGACACCCATGGCTCGTTCCCGCCGCTTGAACAGCGACTTGTACAGCGGCCCGATCTCCGCTTTGCTCACGAACTTCGGGTTGCTCGCCACGTAGTCCCGCCCCTGCAGCCGGATCTCGCAGCCGCCCGCCGCCTGGATGTTCTGAGCCCAGTCCGACACGTTTCCGAAGGTCAGCGGGATGAACGCGACGTTGCCGCTGATCCTGGCGCTGACCGGCGTGGTGTACATCCGCCCCGAACGGCGGCCGACGTGGCGGACCTGAGCGGCCATGCGGAAGTTGTCGCGCCCGGCGAGCTTGAGCAGCAGCGGGTTGAGCCGCTTGGTCATCGGACCCATGACGATGCGGACGAACGGCGAGGGCCGGACTGGCCTCAGGCTGCCGGACTCAGCTACCGCAATATTTTCAGACTCAGAGGTCATTGCTTTTCTTCTCCCTTACGCCGAAGCATGAGTTCCTCCGGTAAGGACGAGATGCCGCGCGGGAAAGTGACGAGCTGGGAGGCGAGGTCGGCGAGCTTGCGCGGATCGCCGACGACCGTGATCGATTCGATGAGCTCGCCCCTCATGGCGAACACCAGCACGCCCGCCAGGTCGCGTCCGTTGAAGCCGAGCAGGGCGGGCTGGCCGGCGATCGGATGCGAGACCAGCGTCGCGGGCGGTCCCCAGAATGCGAGCAGGTTCGCCGCGATCCGGTCGGCGCCGGTCTCGGTGATCTGCCGGGGCACGGCGCCCGGGCCGAAGTCGATCATGCCCCAGGCGTCCGGTGCGAGCACCGAGAGCAGCGCGTGCAGATCGCCGCTGGCGCAGGCCGCGATGAACGTGTCGGTGACCTGGCGGTGCTCGGCCGAAGCGACGTCGAACCGGACGGCGTCCTGTCCCGAGGTGATCTTCTGCCTGGCCCGCCGAGCGAGTTGCCGGCAGGACACGACCGTCCGGCCGACGGTCTGCGCGACCTCGTCGAACGGCATCCGGAAGATGTCGTGCAGTACGAAGACGCAGCGTTCGGCCGGACTGAGACGTTGCAGCACGACGAGCAGAGCCAGGCTCACGGTGTCGTCGAAGGTGACCCGGTCGGCCGGGTCGGCCAGCTCAGGCCGGGCGACCGAACCGAGCGCCGATGCTGGTTCGCCAGGGACGAACTCGATCTCGGTGGCGTCATGCGCGCGCTCTCGCCGGGTTCTGGCCGACCTGATCTGGTCGAGGCACAGGCGGCTGGTAACCACGATCAGCCAGCCGCGCAGGTCCTCGATCTCGTCAAGCTCGGTCCGCAGCAGCCGGGAGAACGCATCCTGCACCGTGTCCTGGGCCGCCCCGATGTCGCCCAGCATCCGGAAGGCCAGATCGACTAGGTAGGGCCGGTTCTGCTGGTAGGCGAGGCTGATCTTCGCGTCGTCCCGCATTGCTGATCACCTCCGTCCGATAGGACGGCGCGGCGGCCAGAAAAGTGACAAGGCGGCCTGTCACCTTCCCGCGCGGCATCTCGTCCTTCCCAGTGAACCCGTGCCTAGCTGATGAGGCGGTCGTCATGAGTCGGATACCAAGTCACACCATCAACGATGCCCCGGACGCGGCCAGGCCGCTGCTGGAGAACCTGCTCCAGTTCTCGCCCACCGGCAAGCCGCTTAACCTGCACGCGCAGATGGCGCACGCGCCCGCCGTGCTCGAGGCCTACGTCGGAATCAGGCGCGCGACCTCCAGCCCCGGCCGCCTCGACCAGCGAACCCGTGTCGCGCTGATGCTCGCCTCCGCCGTCGCAGCCGGCAGCCAGTACGCGCTGGCAATCCTGTCGATGCTGGCCGTCCGCTCCGGCTGGGGCAGCGAGGACGTGGCGGCGTTGCGCTCGGGTAAAGACGCGGGAGGAGAAAAATTTGCGCGGCTTCTCCGCGTAGTGCGCGAGGCTTCGACCAGCTCAGGCCGGGTCAGCGACGCCGCCTGGGCCGACGCGGTGCAGGCGGGCTGGAGCCAGGAGGAACTGGCGGAAGCGTTCGGATGCCTCGGCCTGTCCGTGTACACCTCGTTCTTCCTGAACTACGCGGCGACCGAACTCGACATCCCGGACGCCGGCGTCGCCGGAGCGGGAGGCGAGTGAGATGGAGCTGGTGCAGAGCCGGTTCCTGACCGACGACGTGGAGCGGCTCGCCGCCTTCTACGCCGCCCTGCTCCGCGCGCCGGTCGCGCTGAACGAGTACTACGTCGAGGTGCCCGCCGGCCCGGTGTCGGTCGGCTTCAGCAAGCGTCAGTTCACCGAATACCAGCTGTGCCAGGCAGCTCAGGCCCGTCGGGCGGCTCGTCCGGGGCCCGGATCTGGACGGCCGGATCTTGGGTTCGTCGGCACCGCGCTGGACTTCCAAGTTGCGGACGTCGACGCCGAGCGCGAGCGGCTCGCGGCTCTCGGCGTGGACTGGCTGATGGCGCCGACC
>DATNFM010000153.1:0-15950 GCA_035606435.1 Streptosporangiaceae bacterium | reverse complement strand
CGCAGAGGCAGCGCGCCCAAGGCGCTGACTAGAGAACTTCGGCGAGCACGTCAAGCATGGGCGTACTGCAACGCGGCCCGTCCGTGGCCGTCCGTGGAAAGCCAGCGGCTGCACCGACCGTCTTAGTGGCACGAAATCCGTCCGCTATGCGTCCGTGGACACCGCAACATGACGGCCCGCGGCGCTGCAAGGTGACACATGTCGGGACACAGAAGAAACGCCCCGACAGCGTGCGTATGCGCAGCTATCGGGGCGTTTTCGCTGGTGGTGGCAGGTGTTGGGTTCGAACCAACGTAGGCTGAGCCGACGGTTTTACAGACCGCTCCCTTTGGCCACTCGGGCAACCTGCCGTAGCCGCCCCACAAGGACGGCACGATGAAGGATAGCGGACCCCCGCCCCCACGTCATCTCGACCCCAAGCCCAGGCCTCAAGCCAGGCCCAGGCCTCAAGCCAGGCCCAGGCCCAGGCCCAGCCCCAAGCCAGTCCCAAGCCCAGCCCGGCAACATCACCCCTCCGAAGGCGTGATCAACCCCAGATCCCCGTCGTGCCGGAAATACAGCAGACTCCCGCGCCCCGTCTCCGACTCCACGAAGAAGATGAACGGCTGCTCCAGCCCCTCCAGCCGAACCTGAGCCTCATCCACCGCCAGCCGAGGCGCCGGAACCTCGCTAACCGACACAATCTCCCCAGCCGAGCCACCGGCCCCGGCCCCGGCCCCGGCCCCAGCCCCGGCCCCGGCCGCAGCACCGCCAGAATCAACAACCAGATCCGGCCGAGGCTCTACCTGCGCCACCCGATATCCGCGCACCGTCGTATAAACGACGCTGTCCGACCCGGTCACCCGCTCGGTGAACAAATGAAAGTCGAAGTCGAACGCCTCCAGCTCCGCGATCGCCTCGTCCACAGTCAGCCGCGCCAGCCCGAAGACCTTCCGCCTGACCACGTGCGCACCCTCAGCCGCCAGCCGAGGTCGCGGCACCCGCGGGCCAGCGCCAGCACGACGCAGCGAGAACTCCCCCTGCCCGCCGCCGGCGTTCCGCAGTTGGACCCCGAGCCGCTCGCACATCAGCTCGATCGCGGTCCGCATGTTCTCCGCCACGCCCTGCGCCCGGACCAGCCGCCCGCTCAGGTCGACATTCGCCTGCGCCACCACTGACCGGACGGCGCCGGCGACTAGCCCAGGCGATACTGCCAGCTTCACCCGCGCGAACAGCACCGGATCCGGCGCCGAACGCAACACGGACCTCAGCCTGAGCACCGCGAGGTCCATCGCGTCCTCGGGCACCTCGCCGTACGCCTGCGTCTCGATCTGCAGTGCTGATCCGTGGGAGCGATCCCCCGGAACCCCCTGCGGAGTCTGCGAATCCGACATCGCACCCCTCCATGATCTCGGAGAACGGGAAACGGATTCTGGTGCGGAAAGCTCTTGTCCTACCCTTCATCGGTCACGCTATGCCGCGTCGCATTCTAGAAATTCACTCTCGGCACCAGCGAATTCGATAATTCACTCGCTACGTCCCGCGACAACCGCATAAAGACCGTGATATCAAAGCATCCGGCCCCGTCACGTTGCTCGATGTCAGGCGCCCGGCAGGCTCATCAGCAGCCGGAAAGCTGGGTAGGTACCTCGTGAATGGGTAGCCCTGTCTGAACCTCGGACACGCCTGCTTTCGCAATTTGCGATGTCGGCGTGTGCATATGCAAATGCAGGGGGTAGCGGTGCGATTCACCGACCGGGCCGATGCCGGCCAGCGCCTAGGCAGGAGACTCGAATATTTGCGGGGCCGGGATGTCGTGGTACTCGGCTTGCCTCGTGGCGGCGTGCCAGTGGCCTTCGAGGTCGCCAGGGCACTAGGCGCACCGCTGGACGTGATTGTGGTGCGCAAGCTCGGGGTTCCCTTCCAACCTGAGCTGGCGATGGGCGCGATCGGCGAAGGCGGCGTTCGGGTCGAAAACGACGAAGTGCTGCGCCGGTCGGGCGTCACCGCAACCGAACTCGCCTCCGTGGAGCAACGCGAGCTCGCCGACCTCAAGCGGCAAGCCCAGCGGTTCAGGGCGGGCCGCCAGCACGTCGATATCACCGATCGCACCGTGATCGTCATCGATGACGGGATCGCGACCGGTTCGACCGCCAGCGCGGCCTGCCAGGTCGCTCGCCGCCAGGGCGCGGCCACCGTGATCATGGCGGCGCCGGTCGGGGCCCCGGAGTCGATCCGGGCCTTGCGCGCGGTCTGCGACGAGGTGATCTGCCTCGACGCGCCGCCGTTCTTCGCCGCCGTCGGGACCTGGTACGACGACTTCCGGCACGTACCGGACGCCGACGTGATCAACCTGCTCGAGCGCGCCGCCAACGCCGTGCCCGCTTCCTCCCCGCCCTCTGATCCGGCACCACCCATGCCAGCACCGCCGCGCCGCGGACGAGGCCGCGGACCAGGAGTCGGTCAAGCTTCGGCAGCATCACCAGAAAATTCAAACCCAACAGGCTTTGCAGCGAGAACGCATGGCGCGGGGTCTTCGGCTAAGCCGCCAGAGGTGGATCAGCCAGTAGAGGTCCGCGCCGGAACCGTGCTGCTGGCCGGTCACCTGACGATCCCCGTCGATCCGACCGGAATCGTCATCTTCGTGCACGGCAGCGGCAGCAGCCGTCACAGCCCGCGCAACCGCTACGTAGCGTCCCAACTGAACGTCGCCGGGCTCGGCACCCTGCTCTTCGACCTGCTCACCTCGACCGAAGAACTCGACCGCGTCAACGTATTCGACGTCGAAACACTGGCCAGTCGGCTCGGCGAGGTTACCGCCTGGCTGCGGGGCCAGCCCGGCTGTCTGGATGCGACGATCGGCTACTTCGGCGCGAGCACGGGCGCGGCGGCGGCGCTGTGGGCGGCCTCGGAGCCGACGGCCGACATAGCCGCCGTGGTGTCCAGGGGCGGCCGGCCCGACCTCGCCGAGGCGCGGCTGGCCGCCGTGCGGTCGCCGACGCTGCTGATCGTGGGCGACAAAGACGAAGTCGCCCTCGGCCTGAACCGCGAGGCCCAGCACTGGCTTCGCTGCGAGAACCGGCTCGCGATCGTGCCCGGCGCCACGCACCTGTTCGAAGAGCCGGGTGCCCTTCAGACGGTGACCAGACTGGCCCGCGACTGGTTTAGCACCAAGTTTGCCGCGCGTGCCCAGAACATCGCCACCGCTTACGGGACTAGCCAGGAAGGTCAGCCGTAGGCGCGGCGCCGTCTGGACTGACGAGCGCAGTTTGCGAGGAGGGAAGACGGCGCCCAAGAGCGCCGGAGGCCCCCGCCGAAGGCGCGCAGCGCCGGCGGCGAAAAGCAAACAGAGCCTAACTTCTCCCGCACCAGGGGCAGCCATCCAGGGCGATCTGGGGAGGCGTGAGCGCCGCATCGCGCTGGCCGCTTTCTCTTGCGCGCATCACCAGCGAGGCGACCGTCGTCGCGGTGCGCTTGTCCCACTGACTGAGCCTGGCCAGGAACCGCTTGTCGGTTGCGGTCAGTTCGATCCCGCTGAGGGCGGCATCGAGGGCCGCCCTGGCCGTCGCCCGCCCAGAATCCGGCCCAGCTTCGCGCTGCACCGCCGCTGGCCGCACCGCCTCCGGTGACGGCCGGCTTGCTGATTGATCGACTATCGCTCTGCTTGGCCTTGCGACCCTCGGCCTTGCGACCTGGCCCTGAGCGAGATCAGTCATAAGCCTGCGGCCTCCTCCCGTGATCCCCGTTGACGTGAGTATGACGCGCGACCCAACCGACAGGTTGACACAGCGCGTGATCGAAACCGAGTCGCAACGCTACCCTCCGTTAGCTTGATTGTCCGATGGGTTGGACAGCACGGACGCATGTGACAGTCATGGCTTTGCGGCCGAGCGGCGAGTAATAAGATGCAGCCGCCAGATGGCATAGATTCCGGCGATGACTTGTTGAAGTAAACGGGATTAACGCCAGGGTCATGACCGATGCGCCCCGCCGACGTGGCGCCGCGCCTGAGCGAAACGTCGTTGCCGCCTACGGAGGCGCGGTCTCGGCGCACAGAGGAGGCACTCCGCTGTGACCAAGCAAATCCAACAGCTTGATCGCGTGATCATCAGGTTCGCCGGTGACTCCGGCGACGGCATGCAGTTGGCGGGCGATAGGTTCACCCAGGAGACGGCGACCTTCGGGAACGACCTGTCAACGCTGCCGAACTTCCCCGCCGAGATCCGGGCTCCAGCGGGAACGCTGCCGGGGGTATCCAGCTTCCAGTTGCACTTCGCCGACCACGACATCCTGACCCCGGGCGACGCCCCGGACGTTCTGGTCGCGATGAACCCGGCCGCCCTCAAGGCCAACCTCGATGACCTGCCGCGCGGCGCTGACATCATCGCGAACACCGATGAGTTCACCAAGCGGAACCTGCAGAAGGTCGGGTACGAGTCCAACCCGCTCGAGGACGGCTCGCTCGACGGCTACCAGCTGCACGCGATCCCGATCACCTCGATCACGGTCAAAGCGCTCGTAGGCTACGAGATCAGCAAGAAGGACGCCGAGCGGGCGAAGAACATGTTCTCGCTCGGCATGCTCTCCTGGCTCTACAACCGACCCGCGGACGGCACGCTGCGCTTCCTTGAGTCCAAGTTCGCGAACAAGCCCGAGATCATGAAGGCGAACATCGCCGCCTTCCAGGCCGGCTGGAACTACGGCGAGACGACCGAAGAGTTCTCGGTCCAGTACGAGATCAAGCCCGCTGCGCTGCCGCCCGGCGTGTACCGCAACATCAACGGCAACACCGCGCTGGCCAACGGGCTGGTCGCCGCGTCCCGGCTAACTGGACTACCGATCTTCCTCGGGGCCTACCCGATCACGCCCGCCTCGGACGTCCTGCATGAGTTGTCCAAGCACAAGCGGTTCGGCGTGCGGACGTTCCAGGCCGAGGACGAGATCAGCGGCGTCGGCGCCGCCCTCGGCGCGTCGTTCGGAGGCGCGCTCGGCGTGACCACGACCTCTGGTCCCGGCATGTGCCTGAAGGCCGAGACGATCGGGCTCGCAGTCTCGGTGGAACTCCCCCTGGTGATCTGCGACATCCAGCGGGCCGGCCCGTCGACGGGCATGCCGACCAAGACCGAGCAGGCCGACTTGCTGATGGCGCTGTACGGCCGCAACGGCGAGTCCCCGGTCGTGGTGATCGCCCCATCGACACCGGGCGACTGCTTCACCACCGCGATCGAGGCGACCAGGCTCGCGGTGAAGTACCGCGTCCCGGTGATCATCTTGTCGGACGGGTACCTGGCCAACGGCTCCGAACCGTGGCGGGTCCCCGAGCTGAGCGAGCTGCCTGACCTGTCGACCGAGTTCTCGTTCGCGCCGGCCCCGGCCGAGGGCGAGACCGACTCCGCTGCCGGCGGGGGGACGACCCCCCGCACACCCTCTCAGTTCCAGCCGTTCCTGCGCGACCCGGCGACGCTGGCCCGGCCGTGGGCAATCCCCGGCACCAAGGGCCTTGAGCACCGGATCGGCGGTATCGAGAAGGCCGACGTCAGCGGCTCGATCTCCTATGACCCCGACAATCACGACAAGATGGTCAGGCTCCGCCAGGCCAAGGTCGACGGCATCGCCGCCGACATCGAGCCGCTCGAGGTCGACGATCCGGACGGCGACGCGAAGGTGCTCGTGCTCGGCTGGGGCTCGACGTTCGGCTCGATCGGAGCCGCGGTGCGCCGGGTCAGGCTGGCGGGCGGCTCGGTCGCGCAAGCTCATTTGCGGCACCTGTCGCCGTTCCCCGCCAATCTCGGCGACGTGCTGAAGCGCTACGACAAGGTGCTGGTCCCCGAGATCAACCTCGGGCAGCTGGCCCTAATCCTCCGCGGCCGTTTTCTCACTGATGTGATTTCTTACAACCGAGTACGCGGGCTGCCGTTCCGTGCCTCCGAACTGGCCGGCGTCATCCAGGATGTGATCGCGAATGACTGAGCCACTGGGTAGGCAGACACTGCAGTCGCTGACGCTCGTACCTAGCGCGGGCGAGAAGCAGACGATGAAAGACTTCAAGTCCGACCAGGAGGTCCGCTGGTGCCCGGGCTGCGGCGACTATGCGATCCTGGCCGCGTTCCAGTCGTTCCTGCCCGAGCTTGAGATCGAGCGCGAGAACCTGGTCATCGTGTCCGGGATCGGCTGCTCGTCCCGGCTGCCGTACTACGTCAACAGCTACGGCCTGCACTCGATCCACGGGCGGGCCCCGGCGATCGCGACCGGGCTGGCCGCGTCCCGGCAAGACCTCTCGGTCTGGGTGATCACCGGCGACGGTGACGCGCTGTCGATCGGCGGCAACCACCTGATCCACGCGCTGCGCCGCAACGTGAACATCAAGATCCTGTTGTTCAACAACCGGATCTACGGGCTGACCAAAGGCCAGTACTCACCGACGTCCCCGCAGGGCAAGGTGACCAAGTCGACGCCGTTCGGCTCGCTGGACATGCCGTTCAACCCGCTGTCGCTCGCGCTCGGCGCCGAGGCCAGCTTCGTAGCCCGGACGATCGACTCGGACCGCAAGCACCTCACCAGCGTGCTCCGCGCGGCTGCCGACCACCGGGGTGCGGCCTTCATCGAGATCTACCAGAACTGCCCGATCTACAACGACGACGCGTTTGCCCCGGTCACCGAACCAGGTCCGCGCGAGCACAACGTCGTCCGCCTGGAGCACGACCAGCCGATCAAGTACGGACCGGGCGGCGAACAGGGTCTGCGCTTCGGGCGCCATGGCTCGATCGAGGCCGTCAACGTGGCCGAGGCCGGCGAAGACTCGCTGATCGTGCACGATGCGCATGTCGATGACCCGTCCTACGCTTTCGCGCTGTCCCGACTCGACAACGCCGACTTCGCGCATACCCCGATCGGCGTGTTCCGGTCGGTCGAGCGGGCATCCTACGACGACCGGATGGCGGAGCAGATCGATGCCGTCCGTCAGCGGTCCGGCGACGGTGATCTTGCTGCGCTCCTAGCCGGCGGCGATACCTGGACGGTTAACTGACTCTGGTTGGGGCTAACTGAGACCCAGCTTGGGGTGGATGGTCGCAACCCCGCGATCCTTGCTCCTTCGGAAACGCATTGGATCGCGGGGATGACGACCATCCTTTAATGAGCTTGATTTAAGGCTTACGCCGGAGTGCCGTGGCGGCCAGCGCCCGATCGGAAGCTGGACAGGCCTCCAGCTAGTTCCGGGGCCTCCAGGCTCTGCTGGCCGTAGGTGAATTCGGCGGCCATAGCTTCCTGCTCGCTCGTTGACAGCGAGTTCAGGGCTGAGAAGCGGTCGTTGCGCAGGCAGGTCTGCGGCAGGACGGCCAGCTCGGAGGCTAGCGCCTGAGCTGCAGCTATTGCCTCGCCCTGCGGCACCACTCGGTTGACCAGCCCCATGCTTAGCGCTTCGTCTGCCTTCACTGGGCGACCGGTGAGGATCAGGTCTAGGGCTCGGCTCTGGCCGATCAGCCTTGGCAGGCGGACGGTGCCGCCGTCGATCAGGGGGACGCCCCAGCGGCGGCAGAAGACGCCGAGTATGGCGTCTTCCTCGGCCACTCGCAGGTCGCACCACAGAGCTAGCTCCAGACCGCCGGCGACGGCGTGCCCAGCTATGGCTGCGATGACCGGCTTGGACAGCACCATCCTCGTCGGCCCCATCGGCCCGTCCCCATCTGGTGTGGCCTTGTTGCCAGTTGGCGTTCCAATCGCGCGCAGGTCCGCCCCCGAGCAGAACGTCCCGCTCGACCCGGCGAGCACGGCCACAGCTGAATCGGGATCCGCGTCGAATTCCCTGAACGCGGCCGCCAACGCTGCCGCAGTGACTCCGTCCACGGCGTTCCGAACTTCGGGCCGGTCGATCATGACCGTCGTAACCGCCCCGTCCCGCTCAATAAGCACGCTCATACTGGTCAAACTAGCGAACCAAGACTCTAGCCCTGCTGGTTTTCCCTTAGACCAGCCCCAAACGACAGTTATCGATAGTCTCAAGATTCACCCGCGACAACGAATAGAGGCAAACAACAATGCGAGTCTGGCGAATTTTGAGTCCCATTGCCACGCTCGCACTGTTGGCGTCTGTTGCCCCGATCGCGCACGCTAGCGTCGTGAGCAGGACCAGCGAGCGGGGCGTCCACTGCGTCTCCGCAGGCGGCAAGCACGACAAGATCGCCAAGCGCATCGCCAGAGGCGTCGCTCAGAAGATCGCCGGGCGCGCCGCGCCGATCGGGCTCAACCTGACCGACAGCGAGACCGGGATTACCTGCTGGTATCACCCGACGATGCATTTCTACGCGGCCAGCGTGATGAAGGTCGCTATCCTTGGCGCGCTTCTGCGGAAGGTTCAGCAACAGCACCGCTGGCTCACCGAGGACGAGTTGCACGAAGCGTGGCTCATGATTACGCAATCCGACAATGGCGCGGCGAATGACCTGTGGTTCGACATCGGCATGCCGTTCGTCCAGCATTTCCTGGATCTGGCGAAGATGAAGCAGACCGTGCTGAACAAGCACTGGGGCCTCAGCCTGATCACCGCGCACGACGAGTTGCTGTTGCTCCAGCTAATCACCGGCGACAACGACGTGCTCGACCAGCGGTCACGAATTTACGCCCGCTACCTCATGGGCCACGTCACCAAGAACCAGCGCTGGGGAGTCCCGGCCGGCGCGCCCGGCGACGTCACGGTCCACGTCAAGAACGGCTGGCTGCCGTACCCAGGCGACCAGTGGGAGATCAACAGCATCGGCACGTTCACCTCCACGCACCGGGCCTACCTCATCGTCATGCTGACCTACGACAACCCGTCAATGGAGTACGGCATCGAGACAATCGAGCGGGTAGCCGAGGTCATCCACCACGAACTGAACCCCCGCAAACTCCCAGCGATAGCTCCATCGAAGCCCAGCCCGGCCTGGGGCAAGCCAGACGAGAGCGTTCCCCGACCACCAACAGGCGACTGAGCCCGGATGCCCGCCGGCGGTCGGTCCGATGGCTAAGCGTCAGGATTGAGCCGCCAGGGTCAGCCGTCGGCGCCTTGCAGAATCTCGGCCAGCTTGCCGAGGTTGATGTTGCCGCCGGAGACCACGCATACGATCTTGCCGCCGCCGGCGCGGCCGGACAGCGCGGCGGCCGGCGCTAGCGCCCCGGCGCCTTCGGCGATCACCCGCATGCGCTCGGCGAGCACCCGCACCGCCCCGGCGACCTCGCTGACCTCGATGGCCAGGGCGCGGTCGACGAGCGGCCGTACCAGCGGCCACATGCTGTCGAGCACGCGGCGGCTGCCCGCGCCGTCGACGAACGAGGGACTGAAGTCGGCGTCGGCCGGCTCCCCGGCCGCCATCGCGGCGGCCAGCCCGGCGGCGCTGGCCGGCTCGGCGGTCATGATGGTCGTCTGCGGTCTCAGCGCCTTGATCGCGCTGGCGACGCCAACGGTAAGCCCGCCGCCTCCGTACGGGGTGATCACGACGTCCGGGTCGGGCAGGTCCTCGATGATCTCCAGGCCGATCGTGCCGTTCCCGGCCATCACCGCTGGGTCTTGAACCGGGTGCACGAACAGGCCGTCAAGCCCGTCGGCCCTGCCGGTGACGAGCACGTTCCACCACTGGTCGTAGGGCACCTTGCGTACGGTGCCGCCGAGCCGTTCGATTGCCGTCAGCTTGGCCTGGGGCGCGCTATCGGGCACAACGATCGTGGCGGGAAGGCCGAGCGCGCGGGCCGCGTGGGCGACGCCCTGCGCCATGTTCCCGGCGCTAGCGGTGACCAGTCCTTTCGCGAGTTCACCAGGCTTGGCGCTCAGGACCGCGTTGGTCGCGCCCCTGATCTTGAACGAGTTGATCGGCTGCAGGTTCTCAAGCTTGAGATAGATCTCGGCGGGGGCGTCATCGACTGGGAGGCGCACCAACGGCGTCCTGACCGCGGCGCCGGCGATCCGGTCCCTGGCCGCTTCGATAGCGGCAAGCTCGATCATGCGAACAGCCTCCCCAGCTCGGTACGTTCGGTGTCGGTGACGGGATGATCCAGCGCCTCTCGCACTGGCGCCAGGTGCTCGGGCCGGCCCGGGCCGACCACGACCTGGGCGACCCGCTCGTCCGCGAGCAGCCAGGCCAGCGCAAGCCCCGCCATCGAGATGCCGCGCCGGGCGGCCATCGTCTCCAAGCTGGCCAGGGCGGCGAACGTCCGGTCCGTCATGAGCGCCTGGTAGGGCTCGGGCCGCTGGGTCATGCGTGACCCGGCCGGGAACGGCTGGCCCTGGCGGTACTTTCCGGTCAGCCAGCCGCCGGCGAGCGGGCTGAACGCCAGGTACGCGACCGAGCGGCGATCACACAACGGGAGCACGCCGGGCTCGTCGGCGCGGTCGAGCAGCGAATAGCTGTTCTGGACCGCCTGCGGCCGACCTGCGCCGAGCGCCTCCGCAAGCTGCGCGGCGCTGAAATTGCTCACCCCATAGGCACCGACGGCGCCGTCTGCCACCGCCGCTTCAAACGAACCGAAGGTCTCGGCTAGCGGAACGTCCGCGTCGTAGTCGTGCGCGAGGTAGAGCTCGACCCGGTCGACGCCGAGCCGGTCCAGGCTGGCGTGCAGCTGCCTGGAGATACGCTCCGGCCGCAGCCCGCGGTCGGCGCCAGAGGCCATCGGGTTAAATGTCTTGGTCGTGAGCGCAGGCCTGACTCCACGTGTTCTGACCCACCGGCCGATCGCATGCTCGCTGCGCCCGCCTCCGTACGCGTCGGCGGTGTCGAAATGCGTGATACCGGACTCCCACGCGGCGTCCATCAGCTCAAGCGCCTGGTCCTCGGCGAGGCCCTGGCCGAAAAATTCAGGCGCCGAACCAATCCCGCCGAAATTTCCGCAACCGAGCGCGATCCTGGGGATGGCAAGGCGGTACGAATCAGCCGGCTGAGCCGCCAGCGGTGCGCTCACCGGCTCTGATCCTCAGCGCTTGGCACCCGCCAAAGTTAGTGCAACCCCTCCCGATCCGGCAACGCGACCGATAGCAGTCCGCCAACCTCTCAGCGGCCGCAAACCCGGCCGCTGGGTTTGCGGCCGAAGCCTTCCTTGTTAGGTGTCGGGACTTGGCGCGTCCTGTACGCGCCGGTAGAAGGAGTCCGGGCAGTCATGGTTCAGGGATCTGATAACGCAGGTACCGGCGAAACTGATGACGTCCACAACGCCCTGGCTGCCGTTGACCAGCACGGTAACCTTCAGGCCCGCGTCCGCGTACACGCCGAGTCGGTGAGCGACAACCGAGTACAAGATCATGATCCGTCGCCCCGGCCGGATCCGGTAGCCTGCAAACCTCTTTAGCGACAGCCTCAACCCTTTGGGCGGCCAGTCAAAAGCCGAGGTCGCAACGGTGCGCCCCGAGTAGACAGCTTCGTGGATTAGTCGCGGGGCGCGGAAACCTTTCAGCGGGAGCAGGCGAGCAGACTTCAAGATGACGTCGTGGCCAGTGCGGTTTTCCAGGTAGCCGGTGTAGTCCGCAGGACGACCCGGCGTCGTGCCAAGTCCGGCCGAAGTGCCCTCAGCGATGTTGCCGATAAGCCCGGAGACCGGGTTGGAGCAGGCGGCAAGCCCGGCCAGGATGACGGCAAGCAGAACCGCCGGGCCTGACCGGGCTAGGCGCAGACTAGGCATTACCTTCCTTGGCTGTTGTTGGACCACAGCTTCGGAGCGTTGGGCATTCTGGCGTTGCCGCAAACGTACTCATATCTCTTTGAATGGTTATTGTATCCGGTCGTGATATCGCTGCTATAGCCCGTGGAGCCGCTGACGGTGAGGTTGTAGATTGTCGCGGCGGCTGAATATGTTGTTGCCTTGGCGCGGTCGCTGTTGAAGTGACCGGTATGTGGCGCCATGGCAGCGAGACCGTTCGGGTCGCGGCTGCACCTTCCGTAAGGGTTCGTTGCCGGCTTCTTAGCCCTCGCGGGCGCTGGGAAGGAGTCACCGACCGCGCTCACGAATTCCGTCTTATATTTCTTGGTGCAAAATCCAATATTTTTGTATCGCTGCCGGTAGAAATGCCCATAGACGAATCTATTGAACCCGGGACCGGCACTGAATCCACCCGATCCGGACATGGAGTTAGTGATCGAGAAGCTGCCCGAGATGGTGTAATTCTTCCCAGGAGACCTGCGAACCCTTACTCCCGGAATCCTGCATCTGACCTATCAGGTTGGTCTTCTCGACTGGTTTTCCATCTGCGCGGGCCCTGCAAGGAAACACGGGACGCGGCTGTTGCGACGACGGAACCCTCTCGAATGAGGAGAACATGATCGTCGGAAGCGAGCCCTCATCGGCCGAAGCCGCGTTCCCCGGCTTCGGCGCGACAGGAACGGAGGCCTCCGAGGTCGCCCGACTATTTTCGAACCATGCGGCAAAGGTGTAGTCCGCAACACCCGATGGCGCACTTGCCAGAACCTGCTGAGTAACCGGGAGCTTGATCTGGAGCGTTCCGGTTCCGCCAACGGGAATGGTTGCGAGCGGGATCTCGTCTAGTTCCTGCGGGATGCCCAGCTTGCTCAGATTCTTGGCGACCTCAAGGTACACAATCACCTTTCCGGAACCTGACACATTCCCCAGATGTATGTGCACGGGAACGTACTTGACCGTGGCGACCTCAGCCGAGGCTGCCGGCGCGATGGACAGCGCGGCGCCAGTCATAGCTGATAGTAGAGATAAGGCGAGGATCTTCCTCATGCGACTTACTTTCCCTTCGACGATTCTCACAAGCGACTGCTCCTTCGCCGCTATCACCTCACTGTGCGCGCTCGCGCGGGGTCGGCGCATCGTGGAAAACACTGATACGGGCGCACCGGTCAAGCTAGCCGTTAACTAACAGCCCGTCGCCAGTGGGATTTGAGGTACTTTGTAGCCGCGTTGACCTCGGCGGGGGTTAGGAAAGTGGCCGGGCCGGTGAGGGTCGGGTACGGGGCTGCCAGTTTTGAGTCGATTTTGTGGTTCGCGGCCATTGCCGCCTGCTCGACGGGGCGGACGCCGCCTTTGAGCCAGAGGTTCTGGCCGCCCTTGGCGGTTTGTGAGTACAGGTACTCCTCCCACAGGCGCGCGGCGGCCGGGTGGGGGGCGTTCTTGTTGATTGCCTGGGCGTAGAAGCTGCCTATGGCGGCATCAGACGGGATGAATGTTTTCCAACTAGAAGATGATCTTCCGACGACCGGGGCCGTATTGAGGTAGTCCCAGTTGATGACGACCGGCGTCGAACCGGACTTGATGGTCAGCGGGGTGGTGGCCGGCACCGAGACGAGGTTGCCGGCGGCGGCGAGCTTATGGAAGAAGCTGACGCCGGCCGAGATGTTGCCCGGCGTGCCGCCGAGGGCCAAGTTCGCCATCATCACGCCGTACAGGGCCGACGGTGCCTGGGTCGGGTTGCCGTCGAGCGCGATCGAGTGCGAGAACTTGTGGCTGAGCAACTGGTTCAGCGAGGTGATCTTGCCGAATCTGGTCGGGTCGTAGCCGATCGACATGTAGCCGCCGTAGTCCTGGACCCAGGCGCCGTTCGGCGCCTTCTGGCTGGCCGGAATCGATGACCAGGTGGTGACCTGGTAGGGGGCGAAGAGGCTGGCGTTCGCGATCGCGACGGGAGTCTGCACGTCGACCACATCGGCCGCCTGGTCGCCGTTGGTCTGCTTGACCTGGGCGATCTCCTGCTGGCTGCTGCCGAACGGGTTGATCGGGTTGATCTTGATGCCGTACAGCCTGCTGAACGTGGACAGGATCTTCCCGTAGTTGGCGAAGCTCGGCGGAAGGGCGATGACGTTCAGCGTGCCTTCGGCCTTGGCCGCCGCGATCAGCGGCTTCATCCCGCCGCCGGCCGTCGCCGAGGTCGCGACGGACCAGCTCACCGGCGTGGCCGGGGTCGACCGGCTCGGGCTCGGGCTTGGGCTTGCGCTCGGGCTCGCGCTTGGCGGCGGGTCGCCCGGACTACGCGACTGCGAGGTCGCGGATCCGCAGCCGACGACGACTAAGGCTAGAGCGGCGAGGCCGGCCAATAGATAGCTGCGAGGCATGCTTTTAAGGGTTTCCACTTTGCTCGCCCCCATTCCTGGGCCTTTAGGCCGCACGTCATCAATGTGATAACACTGGCCTCCACGCCCTGGGACAAGCCCAGCAAACCCAGCACGAACCTGGGTGAATCCCGCCCGCCTGCTCAGCCTATGTCAAGTAAGCGAGGTTATGGAAGCCGCAGCCACTCGCCTGATCCGCACCATGAGTGCTGCCGATGGCGTGACTTTGCCCGAGAGGTACGTTGACAGCCGGGATCGCGAGGTGCCTATGCGGTCGGCAAAATCTTGACGGGACAGGCCAGAGCCGGCAACCAGCCTGCTGATCTCAGAGGCCACTTCCTTCCGTTCCGACTCAATGGCCTCACCTTGCGCATGTGCGATCACACCTCGCAACAGTTCAGCTGTCCCGTAAGGATGAGCCATGTCGATAGCCTTGATGACCTGGCGCGAGACGGGACCCCATGGATCTGCCTTGATCGCGGCGGCCAGGCGGCGGTAAGAATGCCCTCGAAAGGCCAGGACTCCACAGGGTCATCAGGCGAGATATTCAGATTACGAAACTTCAGCGCAGTCATCATCACACCATCTCTACGGCTATCTCTTGACACACCCCAACGACGGCATCCCAGTCAGTCCAACGCGCGTCAAGCCCCTTGTACTGACCAAGTTGCCTGATCGTCCTCGTATCAACCGGCCTAGCGATCCTGGTCGCTAGCGTCCGCCAATTGCCTTACAAGTTGCGTAGCCACACCCTCGTAAGCACTATCGCGCTGGTCCGAGTAGTAGTCATCGATCCGGCTCAAGACCTCTGCAGCGTGGGCAATCCCGGACCAATCAGACAGCGCAGCTACGTCAAGATAGTCGCGAACCTGGTTGCGCCGGACAATCAGGTAACCCTTGACTCGCAGGATTTCGTCCGGCGTCTGCGTTTCCGGTCCAGGCAACCGGGTGAATCAGCATATTCACCCGTCCCCAAAATGATCACGACCAGGCGAGGAGCTCGATCACCGCCTGGGTGTCGGCATCGTAGACACTTGCCAGCGTTCCTCGGCGCGACCAGGCGGCGTTGAGGTAGCTAGTTGTTCACGGTGGGTGGCTGGCGCACGTAAGCTCCTGACCTGGGGGTGGGGAGTTGCGAAGTTCGCCAGAGATTAGTAGTAGAGAAACCAGTACTGTTCGACCCGCGTGGCCGCTTGGACGGCCGCTGCTGGGCGGACCGGCTCGGACGTGGGCGATCGCGGTCGTGATCGGCTGCGCCGTCGTGGTCGCCGGGCTCGGCATCCTCTTCGCCGACCAGGCTCGGGCGAGCTGGTTTGACCACGTCGTGGACTCGCCGATCATCTCGACGCTCGGCGTCCACGGGCTGACCTCCTACCGGCTGGCTAGTCCGGGCACGCTCGGTCCGGCGGTGCTGATCAGCGGCGCGATCGCGGTGATCTGCCTGCGCTTCCGCCGGATCAATGGCGCCGTGCTGGCGCTGCTCGCGGTTCCGGTATCGGACGGGCTCGACGATGCCGTCCTCAAGCCACTGTTCGGCCGCACCGACCTGGGTCAGCTGACCTACCCGAGCGGTCACACCACCGCCGTGTTCGCGATGACCACGACCGTCGCCATCCTGCTGCTGGTCCCGCCGCAGCAGAGCAGAACCAGGATGCTCCGGGTCCTGCTGGTGCTGGGCGCCGTTGCCGTGAGCGTGATCGTCGCGGTCGCGGTGATCGCGCTCGAATGGCACTACTTCACCGACACCATCGGCGGCGCGACGGTCGCGATCGGCACGGTGAGCGCGCTCGCGATCCTTATTGACCTGCTAACCGCTAGTCGATGGCTGGGCCCGCGGCTGGCGGGTCTGGTGGAGAGCGGGAGATTCCGGCGACCGGACCCGCCAACGCCCTAGCCCTGTCTCGCTATCGGGAGATCCGGCTCCGCCGACCGACGGCAGCG
>DATNFM010000152.1:0-11083 GCA_035606435.1 Streptosporangiaceae bacterium | reverse complement strand
CGGCCATGGCCACCGGAGCGGCCGCCTTGACGTCGAAGGTCTCCTCGAACGCCTTAACGAACTCGGACAACTCGATCAGCGTCATGTCCTTGAACGCATCGAGCAGGTCGCCTGAGCTGAGCTTCGCCATTGTGGTACTTCCTCCGTCTTGCTTTTCGTCGCGGTGACCTATTCGGCGGCCACCTGTGCGTCTGGTCTGAAATCGCTTGGTGCCGCTGGCCCGGTCTGAGCCTGCGGCTGCCCTTGGTTCTGGCTGTACGGTTCTGGCTATGGGTCTTGGCTCTTGGTCTTGCCGCAGTCCCGGCTACGCCGAAGCGTCCGTCGGCACGGCATCTTCGACCGGGGCCGCGTCTTGCGCCGGTGCCGCGTCTTCCACCGGAGCGCTGCCTGACGCCGCGCCCTCCGCCGCCTTCTTCTCCTCCAGCGCCGCCATCAGGCGAGCCATCTGAACCGGCAGCGCCGCGAACGTAGCCGCCGCTCCAGCCATCGTGGCCTTGAAGGCGCCGGCGAGCTTCGCCAGCAGAACATCACGCGATTCGAGATCGGCGAGCTTGGTGATCTCCGACGGCGTCAGCATCTTGCCGTCGAGAACGCCACCCTTGATCACCAGGAACGGGTTCGCCTTCGAGAAGTCCCGAAGCCCCTTGGCCGCCTCAACGACATCGCCCTCCACGAAGGCGATCGCCGACGGACCGACCAGCATCTGCGAGAAGTCCGCCGAGATGCCAGCGTCCTTCGCCGCAATCTTGGTGAGGGTGTTCTTGACCACCGAGAACGAGGCATCCTTGCCCAGTGCCTGGCGCAACTCCTGAACCTGGGCAACCGTTAGCCCCCGGTATTCGGTGAGCACGGCACCCGAGGCGTTATTGAAGCGCTCGGTCAACTCGGCGACCGACGCCTCCTTTACTGCCCTCGCCATGGGCCTCCCTCCTGCCTGCGGAACTCAGCCCGGCACGCGAGCAGGTCCCATTGAATGTCAGCACGACCGGAAGGATCCACAGATGACGAACGCCCCGGCGCAGGCGCTCGGGGCGGAACCGCACTAGCGCGAGGCGCTACGACCGCCGCATCAGATGCGGCGCGCGGTACAGCTCAGTTCACCTGCGTGGGCCGCCCGGATTCCCGGGCCCTTCGGCTGCTCCGCGCATACGAAACAGCAACCAACGGTCTTTGGCAGTCGCCAGTCTATGCGTCCCCGCCACCCCGCGCCAACTTATAGCCAACCTCCCCCGCCAAGTTCACTGGCGCCTGACCTGTCGCGCTGGATCGTCAAGACCCTTTTGGGAGAAAGCATCCCGGGGGTTCGTTTCCCAGTTCCCAGAGGCCAGTCAGCGCATACCTGAGCCCTGAGAAGGCCTCCAGGCCGCACCAACCACGGTTTACGTCGTCTTACGGCTCGCGCCGCCTTCCCACGGCTCGCGCCGCCTTCCCACGGCTCGCGACGCCTTCCCACGGCTCGCGCCGCCTTCCCACGGATTCTGGACAAATTTTGCCCGGATACGCGGCTTTTGCGAGTAAGAAATCCGTGGGAAGACGCAGAAATCCGTGGCAAGTGGAGTCCCGGGCCCGAGCGGAGCGAGACAGGAGTGGCGCCAGGGGCGAACGTGATGCTTGGGGCGACCTGGTCTGGCAGTCGGACCGCTGGCCGGCGGCGTGGTCGCATCGGACCGCAGGCCAGGAACGCGACCGCGGGCCGCCCGCAGGCCAGGAACGCGATCGCGGGCCGCCCGCAGCCCAGGAACGCGACCGCGGGCCGCCCGCAGGCCGGGAACGCGACCGCGGGCCGCCCGCAGGCCTGCTAGGCGTGGCCTCCCATGAGCGAGCAAGTTGAGCAATCCGCCCGGCAGGGACCCGCCGGACCCGGCAGACCCGGCACCCGGCAGACCCTGCACCCGGCAGACCCGGCAGACGCGAGAAGCCCCGCACCGGCCAAACCAGTACGGGGCTTCTCAAAGCCAGAACGAGAGACCTAGCTCGCGGCGGCCTCTTCCAGTTCCGCGGTGAGTCCCCTGGTGAGACCCGGGTCGACCGGGACGCCAGGACCCATCGTGGTCGAGAACGTGATCTTCCTGAGGTAACGCCCCTTGGCGGCAGCTGGCTTGAGCCTGACCACCTCGTCGATCGCGGCCGCGTAGTTCTCGACCAGCGCGCGGTCGTCGAACGAGGCCTTGCCGATGATGAAGTGCAGGCTGCCGTGCCGGTCCACCCGGAACTCGATCTTGCCGCCCTTGATCTCGGTCACGGCCTTGGCCACGTCTGGGGTCACGGTGCCGGTCTTCGGGTTCGGCATCAGGCCGCGCGGGCCGAGAACCCGGCCGAGCCGACCGACCTTGCCCATGAGGTCGGGAGTCGCGACGACCGCGTCGAAGTCGAGGAAGCCGCCCTGGACGCGCTCGATCAGCTCGTCAGAACCGACGATGTCGGCGCCGGCGGCGCGGGCCTCTTCGGCGCGCTCGCCGGCCGCGAAGACGAGGACGCGGGCGGTCTTGCCGGTGCCGTGCGGCAGGTTCACAGTGCCGCGCACCATCTGGTCGGCCTTGCGGGGGTCAACCCCGAGCCGGATCGCCACCTCGACGGTCGAGTCGAACTTGGTGGTGGTGGTTTTCCTGGCCAGGTCTACTGCCTGGACCGGGGTGTACAGCTTGGTCGCGTCGACCAGTTCATCGACCTTGCGATAGGCCTTACTGCGCTTCATGCTCGTTCTCCTGTGTGGTGGTGGAGTTTGTGGTCGTCGGACCAGCGCGTGGTCCTGCCACCGGACGCGACTCGCACCGCGTCCCGAACGGCCCGCGAACGGGCCGGCAACTCAACAAGCGTCAGCCGTCGACGGTGATCCCCATCGACCGGGCCGTCCCGGCGATGATCTTCTCGGCGGCTTCCATGCTGGTCGCGTTCAGGTCCGGCATCTTCACCTGGGCGATGTCCCTGACCTGGGCCCTGGTGATCTTGGCGACCTTGGTCTTGTGCGGCTCGGCGCTGCCCTTCTGCACGCCCGCGGCCTTCTTGATCATCTCGGCGGCCGGCGGAGTCTTCGTGATGAAGGAGAACGACCGGTCTTCGTAGATCGTGATCTCGACCGGGATGATGTTGCCGCGCTGGCTGTCGGTGGCAGCGTTGTACTGCCGGACGAAGTCCATGATGTTGACGCCGTGCGGACCAAGCGCCGTACCGACCGGCGGCGCCGGCGTCGCTGCACCAGCGTTCAGCTGGACCTTGACGACCGCAGCGATCTTCTTCTTCCTCGGGGCCATCTTCTAGCTTTCCTGTTCTTTCTTCAGATCTTGCTTACGTGGGCCGAATTCTTTCGTCAGATCTTGCTTACCTGGTCGAACGACAGCTCGACCGGGGTCTCGCGGCCGAAGATCGACACCAGCACCTTGAGCTTCTGGGTGTTCGGGTCGATCTCGCTGACCGTCGCTGGAAGCGTCGCGAACGGCCCGTCCATCACCGTTACCGACTGGTTGATCTCGAAGTCCACGGCGGCCGCCCGCGCGGATTCCGCCTTCTTCGCCGCCTTCTCCTCGGGAACCGGCGCGAGCAGGGAGGTGACCTCATCCAGGCTGAGCGGCGAGGGCCGGCTCGACAGCCCGACGAAGCCGGTTACCCCCGGGGTGTTGCGCACCGCTGCCCAGGACTCGTCGGTCAGGTCCATCCGCACCAGGATGTAGCCGGGCAGGACCTTCTCCTGCACCTGCTGCCGCTTGCCGCCCTTGACCTCGATGACCTCGTGGGTCGGCACCTCGATCTGGAAGATGAACTCCTCCATGTTCAGCGACTGGGTGCGGCTCTCCAGGTTTGCCCTGACCCGGTTCTCATAACCGGCGTAGGAGTGCACGACGTACCAGTCGCCCGGCAGCCTTTTCAGCTCTGCCTTGAACGCCGCCACCGGATCGTCTTCGACAGCCTCGGCGTCCGCTTCTCCGGCGAAGCCATCGCCGGAGAGGTGCTCACCGGAGATGGCCGGGCCGGCACCGTTGGCCTCCGGCTCGGACTCGCCGAACGAGCCAGCCTGGCCTTCGTCGGCCGGCTGGTCACCGCCGGTGTAATCGGACTCGGACACGATTGCTCTTTCTCTCTCACTCATCAAATGCGGACGCTGCCGCCTAAGTAGGCCAGGCGCGCACCACCTCGTGTGATCATGCTGCCACGCTTAGCGCACGAACACTAAACCGCTGTCTCCGTCACTTAGTGAAGACGTCGAACACCAGCTTGGTGAGCCCGGTGTCGATACCGGTCACGATGCCCACCATTACCAGGATGAAGATCACGGACACCGTGGTGTAGGTGATCAACTCCTTGCGGGTCGGCCAGATTACCTTGCGGAGCTCGGACCTAATTTCCCGCACGAAGACAACAGGACTCGTGCGCTCCGGCGCCGCCGACCGAGCCGGCTTCTTCGGTTCCGGCTGCTTGGCCTGCCGGCCTCTTACCTGAGTCGCCATGTCCTCACCTGTAGCGCTATCGGCCGGCTGACGCCGGTGCAGCCCGCGGGTCACGGGCCGACTCGCAGGGCAGGAGGGACTCGAACCCCCAACCGCCGGTTTTGGAGACCGGGACTCTAGCCAATTGAGCTACTGCCCTGTGTTTAGTTATGCATTAACTGTCTACCGCATCTGGCGACTCCGTGGGCACGCTCACGCAGCCTGAAGGAAGTCCGCCAGAGTTGCAAGTGTACGTTGCTGAGCGGCCTCCCGTCGAACCACAACGCAGATTGCCAGGTAGATCCGGCGGCCGGCGGGCCATTGCCTACGTGACCGGCGGTCAGATGCGAAAATGCTGGCATGGGATCACACGAAGGCAGGCTCTCAGCACGACTGTCCGCTATAGGCGAATCACCCACTCTTGCGGTAGATGCCAAGGCCAAGGCCCTGAAGGCCGCGGGACATCCCGTGATCGTCTTCGGCGCTGGCGAACCTGATTTCCCGACCCCTGACTACATCGTCCAGGCCGCCCAGCGAGCCTGCGCCGAGCCCAGGTTCCACAAGTACTCCCCCACCGCCGGACTGCCCGAGCTGCGCGAAGCCGTCGCCGCCAAGACCGCCCGCGACTCCGGCTACGAGGTCTCGCCGGGCCAGGTGCTGATCACCAACGGCGGCAAGCAGGCCGTGTTCCAGGCCTTCGCCGCCCTGCTCGACCCGGGCGACGAGGTACTGGTGCCGACGCCGCACTGGACCACCTACCCGGAGGCAATCGCGCTGGCCGGCGGGGTCTGCGTGCCGGTGCTGAGCGACGAGACTTCCGGCTACCTCACCACCGTCGACGACCTTGAGGAGCACTGCACGGCCCGCACCAAGGTGCTGCTGTTCGTGTCGCCGTCGAACCCGACCGGTGCGGTCTACCCACCGGAACTGGTCGCCGAGATCGGCAAGTGGGCGCTCGGACGCGGCCTGTGGGTGATCACCGATGAGATCTACGAGCACCTGGTGTACGGCACGGCCAAGTTCAGCTCGATTCCCGTCGCGGTGCCAGAGCTAGCCGAGCGATGCATTGTGCTCAATGGAACTGCCAAGACCTACGCCATGACCGGATGGCGGGTTGGCTGGATGATCGGCCCGCTCGACGTCATTTCGGCCGCTGTCAACTTCCAGTCGCACGTCACCTCGAACGTCTGCAACGTGGCGCAGGCAGCGGCGCTCGCCGCCGTCTCCGGCGACCTGTCGGCGGCGGCCCGCATGCGCACGGCCTTTGACCGGCGAAGGCAAAGAATGACTTCTATGCTTAACGCAATGCCGGGGGTTCTTTGCCCGCTTCCCGAGGGTGCTTTCTACTGCTACCCCAGTGTCAAGGGCGTCCTCGGCAAGCAGTTCGCCGGCCGGAAGGCGACCTCGTCGGCCGAACTCGCCGCGATCGCGCTCGATGAGGCCGAGGTAGCGGTCGTGCCCGGTGAGGCGTTCGGGACGCCGGGCTATCTCCGGCTGTCTTCCGCTCTCGCCGATGACGATCTCGAAGAGGGCCTGACCAGGCTAGGCAAGCTGCTGGAGCAAGCGATCTAGCGCGCGTAACGGCCAGCGCGGTCTAGCCGCTCGGGCACACTAGGTTGATGTCACGGCGGCTCGATCTCCTACCGAAAGCGCACCTGCACCTGCACTTCACTGGCTCGATGCGCCGGGAGACCCTTATCGAGCTGGCCCGCGTGCATCGGGTCAGGCTGCCCGAGGCGTTCGGCGCTGACTGGCCGCCACGGCTGAGCGGTACCGACGAGAAGGGCTGGTTCCGGTTCCAGCGGCTGTACGACATCGCCAGGACAGTGCTGCGCGAGCCCGACGACATCCGCAGGCTGATCGCTGAGCTGGCCGAAGACGAACGGGCCGAAGGGTCGGGCTGGCTTGAGCTCCAGGTCGACCCGTCCGGGTACGGGACCATGTTCGGCGGCCTGACGGCGTTCATCGAGCTGGTGCTCGAGGCGACGGCGAAGGCCGAGCGGGCGACCGGCGTCGGCATCGCGGTGATCGTCGCCTCGAACAGGGTCAGGCACCCGCTCGAAGCCCGGACGGCGGCGAGGCTAGCCAGAACCTACGCCGGGCGCGGGGTGACCGGTTTCGGCCTGTCGAACGACGAACGGCGCGGCACCACGGCCGACTTCGCGCCCGCGTTCCGGATCGCGGCCCGGGCCGGGCTGATGCTGGTGCCGCACGGCGGCGAACTCAGGGGACCGGCCAGCGTCCGCGCCCTCCTGGACGAACTGAACGCCGACCGGATCGGGCACGGGGTCAGGGCCGTGGAGGACCCGGAACTGCTACGCCGGCTGGCCGACCGCCAGACCACGCTGGAGGTCTGCCCGTCCTCGAACATCGCGCTGGGCGTCGCGACTTCGCCGGCGGCGGTGCCGCTTCCGCAGCTGCTCGACGCCGGAATCCCGGTAGCGCTCGGTGCCGATGACCCGCTTCTGTTCGGCGCCCGCCTGACCGCCCAGTACGAGCTGGCCAGGGGCGTGCACGGGTTCACCGATGCGCAACTGGCCGAGCTGGCCAGAATGTCGGTCCGCGGCTCCGCCGCTCCTTCGGACGTCATGGCCAGGCTGCTAGCCGACATCGACGCCTGGCTGGCCGCTCCTGACCCGGCCGAAGGCCCGCTGTCGCCGCCGACGGCCGTAGCTGTCGAGTTAGAGCTCCAGCCCGACCAGCGTCGGCTCGTTGGTCAGCTCGACTCCGAACGTCTCGCGTACGCCCGCCACGACCTGCCTGGCCAGGCCCATGAGGTCGGCTGCCGTGGCGCCGCCCGAGTTAGTCAGCGCTAGCGTGTGCTTAGTCGAGATCCGGGCCGCACCGGGACCGTCGAAGCCCTTGGTGAAGCCAGCCCGCTCGATCAGCCAGCCGGCCGGCACCTTGACGCAGTCGTTCTCGGCCGGATACCGGGGCACCGAGGTTCCGGGCCAGCGAACGGCCGCGATCCGCTCGATCTCAGCGAGCGCAGGCCGGTCAACCAAGGGGTTAGTGAAAAAAGAGCCCGCGCTGGCCGTGTCCGGATCGACCGGGTCAAGCACCATCCCCTTGCCCCGCCTCAGCTCAAGCACCGCATCCCTGACCTTCGCCAGCGGCGCCCGGTCCCCGACGCTCACCCCGAGCCTGCCCGCCAGCTCGGCGTACCTGACCGGCGCCGACAGCGAGTCCCGCCCCAGCGCGAACGTCACCTCAAGCACGACGTACCGTCCAGTCGGACTTAGCGGCCAGCCGGTCCGCTTGAACGTGCTGGTGCGGTACCCGAAACCGCAGGCTTGCACCCCGAACGTCTCGATGGCCTCGGTGGCCCGGTCGAACGCGCGCACGTCGACGATCGTCGTCCGCACTTCCTGCCCGTAGGCACCGACGTTCTGGATCGGCGTCGCCCCAGCCAGTCCTGGAATGCCCGCCAGGCACTCGATCCCGGCCAGGTCCTCGCTGACCGCCCAGTCGACCAGCCGGGCCCAGTTTTCCCCGGCCGCGACCGTGACTTCGACCCGGTCACCGGCCTGCCTGAGGTCAATGCCCGCGCTGGCGACCCGGATCACGGTGCCCTCAAAGCCGGCGTCGCTGACCACCAGGTTGCTGCCGCCGCCGAGAACCAGGACCGGCTCACCGGCGCGGTCGGCCGCGCGGACGGCGTCGATCAGTTCATCGGTCGTGCCGACCTCGAGGAAACGTCTGGCGAACCCGCCCAGGCGCAGCGTCGTGTAGTCGGCCAGCAGGGGCTGGTCGGTCAGTTCGCGCACCAGGAGAGCCTATGGCACCCGCCAAAGGCGAGTCAGGGAAGCCTTACCACCGCGCGGGCCCGAGACAGCACCTTGGTGTCCGCCGAACGAGCGACCAGGGCCAGCGCGACCCGGTTGTCGTCGAGTTTCTCCTCGACCTTGCCCGTCACGTTGATCTTCGCGCCGGAGTCGTCGTCGGGAACCACGACCGGCGCCGAGAACCGGACGCCGAACTCAACGACGGTCGCCTTCGGCCCGGCCCAGTCGGTCACGAACCGCCCGGCCTGCGCCATCGTGAACATGCCGTGCGCGATCACGTCGGGCAGCCCGACCGACTTGGCGATCCGCTCGTTCCAGTGGATCACGTTGAAGTCGCCGGAGGCGCCGCAGTACATGACCAGGCTGAGCCGGGTCGCCGGGTAGCTGACCTCAGCGATCTCGGCCCCGACCTCGACCTGGTCGTAGGTGATCT
Source organism: Streptosporangiaceae bacterium (assembly GCA_035606435.1). GTDB lineage: Bacteria > Actinomycetota > Actinomycetes > Streptosporangiales > Streptosporangiaceae > Chersky-822. The sequence continues at coordinate 2,444 of DATNFM010000152.1, read as the reverse complement.
GGTCGCTCATCAGGCCCCACGCACTGTCTTTTTACTCGCCTTACGGCGAAGACCTAGCGTCATGTTCCTCGCTCCACGATCGTCCCGTGCGCCGTGCAGATGAGCTCGCCGTCTACGCTGCTGATCTGGGTGGTCGTCGTCATCATCGACAGACTCCCGACCTCCCTGATGCTGGTGATCGTGGACTGCGCGGTCACGACATCACCGGCCCGCAGCGGCCTGACGTATTCGAACTTCTGCTCGCCGTGCACCACCATCGCGTAGTTCACGTTCAGCGCGGGATCGGCCAGCACCTTCGAACTGCTCGCCATGCTGATCACGATGGCGAACGTCGGCGGCGCGATCACGTCAGGAAAGCCGGCGTCCTGGGCTGCGGACCTGCTGCGGTACACAGGGTTAGGATCGCCAATTGCGTTGGCGAACTCCCGCAGCTTCTCCCTGCTCACTTCGTAGGGCTCGCCCGGTGGGAACGTCCGCCCGGCAAAGTCGGGGTTGATCGCCATTGCGGCGCCTAGCGGGTCTCGCGGTGCGGCTGGTGCTTGCGGCAGTTCGGGCAGTACTTGCTCAGCTCGACCCGGTCGGGGTCGTTACGCCGGTTCTTGCGCGTGATGTAGTTGCGGTGCTTGCACTCCTGGCAGGCAAGGGTGATCTTGGGCCTGATATCGGTCGCGGCCACGTGGAGTGCCTTTCTTCAGACGGACATTGCTAGGCAGTAAACAGTCAGCGTCAAGCACGTGTTCCCGTGCTTGACGTTCGTAGCGGAGGCCGGACTTGAACCGGCGACACAGCGATTATGAGCCGCTTGCTCTGCCTGTCTGAGCTACTCCGCCCCATGGAACCGCGCCCTGACGCCCGCGTCGAGGGAAGCGGCTTGCATAGCTTACAGGGATTTCGCCGAGTCGTCGCACAGGTGACCCTCGTGCGGTTCGATAGTCCGCTAAGGAGATTCTGCGAAACTTCCTGCCGAACTACCCAATCCGATCTGGCCAGCTGACCGAATAGGTGTCGATGGACGCACACGACATGCGCCCGGCCGGTACGGGTCCTGGTCTTCCGGAGGGGAAAGACCGGGACCTGGACCGCCTGCTACCGCTAGTCGCCAGGGGCGACGAGGAGGCGTTCGGATGCGTGTATGACCAGCTCGCCGGCCCCGTCTACGGGCTGATACGCAGGGTCCTGCGTAACCCGGCCCAGTCGGAAGAGGTCGCGCAGGAAGTCCTGCTCGACGTCTGGCGCTCGGCATCCCGGTTTGATCCGGCCAAGGGCAGCGCCGCGACCTGGGTGATGACGATCGCGCACCGGCGGGCGGTCGACCGGGTCCGGTCGGCGGCCGCCGCGGCCGAACGCGAGCAGCGAAACGCCATGCCGCTCGCCAACGTCGACGACGTCGCCGAGACCGTGGAAGCAAGCCTGGAAAAGGAGCGCGTGCGCCGGTGCCTGGACGGGCTCACCGAGCTGCAGCGTGAGTCGGTCACGCTGGCCTACTACGGCGGCTACTCCTACCGGGAAGTGTCCGCGCTGCTCGGCAGCACGCTGGGCACGATCAAGACCAGGATCCGCGACGGGCTGATCAGGATGCGGGACTGCATGGGGGTGAGCTGGTGAAGCTCTTCCGCGATGACCCGCATGCCCTGTCCGGCGCCTACGCTGTCGACGCGATCGACGATGAGATCGAGCGCGACCGATTCGAGCGGCATCTCAACCGATGCCAGCAGTGCTCGAGCGAGGTCAAGGGCCTGACCGAAACCGCCACCAGGCTCGCGTATAACGTGTCGCGTCCTCCCCCGGTACTGATGCGAGACCGGGTGCTCACCGCCGTCTCGCAGACCAGGCAGCTTCCGCCGATCGTGGACAAGCGGTCGCAGGGCCGGCCCAAGCGCAGCAGCCCGTGGCGGCGGCTGTGGACGGGCACTCCTTACGTGCTGGCCATGGCGAGCGTCGTCGCGCTGATCGTGATCCTCGTCGGCCAGGCCGGCACCGACCGGCAGCTCGACCAGGCCAAGGCCAGGATCGCAGCCCTGACCGCAGTGCTGTCCGCGCCCGACTCCCATGCGAAGACGCAGACCGCATCGGACGGGACCAGGGCCACGGTGGTGTACTCGCTGCACCGGCACGCCCTGGTGTTCACCAGCCGCGGGCTGCCGCCGCTGCCGTCGGGGAAGGTGTATCAGCTCTGGCTGATCGGCGCGTCGCGGATCCGCTCGGCCGGCCTGCTCAAGGAGGGCCCGTCGGACAACTCCAGGCCGGTGCTCGCCGAGGGGCTCTTGCCGGGTGACGTGGTCGGCCTGACGGTCGAACCCGCAGGCGGCACCAAGCAGCCGACGATGAAGCCGTTCATCGTCATCACCTTGCACGCCTAAATCTCAGGCAAGCTCGGCCGGCCGAATTCAGGGCTTTAGCCTGCCCAAAATCAGATCAAAGCCTGGCAAAAAAGACCATCCATC